>CAISYL010000294.1 GCA_903889655.1 uncultured Alphaproteobacteria bacterium | reverse complement strand
GGTCGCGTCGCCACGCTCGCGCAGTTCTGCGGCGAGGTTCATCAGGAACGAAATGAGTTCAGCGGCATGCTGGATCGCGCTGACGCCCTGATGCGTCTGGCTCGAATGAAATTCGAGGCCGGTCACTTTCGTCACATAGGACTGGATGCCCTTATGTGCGTTGACGACCTTCATGCTCGAAGGCTCGCCGACGATGACGACCTGGGGCCTGGGAAGCGTACGGATGACGCTTTCGATCATCGGACGCACGCCGAGGCAGCCGACCTCCTCGTCATAGGAAAGCGCGAGATGGATCGGGATTTCGGGGCCGCGCGCAAGAAAGTCCGGCACATGGGCGAGCGCCGCGGCGATGAAGCTCTTCATGTCGCTGGTGCCGCGTCCGAAAAGCTTTCCCTCACGCTCGACGATGGTGAAGGGGTCGCTCGTCCATTCCTGCCCGTCGACCGGCACGACATCGGTATGGCCCGACAGCACGATGCCGCCTGCGCGGCCGCTCGGCCCCAGCGTCGCGAAGAGATTGGCCTTGGTGTCGTCTTCGTTGGCGATGAGCCGGCAGGCGACGCCGTGACCGGAAAGATAATTTTCGACGAAGGCGATCAGTTCGAGATTGGAATTGCGGCTCGTCGTGTCGAAGCTGACGAGCTTCTCGATCATCTCGCGCGTGGTGAAGCGTTTCGCGGCCATGTCACCGTCCTGAAGGGATGGGACGGCATCATAGCAGGGAAGACGTCTTGCGAAATCGCCGTCAGTTCGGCAAAGCGGAGATATGCGGGCAATCGAGCGAAAAGGCCGGAATTTCGACGCTGAAGCTTTCGCCCTTGTCCGTTTCCATCTGGTAGGTGCCGAACATGATGCCGAAAGGCGTCGAGAGCGGCGTGCCGCTCGTATATTCGAAGCTTTCGCCGGGCTTCAGAACCGGCTGCTCGCCGACCACGCCGGGGCCGCGCACTTCATGCACATGGCCGGAGGCATCCGTGATCTTCCAGTAGCGCGAACGGAGCTGCACGGTCTTGTCGCCGCAATTCTTGATGATGATGTGATAGGCCCAGACGAAATAATCCTGCTCGGGTTCCGACTGGTCCTCGAGATAGGTGGGTTCGACCTGAATGCGGATGGAGTGTGTCTGAGCGCTGTACATCTTGCAGTCCTTGCGGGGAGGGCAGCATCCCCGTGAGTTCCGTGGGCCCTTCTGGGTATCCCGGGTACGCAAAAACAACCGCGACAACCGAGGCTCGCCATATGGTCCCCCCTCGTTCAGTCACATTAGCCGGAATCCGCTAACTCTCTGTTAACAACGTGTGTGCGGCGCTAACTGAAGCTCAGGCGCGGCCGAGTGCCGCATCCAGATCCTCGATCAGGTCCTGTGCGTCCTCGAGCCCCACGGAGAGGCGCAGCATGCCTTCGCCGATGCCGAGTTCCGCGCGTTGCTCGGGCGTGAGCCGCTGATGCGTCGTCGTCGCCGGATGGGTGATGAGGCTTTTCGCATCGCCGAGATTGTTCGAAATCTTGATGACCTTGAGCGCGTTGGCGAAACGGAACGCGGCTTCCTTGCCGCCCTTGACCTCGAAGGCGACGATGTTGCCGCCCATTTCCATCTGCTTCATCGCAAGTTCGTGCTGCGGATGGCTCGGCAGGCCGGGATAAAGCACGCGGGCGATCTTTGCATGGCCTTCGAGGAAACGCGCCACGGCCTCGCCGTTCCGCGCATGTTCGCGGATGCGCAGGTCGAGCGTTTCGAGGCTCTTCAGCATCACCCAGGCATTGAAGGGGCTGATGGAAGGGCCGGTCTGGCGAAGATAATTGGCGAGGTTCTCGTCGATCCATTGCCTGGTCGAGAGCACGACGCCGCCGAGACAGCGGCCCTGGCCGTCGATGTGTTTGGTCGCCGAATAGACGACGATGTCGGCACCGAGTTGAAGTGGCTTCTGCAGGATGGGCGTCGCGAAGACGTTGTCGACGATGAGCTTCGCACCGACCGAATGCGCGATCTCGGCAACCGCGCGGATGTCGATCACCTCAAGCGTCGGGTTCGAGGGCGACTCGAGGAAGACGACTTTCGTGTTGGGACGGATCGCGGCTTTCCACGCGGCGAGATCCCGACCGTCGACCAGCGTCGAGGCGATGCCATAGCGCGGCGCGAGATCTTCCACGATGAAACGGCAGGAGCCGAAGAGTGCCTGCGAGGCAAGGATGTGATCGCCGGCCTTGAGCTGGCAGAGGATCGCCGCCGTCACCGCCGCCATGCCGCTCGCGGTAGCGCGTGCATCTTCCGCGCCTTCGAGCAGCGCCATGCGTTCCTCGAACATGCGGACGGTGGGGTTCGAGAAGCGGCTGTAGACGAAGCCCGGCTCCTCGTTCTTGAAGCGGCGTTCGGCCGCCTCCATCGTCTCATAGGTGTAGCCCGAGGTCAGGAACATCGCCTCGCTCGTCTCGCCGAACTGGCTGCGAACGGTGCCGCCGTGAACGAGCGACGTGCGGGTCCGGTATGTCTTGGTCATGATGCGCCTGCCTTGGGTGCAAACTCGGGAATGCAAAAAACCCCGACCGGCAAGGGATCGGGGTTTCGCGAAACCCGACCTCTTTAGCGGTTTGTTTAACGTGGCCGCAAGCCGGTCGGCTCAAATCACCACGAACTGGCCGGGACTTTAGGAGCGCCCGGCTTGTCCGTCAAGGCGAGGTTGGGAAGGCCTTTCAGAAGGCCAGAAGGTTCTCGCGCAGCGTCTTGTGGGTGTATTCCGTGCGCACGAGGCCCCGGCGCTGGAGCGCCGGCACAAGGCCTTCCGTGACTTCGTTGATCACCCGCCGGCTGATCGCCTGCGTGGGTGTCGTGATCAGGAAACCGTCGCCGCCGACGGTCGCCATGGCGTCGCCCATCTTGTCGGCCACTTGGTCCGGTGTGCCGATCAACTCGATCGAAGCGATGGCGCCCGAGGAATTCTGCACGAGCTCGCGCAAGGTCTTGCCGCTGCCCCATTGCTGGAAGGCATCGAGCGAGCCCTGTTCGCCATTGGTGACGAGGCGCTCGGGCAGTGGCTTGTCGAGTTCGTATTTCGAGAAGTCGATGTCGGTGATCGCCGACATCAGCGCCAGCGAATATTCGATGAACTGCGGGCCAGACCGCATGCGCGCATGCTTGTCGCGGGCTTCCTGTTCGGTCGTGCCGAGAACGGGCGCCACCAGAAAGAGAACCTTGATGTCGTCGGGATTGCGGCCATGGCCTTCGGCTCTGGCGCGCACATCGTCGCGGAAGGTTTTCATCTCCTCGAGGCTGCTATTGAGCGCGATGATGGAGTCCGCATGTTTCGCGGCGAAGTCGCGGCCCTTCGGCGAGCCGCCGGCCTGCACCAGCGTCGGCCTTCCCTGCGGCGAACGCACCGTGTTGAGCGGCCCGCGCGACTTGAAATACTTGCCCTCGAAATTGACCGGATGAACCTTCGTGAAATCGGCATAGGTGCCGGTCTCGCGATCCATAACGACGGCATCCGGCTCCCATGAATCGAAGAGCCGATAGACGAGGTCCATATATTCATGCGCCATTTCATAGCGCAGCTCGCGCGGCGGCAGCTTGTCCATGCCGAAATTCTGTGCCGCCGCATTCTCGGCGCTCGTCACGATGTTCCAGCCGAAACGCCCGCCCGCGATGTGATCGATGGTCGAGCAGAGCCGCGCCAGCAGGAACGGCGGATAGGCCATGGTGGACATGGTCGCGACGATGCCGAGATGGCTCGTCGCGGCGCCGATGACGGCGGCGAGCGGCGCCGGATCGTGCTTCGGCACCATGCCGAGCGCGTGCTTCAGATAAACTTCGGTCGTGCCGCCATAAGCTTCCGACACGGAGAGCTTATCCTCGAACATCAGATAATCGAAGCAGGCGCGCTCCAGAGCTTGCGCGATCTCGACATAGAATTTTCCATCCCAGGGCGAACCGCCATTGGCGAAAGGGGTGTTCCATTCATCGGCGGTGAAATTGGTGAACCAGCCAAGGTGAAAACGCTTTGCCATCGCTCGAAACTCCTGCTGACGGGGAACACATCTGGATCGGAGCTGCAGTATCGGGCTATGGTAACCGACAGACAACTACGCACCTTTCGGTAACCATGAAATCCTCCGCCGCGAAAAAACTCACGCCGCCAAGCGTCTTCGATCCGACCTGTCCGGCGCGTCATGCGCTTGAGCTTATCGCCAACAAATGGGCGCTTCTCATTCTGACCGCGCTGGAGGTTGGGCCGATGCGGAACGGCGACCTCATGCGCAAGATCGGCGGCGTCTCGCAGAAGATGCTGACGCAGACCCTGAAGGAACTGGAGCGGAACGGGCTCGTCATTCGCAAGGACATGAACACCGTGCCGCCCCATGTCGAGTACAGCCTGAGCCCGCTCGGCGAGTCGCTCGGCAATGCGCTGATCGCGCTCGATCGCTGGGCGGAAGATCACTGCATGGAACTCGATGCCGCGCGGGAGCATGCCGACGTGAAGCGCGCACGCGCGGCAAGGCGCATTCGCTAGTCCGGACCCGTTAGTCCGGAAAGACGCGAACGCCGAGGCCCTTGAGAAGTGTCGATTGCTGACTCTGGCTGACTTTTAATCCCTGAAAGCTCGAAAGGCGCGTCACGTCGAAATCCTGAAGCTCGGCGCGGCGGAGATCGGCACCGTCGAAGCGGGCTTCGGCGATATCCGCGCCCGAGAGATCGCCATCCGAGATATCCGCATCGGTGAAGTCGCAGCGGCGCAGATCGGCGAGCCGCAAGCTGCTTCCCATCAGCGAGCAGCTTTCGAAGGAAACGCCATAGAAATTGGACGAGTCGAAGATCGACTGATGCAGAAAAGCGCGGGTGCTGGTCTGGCGCGTACCGATCGTCCGGCCGAAGGTTGCCTTTTCGAAATCGGCGCCCAAAACTTTCGAAGCCTTGATTGTGACGCCATAGAGGTTGGCGCTCGAAAACGTGCTGGCGGAGAGATTGCAGCGCTCGAAAGTGGCGTCGCGCAGTTCGGCATGAGCGAAATCGCAGCCCTTGGAGCTCGCGCGATCGAAGAAGATGCAGGCTGAAAATCGCGCCGTCGCCAGTTTCGTGCGCATGAAAGAGCAGCGGATGAAAAGGCAATCCTCGAAGGTGGCGCCTTCGAGATCGGCCACCTTGAAGCGGACCTCCTCGAACCGGCAGTGCTTGAACCTGATATCGGTTTGGGGACAATCGCTCCAGTCGATGCCGGAAAGCTCCGCCCCTTCGATGACATCGCCCGCTTCGGCGGCATCCTGAAACTCGGCTTGAGAAAGGGAGCGGAAGGAAGGACCGGCATCCGGTTCGGCAGAAGGCATCGGGCTTTCCTCGCGCGGCGGAGAGTGCCCGTCGAGATTAGCATCATGAGGCTCCGGTACAAATAGTGAACGCATCGCTGGCAGGGCGGGCGCCTCTCGGCCCTTCCCGCCTTCGATGCGTGGACCTATAAGGGGCTTACGAATTTCGCAGCCCGGAAGCGCAAGGCAAGATGACGAAAGCGGCGGACGATCTTTTTCCCGACCATGACGGGGCGGAGCTGCGCCGCGCAGGGCCCGGACAGGTGCATGCGACGGGCATCCTGCCGGCGCATGGCATCCAGACGCTGATCCGCGAGCAGGAAATCTGGGCGAGCCGCGAGATCGAACGCGAACAGATCCAGCCGGCGAGCCTCGACCTCCGCCTCGGCAACCAGGCCTATCGCCTGCGGGCGAGTTTCCTGCCCGGTCCCGACAAGGGCGTCATGGCGCGCGTCGAGGAGCTGGCGCTGCACAAGATCGATCTGACGGACGGGGCGGTGCTCGAAACCGGCTGCGTCTATCTGGTGCCGCTGGTCGAGGCGCTGGCGCTATCGGAGCGCACGTCGGCTGCCGCCAACCCGAAAAGCTCGACCGGCCGGCTCGACGTCTTCACCCGCGTCATCACGGATTTCGGCACCGAGTTCGACCAGGTGGCGCCGGGTTACAAGGGCCACCTCTATCTCGAAATTTCGCCGCGCACCTTTCCGATCCTGGTGCGGCCGGGCTCGCGCCTCGCACAGATACGCTTCCGACGCGGTTCGCCGACGCATTCCGACGCCGAGCTGAAGCGCCTGCATGAAGAGGTCGGGCTGGTCGACGGTGCGGCGGATATCGACGGCGGTCTCGGCCTCACCGTCAATCTGCAGCCGGACAAGGAGACGGGCCTCGTTGGCTACCGTGCCAAGCGCCATGCGGGCCTCATCGACATCGATCGCCGTGGCGGATATGACGTCCTCGATTTCTGGGACCCGCTTCACATTCGCGCCGGCAGCGGACTTATTCTCGACCCGGACGAGTTCTACATCCTCGCCTCGCGCGAGGCCGTGCACGTGCCGGCGAGCCACGCCGCCGAGATGGTGCCCTACAATCCGCTGGTCGGTGAATTTCGCGTTCATTATGCGGGCTTCTTCGATCCGGGCTTCGGTGCGAAGGAAGCGGGCGGCCTCGGCAGCCGCGCCGTGCTCGAAGTCAGAAGCCACGACGTTCCCTTCATTCTGGAGCACGGCCAGATCATCGGCCGCCTCGTCTATGAGCGACTGACGGATCGTCCGGCGGTTCTCTATGGCGAAGGGCTCGGCTCGAACTATCAGCGCCAGGGCCTGAAGCTCTCCAAGCATTTCAAGCCGCTTTGACGCGATGACGGCGCGCGATGCTTTCCTTTATGCGCTGTCGTTTCTGCTGCTCGTCGCCTGCAACCTGGCGGGCGGGCTCATCGCGACGGCGCTGCATCTGCCGGTGCCGGGAACGGTGATCGGCATTCTGATCCTGCTCGCCGGTCTCGCGGCTCACGGCCGCGTGCCCCAGCCGATCCGGCGCATGGCCGAATTCCTGCTCTATCACCTGAACCTCTTCTACATTCCGGCGGGTGTCGGCGTGATGGCCTATGTGGCGCTGGTGCGCCAGGATTTGCTGCCGATCGTCGCCGCCCTCATCGGCGGGACGTGCCTCGCGCTGGTTGCGGGCGCGCTCGCCTTTCACTGGACCGCGAAGTTGACGGGCAACGCACCGGATGATCGGCCATGAGCGACATCGGCTGGAAGACCGTCGACTGGTCCGTGGCGGGTGAGGGGGCGCTCTGGCTCGCGCTCACCCTCCTGGCCTATCTCGGCGCGCGCTGGCTGCAGGGCAAGGCAAAGGGCAACCCGCTCGCCAACCCCGTCCTGATCGCGGCGGCGCCGCTCATCGCGCTCCTCGTCTCGACACAGACGAGCTATGCGGATTACAGCCATGGCGGCTGGGTGCTGCTCTGGCTGCTGGGACCCGCGACCGTCGGCCTCGCGGTGCCGCTCTACCTGAATTTCACCGAGGTGAAGAGTGCTCTTCTTCCGATGATCGTCGCGCTTCTCGTCGGCTCGGTGACGGCGGTCCTGTCGGCCGTGCTGATCGGCTATGCGCTGGGCGCCGATGTCGAGACGATCCGCTCGCTGGCGCCGAAATCGGTGACGACGCCGATCGCCATGGGCATTGCCAAGGAGATAGGCGGCATTCCGGCGCTCACGGCCGCCTTCGTCATCATCACAGGCGGCGTTGGTGCGATCTGCGGCAGCGCGCTCTTCAATCTCGTCGGTGTCACCGATCGCCGGGCACGCGGTTTTGCCATGGGCGTCGCGGCGCATGGCATGGGGACGGCCCGGGCCTTTCAGGTGAGCCTGCAGGCCGGCACGTTTTCGGGCGTCGCCATGGCGCTCAACGGCATCGCCACCGCATTGTTCCTGCCGCTGCTGTGGCTTCTTTTCGCGAACTGAAGCAGCGCTCCGGTGAAATGAAAAAGGCGCGGCTCGATCGAAGCCACGCCGGTGCGCGAGATGATTGAAGGAAGCCGCACGGCCGACCCCGGGGGAGTCTGGGGGAGATAGGCCGGCCGTGCGCTCCGTGCGGAAACTCAGAGGTGATCCGGGTTTCCGTCGTAGATCTTGAACGTCAGGTCGGTCGCGCCCTTGTCGTTGAAGCGGCGCAGCGTACCGTCCTTGTCGACATTGTAATCGAAGCAACCGTTCGACCGTCCCGAGCCGAGATTGACGCAGAACTTGCCGTTCTTCACTTCCCACGAGCCGCCGTAATTGTGCCACGAGCCAGCCTGGCTGCAGGGGCGTTCGTGGCCACGAATGCGGCCGCTCGGATCGTAGAACTCGGCGAAATCCTGGCGACCCGCGCCGGCGGTCGCTTCGCACTTGAAATATTGACCTTCGATCGTCTTACCGACGATCAGCTTCGCGACATCCTCACCCTTCATGAAGACGTCGGCGAAAGCCGCACCGGCGAACAGACCCGCAACCGCAACACCCGCAACCAACAGCGATTTTATTTTCATGTCTCTCTCCTCGCTTTAGACGGGCAGGGAAGCTGGAACGCTTCAGGCCCTTCCGATGAGGAGAGATTGCCCCCGGTGGGAGCGGGGTTCATTGATCGGGGTCAATGGGCCGCAGGTGAGACGTCCTGCCGCACCGGTTCGATTTACGTCAGGCCACAGAGCAGCTTCCACCGCCCAGAACGCAGAACCTGGCGCAATGGCGGTGATTGAGCTTCACCGGCCCGAAGCTCCCGGCGAGTCGTTCCCCAAGGTCGAATTGCGGGTCGTCCGGCAGCAGCGTGCAGGCGACGACGCGCGGTGCGGCAGCGCCCTTCCGCTTCACGACCATGCGGCTCGTCGCGCACATGACATTGGCCGGATCGACGTGAAGAATATCCCAGCAGGCCGTGGTGATTTCGGGTACTTCCGCCCGTTCGTCCATTTCGGGAAAGAGGACGAGGCTCGCCGGATCGCCGACGTCGAGAGAAATGCCTTCGCGCCGAAAGAGCGCGGCAAAGCCGGCGCGCTCGTCTGCATCCGTCTCGCCTGACCGCGTGCGGCCGGCGACGGCGAGTGCGAAACCCTCGCGCGCGAGGAAGCGCAGGCCTTCCATTGTCTTTGCAAAGCTGCCCGCCCCGCGCTCGCGGTCATGCCATTCCTTCGTATAGTGATCGAGGCTGACGCGCAGCTTGAGCCGGGAGCCGAAGAGCGCCTTTAGCCGCAGAAGGTCTTCGCGGCAGCGCGGACGCAACATCGGCTGCATCGCATTGGTGAGGATCAGCACCTCATGGCCGCGCGAGAGGGCATCTTCCGCCATCTCGAAAATCTCGGGATTCATGAAGGGCTCGCCGCCCGTGAAACCGATCTCCCGCGTGCCGAGGTTTTCGCGCGCAATCTCGTCGAGATAGATCGCGACCTCCGTCGCGGCGATATAGGCGAGGCGATCTTCGGTCGGGCTCGAATGAATATAGCAATTCGTGCATTCGATGTTGCAGAGCGTGCCGGTATTGATCCAGAGCGTGTCGAGCTTGCGGAAAGACACGGAGGCGCGACGCTCGCCCTTCGCCGTGAAGTCGGGATGGGAGAATTTCGTCGTCGGCAAGGCGCTCGGCATCAGCTCGGTCATGAAGACGAGGTTAGCATCGGGGCATATCTTCGCCATTCACAAATCCGCGATGGCGATTAGACTGCGCCCCGTTAGCGACCAAGGGGGAAAGAATGCAGCATGAACTGACGCCGGGAGAGCTTCTGGAGAAGGGCCGCTTGCTTGAGGCCGGCTGGGCCAGAGCCGAGGTGAAGCGCTACCGCCGCGCCGCGGTCGGTGTCTCGCCGCTGCGCATCAAGGAGTGGGATTATTACTGCATCCTGACGGAAGAGTTCGGCCTCGCCCTTACCGTTGCCGACAACGGCTATATGGGCCTGCTCTCGGCCTCCTGGCTCGATTTTCGCGCCCCCGACACGGTGACCGAAAGCATCATGATCCCCTTTCCAAAAGGCCGCATGGCGCTGCCGGAAAGCGCGGATGCAGGCGATATCGTCCAGAGCCACCCGAAGATGTCGGTCGCCTTCCGTCACGAGGCGGGCGGTCGCCGGCTCACGATCGACTGCCCGGGCTTCGGCCGGGGCAGGGGGCTCAAGGGCGAGTTGCGGCTCGAGCAACCGCCGATGGACCGCATGGTCATCGCGACGCCCTTTGCGCGCGCACCGCGCGCCTTTTATTACAATCAGAAGATCAACTGCATGCCGGCTGATGGCGAAATGACGATGGGAGGCGAGCTCTTTCGCTTCGCGCCCGGCTCGGCCTTCGGCGTGCTCGATTGGGGGCGCGGCGTCTGGACTTACGATAACACGTGGTACTGGGGCTCGGCGTCGGGGCTGGTCGAGGGAAAACCCTTCGGTTTCAACATCGGTTATGGCTTCGGCGACACCTCGGCGGCGACCGAGAACATGGTCTTTTTCGACGGGCATGCGCATAAGCTCGCCGGTGTGAAGTTCCATATTCCTCATCACACCTATGACGGCGCGCCATGGCGCTTCACGAGCAGCGACGGTCGCTTCGAGATGGACTTCGCGCCGATTATCGACCGCAGCGCGGTCTTCGACCTGAAGCTCCTGCGTTCGATCCAGCATCAGGTCTTCGGACACTTCACCGGCTTCGTCATTCTCGATGACGGGCGCCGGCTGGAGGTGAACCGCTTTCTCGGCTTCGCCGAGGAAGTCCGGAACCGCTGGTAGGAAGGATGCGCTGCCCCTTGCGCCGCCAGCAGGCCTCGCGCTAAACAGAAAGGGCTCGCGGGTGTAGCTCAATGGTAGAGCAGAAGCTTCCCAAGCTTACGACGAGGGTTCGATTCCCTTCACCCGCTCCATTTCCTCCTACGCGTTCGTAAGGTTCCTCCGGCGAAGATTGCGCCGGTTCTCCCGCATTGGGCTATAAAGGCGGAAAACCTCGGGGGAACCGCCATGCCCTTTTCGCTCTACACGCTGATCGAGACGTCCTTTCCGGCCGACCGTCGCCGTATTGCGATCGAAGTACCGGATCGGACCCGTGGGCGCACGAGCTGGACCTATGGCGAACTGGCCGGCGCCGTGGCGCGCGCGGCGAGCCTTCTCGGCAATCTCGGCTTGAAGAAGGGCGACCGCGTCGCCGTGCAGGCCGAAAAATCGCCCGAGGCGATGATCCTTTATCTCGGCTGCCTGCGCGGCGGATTTGTCTTTCTGCCGATGAATACCGCCTATCGGACGGACGAAATCGACTACCTCATCGGCGATGCGGAACCGTCGCTGATCGTCTGCGACCCGGTCCGTGAGGCGGAGACGCGGGAAATCGCCGCGCGCCATGACGTGCGCCATGTGATGACGCTGGACGCCGAAGGGCGCGGAAGTTTTGCCGAGGAAGCGGCAAAGGTCCGCGATGCGCGGCCGGTGGTCGCCTGCGCGTCCAAGGATATTGCTGCGATCCTTTATACCTCGGGCACGACGGGCAAACCGAAAGGCGCGATGCTGAGCCACGGCAATCTCGCCGCCAACGGCATCGCGCTGCGAGATGCCTGGCACTTCACGGAAGACGATGTGCTTCTTCATGCGCTGCCGATCTTTCATGCGCATGGACTTTTCGTCGCCTGCCACTGTGCGCTGCTCGCGGGCGCGCGCATGATCTGGCTCGGCAGGTTCGATCGCGCCGAAGTGTTGCGGCAATTGCCTCACGCGACGGTCTTCATGGGCGTGCCGACATTTTATGTGCGGCTTCTCGACGGCGCGGATTTCGACGCGAATCTCGTCGCGCATATGCGGCTCTTCACCAGCGGTTCGGCGCCGCTGCTTGCGGAGACCTTCGAGGAATTCAGGGCGCGCACCGGAAAGGCGATCCTCGAACGCTACGGCATGACCGAGACGGGCATGAACACCTCGAACCCCTACGACGGCGAGCGCCGCGCCGGCACGGTCGGCTTTCCGCTGCCCGGCGTCGAGCTGCGCGTCATGAACGACGAGGGCAAGATGCTCCCGCAGGAGGAAGTCGGAGGGCTCGAAGTGCGCGGTCCCAATGTCTTCAGCGGCTATTGGCGGATGCCGGAGAAGACGGCGGAGGAGTTCGCCGAAGGGGGCTGGTTCAAAACGGGCGACGTCGCGAAAATCGATGCGGATGGATATGTGCATCTCGTGGGACGCGCGAAGGATCTCATCATCTCGGGCGGCTTCAACGTCTATCCCAAGGAGATCGAGACGCTGATCGACGAGATGCCGGAAGTGGACGAATCCGCGATCGTCGGCGTGGCGCACAGGGACTTCGGCGAAGCGGGCGTGGCGGTCGTCGTATTGCGCAAGGGCCAGATGCTCGACGAGGCGACGCTTATCGGCCGATTGAAGAACGTGATCGCCAACTACAAGGTGCCGAAGCGCGCTTTCTTCGTCGAAACGCTGCCGCGCAACACCATGGGTAAGGTCCAGAAGAACCTGTTGCGGGAAACCTACGGGGATGCCTGCCGCTGACGTCTAGTTGCGACGGTCGGCTTCCGTGCCTGCGCGCTGCCGGCGGTCGCCGCCGCGATCGTCGCTCCTGCGGTCGCCCTCGACGCCGTCGTCGCGGCGCCGCCGTCGGTCGGGACCGACATAGGCGGCGGCTTCGACAAATTCGCGCGGCTTGAAGAGCGAATTTTCGAGCCGTGTCTTGAGCTGGATCGGCGTGAACGGCTTGATGAGAATCTCGTTGGCGCCGGCATCGCGTGCGGCGACGATGCGCTCGCGCTCGGCGATGGCGGTAATGAAGATGACGGGAACCGCATTGGGCAACCTGCCGCTGCCGCGCCTGAGCGTTTTCAGGAATTTCACACCGTCGAGCGGCGCATGATCGTCGATGACGACAAGATCGATCGGCTCGCTCATCAGGAAGGAGACGACCTCCTGCGCATTGCGGCCGTGGCGGACATTCTGGATGCCGAAGTCGCTCAACACGCTGCGGAAAATACCGAGCATCGGCAGATTGTCGACGATGACGAGCGTGTTCAGAATCCGGATGTGCTCTTTCTCGAGCTTCGGGAGCGTTGCTGTCTCGTCGGTCGGACCGGACGCCATCGGATACACCCCGCTGAAATGAGGAGTTTATCCGAGTATGGGCGCCGAAGTGTTATCGAAAGGTTACGAGGACATCGTCGGTATGCGGTCCATCTCGCGTCTCTTTGTGGCGGTGTCCTTGGTTCTCCGGCGGCGGTCGGGACCTACGAAGCCTTCCGTGCGGACCAGAGGTCGTGGTTTGCGGATGACCGAGGCGATCCGGGCCATGAGCTGCGCCGCGGAAAAGGGCTTGGACAGGACTTCGGTGACGCCGCTGTCGCGCGCCGCGATGACGGTGCTTTTGCTGGGCGTCTCTGTCACGAAGATGATCGGCAATTCGTTCGGCAATTGTGCCGCGGCCGTGCGGATGGTGCGAACGACCGTCAGCCCGTCGAGCGGCGGCCTCAGATCGTCGACGACGGCGAGATGGACGCGGTGGTTGGCGAGGATGAACAGGGCATCCTCGCCGTCGCGCGCCGAATGGATCGTGCCGATGCCGAAGGATTTGAGAATGCCGCAGACAAGCCCCGCGAAGTGAGGCGAATCCTCGAGCAGCAGCACCGAGAGCCCCGCATAGCGGGCGGTGTCCGACTTCGGGACGGAAGGTGTGGCGGGGGTACGCTTGGGCATGGAAAACTGAAACCGGCTCGTCTTGACTGGAGGAAGAATGGCCGCAAAGCCTTAGCTTTCGGTTATGAAGCGGGCGGGCGTCAGCGCGACTTTTCCTCCGCCGCGAGCAAAACGCGCAGAAGGCGTAACTGGGCGAGGCTGCTGATGCCATGGATCGTCTTTTCCCAGTGGAAGGGCCGGACGATGAACTGGAAGAGCGCCTTATAGGCGCCGGCCGAGATGAGAAGCCAATAGGCCGGCATCATCAGCGCCTCAAGCACCAGCGGCTTCAATCCGCGCGTCGCGGTGGCTGCCATACCGGCGAGCATGGTGACGCCGAAGCCGGAAATGAGAACGACAAGATTGAAGACCGTGACCGGCAGATTGGCCGCCAGGTCGCCCAAGTGATGCGCCGAGAGCAGGGAAACGAAAGTCGCGAGATAGAAGAGCGGATGGATGAGGCTCGACAACGAAAATCCGCCGATGACGATCTGGAAGCCGATGAAGCCCGTGAAACCGAGCGCACGATAGAGTGCGGCCGGATTGCGCATGCGCACGAAATAGGTCTGCAGCCATCCCTTGATCCAGCGTGACCGTTGCCTGAGCCAGTTGTCGAGTTCGCAGTTTGCTTCTTCCTGTGTCGTGGAGCGGATGATGCCGGTCCGGAGGCCGAGCAAGGCGAAGCGCATGCCGAGGTCGGCATCTTCGGTCACGTTGAAGGGATCCCATGCACCGACTTCGCGCAGAAGATCGGTGCGGAAATGCGTCGACGTTCCGCCGAGCGGCACCGGCATGCCGAGCTTGGCGAGCGTCGGCAGGAGGAGATCGAAGAATGAGGCATATTCGATCGCGAACTGACGTGTCAGCCAGTTTTCCGACCAGTTGTAGTAATTGAGTTGCGCCTGTACGCAGGCGAGCCTTGGGTCGCCGAGCCGGAAAGCGGCGACGGCGCGCTTGAGCTGATCGGGTTCGGGAATGTCCTCCGCGTCATAAACGACGACGAACTCGCCCCTCGCAAAGGGCAGCGCGTAGTTGCACGCTTTCGGCTTGGTCAACGGATAGCTGTGGGGAACGCATATGAGATCGAAATTGCCGGGAAGATGAAGGCGCCGCGCCGCCTCCCATGTCTCCGTATCGCTTTCCTCGAAGACCAGTTTGATATCAAGCCGCGAGGCGGGATAATCGAGTTTCCGGAGCGCGTCGGCAAGGATCGGCAGAACCGCGACTTCGCGAAACAATGGCACGATGATCGTGTAGTCCGGCAACGTCGCCTCGTCGAGGGGGCCGCCCTGTTCGTGGGCGAGTTCCTCCGCCGTCGGACCAGCCATGATGCCGATGAAAATCGAAATGAACCGCAGCAGCGCGACCGAGAGGAAGCAGAGGCCGAAAGCGATGTTGAGGCCGAAGGCCGTCCAGGCAGGCGCCTGCCAGAAGGCGATCGCCACGAGAAGCGCGAACGCACAGAGGAGCCGGACCTGGATGGGCGTGACACGCGAGCTGGCGGAGCTTTCCGGCGAAACCGTCATCAACTCGAACCGGGCCCGTTCATTCAACGCGTCATAAAATCTCTCGCGCAACGCATTGTCGATGTCGCGGATGCAGGCGACGTGAATGAGACAGGGGCGGCCTTCAAGCGCCTCGATCGCGGGTCGCGCGCGTTCCGGGTCCGCGGCGACATAGACGGGTTCGCGACGAATCCAGCGCCAGGGCATGCAGCGGCCGGCGATATAGAAATCGAGCGAGGTTGCGTCGGCGAGTGTCGGGTCGGCCGGTTCGACCGTGAGATCGATGAAACGCAGGCCCTTCTGGGCGGCAAGGAGCCTTGCCACGTCGGTCGGCCGCGCGCCGCCGGTACTGATCAGGATATCGCCGAGACGCGAGCCCCAGCGTGTCTGGAGCGAAAGAAGGCCGTGGATGGCCTCCCGGCCGATAAAGCCTGCTTCGACCGCCAGTTCTCCGAGCAAGGGCCGACGCCAGGTACCGGGTGCTCCGGGCGCCTCGTCGAAACCGGTTGAAAGAAGAGATGTTCCCTCGGTCGAGGAAAAGTCTTGCCCGCCCATTTGCCCCCGCCTGCTTCAGACGTGTACGCAATAAACGCGACAAGACGCATTAACCACGATTTCACGATAGTGTTGCGGCCTCTCCTTAGAAATAGATCGAAGCATCTAGCAACGGGGCACGGGGTTTGCTGATGCTCAGGCAGATGCGCCGGAACGTCCTCGATTGGCACTGCCATGGGCCGCTGCCTGTTCCACTCCAGCACGCATCGCCGGCGGCGGGGTATTATGCGGGTACTGCTCTTCTTCAATCTGATCGCGGTCGTCGTGCTGGCCGGCGCGCTGGGCCGCGTCTACAACGGCACGCCGCTGCCATGGGTCGCGCATGAAATGGCGCCTGTCGCGGCGCCGGTAGCTATGGCGCCTATTGCTGTGCCTCCCCCTGTCGCCGTACCTGCGGCTGGCCTTCCGCCTTATGTGCCGCAACCCAATCCCGCGCATCTGCCGGCTCGCGCGCCGGAACCTGTCGCCCTGGTGACGACGACCTCGCCCGCGCCGCTCCGGATTCTCACCGAGGCGGCCTATCCGCCCTTCAATTATCGTGGGGCGGACGGGCTTCTCACCGGCTTCGACATCGATCTGGCGCGCGCCCTCTGCCAGCGCATCAAGCGCGACTGTCGTTTCGTGGTGCATCGCTGGGCCGACCTCGTGCCGGCGCTGGAGCGTGGCGAGGGCGACGTCATCATGGCCTCGATGCTCATTCCCTCGCCCGGCCGTGAGGCCGCGTCGGTCGGCGACGGCATCATCTTTACGCACCGCTATTATTCGACACCCGGCCACTTCGCCGCGCGAAAGAACGGCGCACCGGTGGCGGCGAGCGCCGCCGCGCTCGCGGGCAAGCGTGTCGCCGTGCAGGCAGGCTCGATCCACGAAGCTTTCCTGAAGGATCGTTTCGCGAGCACGATCATCATCGATGCGCCGTCGCTCGACGAGGCGGAGAAGTCGTTAGCCGAGGGGCGCGCGGATATACTTTTCGCCGATCGCAACGCCCTGCTGCGCTGGCTGACGTCGCGAGACGGTGCCAGCTGCTGCCGGCTTGTCGGAACCGATTACGCCGATCCGGCCTATTTCGGCTCGGGCGCCGGGATCGCGCTCAAGGCAACCGACGCGGCATTGCGCGACGAGTTCGACGCGGCGCTGCAGGGATCGATCGACGACGGCACCTATGCGGCGATCAGCCTGCGCTATTTCGGCCAGAACATTCGGTAGCGAACATCGGCGCGCTTTGGGGCGCTCAGCCCTTCTCCGCCGAAGCCATCAGGTCGCGAGGCCTGCCAAAGAAGACCATGCGGCCCGCGCCTTCCTCGATCTCGGTCCAATCGTCGACATCGAAGTCGATCACGATGAAACCGCCGGTCGGAACGCCATCCGCTACCCGCAGCGCGAGCTCCTCGTCGGGATCTTCCGGAAGCGCCATGGCAAGCAGGACGAGCCCGGGATTATGCGCGACCACCAGCAGCGTATGGGCGTTGGCCGGCGCGTGATGGATCTCGTCGAGCATGACGTCAGGCATCGCGTGATAAAGCTCGTTGCGAAAAATCACCGGCGTTTCCGCGGGCAGAAGCGCGCGCAGCGGCGTCAGCGTCTCGGTCGCTCTCTTGGCCGTCGAGCAGAGAACCGCATCGGGACGATAGGGAGAGGCCGCGATATAATCCGCCATGAACCGTGCGGCTTTCTGCCCCCGCGCATTGAGCGCGCGGTCGAAGTCGTCATTCGCCGGATCGCTCCAGTCGGATTTTGCGTGGCGCAGCAGGCAGAGACGTTTCATCGGGCTTTCTTTCCCAGAGCGCGAGCCGCGCCGCCCCTGAAAGGCAACGCAAGAGTCCAGAGAAGTTTCGTCGGTTCGAGACCTGGATAGGCATCGAGGCCGATCCGCAGCCCCTCGATACCATCGCGCGGCCCGCCGAGATAGGTGCCGAAAAGGCGGTCCCAGACGGAGAGATTAAAGCCGAAATTCATGTCGTGCTCGTCTCGTCGCACCGAATGATGAACCCGGTGCATTTCCGGCGTGACGATGGCGCAGCGCAGCAGCATTTCGGTGCGCGGCGGAAGCGCCACATTGGTATGGTTGAACATGGCCATGGCATTGAGCACGATCTCGAACAGGAGCACGGCGAGCGGCGATATGCCAAGGGCGGCCACCGCAGCCATTTTCACCGCCATGCTGACGAAAATCTCGACCGGATGGAAGCGTATGCCCGTCGTCACATCGAGTTCCGGGTCTGCATGGTGGACGCGATGCAGGCGCCATAAGAGCGGCACATGATGAAAGACGGCGTGCTGGGCATAAATCAGCAGATCGAGCGCGGTGAGCGAGAGCGGCAGCGAAAGGACCGTCGGCAGCCCGAGTAGGTTGAAGAGGCCGAAGCCACGGGCCTCGGCCCAGACCGCAACGCCCATCGCGGCGAGCGGCAACGTGAACCTTACAAGCAACGTGCTCGTACCGCTCAGGGCGAGATTGGTCCACCACCGTGCAAGGCGCGAGTATCGGGAGACCCGGAACGGCGCGATGGATTGCCACGAGGCGAGCACGCCGAATGCGCCGCCGAAAACGGCGAGCCTGACGACGGCCTCGTGACCGAGAAGAAAATCCTGCATCGTGGCACTCATGGATCCCGCCCATGAACCAGGACCATGGAGCGGGAGAAAGACAGGCCAGCGACTATAAAGCGCATTTCCGCTCCCAAAAAAGGCTCCCGCATGGACGCCGGGGAAGCCTCTACGCCTTCGTGTCCGGCTCGGCTACAATCCGGGATACCGACCTCGGCAAAGGCCAGGTGGGGCGGTGGGGGCGACATGCCGATGGAGACGCGATATCTGGGCTGTGCACTGGCACTTGTCGGGCTGCTGGCCGTGCCGGCATTGGCGGAGCCGGCTGGCGAC
This sequence comes from uncultured Alphaproteobacteria bacterium, assembly GCA_903889655.1. Classification (GTDB taxonomy): domain Bacteria; phylum Pseudomonadota; class Alphaproteobacteria; order Parvibaculales; family Parvibaculaceae; genus Parvibaculum. The sequence continues at coordinate 33,545 of CAISYL010000294.1, read as the reverse complement.
GAGACCTTCGAGGGATCGTTCAGTTGCGTCGAGCCGACGAGCAAGACCGATCTCAATCCGATCCTCTGCCAGACGCAGATCAATCCGGGCCTGCCGGTGCTCAACCTGTCTCTCGTCTGGCATGGCGATCCGAAGAACGGGGAGCGGCTGCTGGACCGCATCGAAATTCGCCGCAGCGGAGAGAAAGATCCCTTTCAGGTGCTGAACGGCATCGCGTCGCATCTTCCCGCCGATACCGACAAGGCCGGCGTCGAAATGCTCGATCTCAATTTCGACGGCTTTCTCGACTTGCGTGTGCGGCGGTCCGTTTCCGGCCCGAACATTTCCTATCAGAACTGGCTCTGGTCCAAGGAAGCTGGGAATTTCGTCGCCAATCCCGGCCTCGATGCGATCGCTTCGCCGAAATTCGACGCCGAGGACGAGGAGATCGTCAGCCGGTGGCAGACGGGCACGACCGGCGGCGGCGTCGATATTTATTCCTATGACGGAGAAAAGCCGGTGCTCGTGCATCGCGAAATCGACAGCATCGACAAGAGCGGCGCGTGCCAGCGCAGTTTCTACGATCGCATCGACGACGAGCTCAGGAAAACCGGAACCGGTGCCTGCAAGGACGAGTGATCGTCATCACCCATTTTTCAGCGATGGGTAATTTATGTCGCCCGCATAAACAGATTGTTGCCAAACCGTAACTGGAATTATCGCCGGTCAATATCGACATGCCCTCTGTGCAAGACGCGAGAATATCAACGCGCCGATAAACGGAGGTTTGAAATGAACGCTCGCACAATATCGATCATCGGCTCTCTGGCTATCTCGTCGCTCGCCACATCGACGGCGCTTGAGGCAAAGGCCGACTCGGCGAAAGCCCCTGCTTCCGTGACGTCATTCCATGACGCCAAGGAAAAGCATCTGGCATCCGGCGCGGAAGCAAGGCCGCGCTGACCCCGTTTCAATCGTCACGCGACCGTATGAGGCCGATAACGAGGAAACGGTTCCGGATTCATACCGTCATGTGACGTGCGCGAGCGCCGCGCTCGATGGCGGCGGCGATGAGCTTTTCGATGCCGAGCGTATCGCGGAGAATTTGGAGCAGGCGCAACTCTTCCTGTCCGACGGCGAGATCGGCCGATGCGACTTCGACCGCGAGCGCATAAGCCGTCTCGCGAAGCTGCGCCGGCAGGGCATCCTTCACCAGACCGAATACGGCATCGAGCCCGCCATCTTCCTGCAGGATCGAGGCGCATTCCTTGGCGACCGGAATGAGACGCGCGGTCTCGAACTTCCGGAACGCGGGCAGATGCTTCACGATATCTCCGATCGTCCGAAGCTCATTGTCGCTCATGGCGCTGTCCACGGCGCTCATGGTGACCATGACGTAGATGAGGGCGGTTTCGGGGGCGATCGTCGACATTCATAAAGTCCTTGATTGAAACGCGCGTGAGCTTAAGGATTGGCGGCGGTGGCGGCAAGCGCACCTTTCGGGCCGGCTTCCGGCTCCGCCCGCACCTTCATTCCCCCTGACAACGGAACGCCCCCCTCATAGCCGAAAGTGGGAGCATCGTCGCGAACGCGATGCCCCGCCTGCATCTTCATTCTCCAAAAGCCTGTGCTTTCACTCTTCAAAAGGAGAGCAATCATGCCTCATGCCGGGGAACAGCTCATTATCGTGACCGGAGGCCCGGGCGCCGGAAAAACCACGCTGCTGAATGCGCTGGCCAGGGCGGGTTTTCCGACTGCCGAAGAGGTCGGTCGGGCGATCATCAAGGATCAGGTCGCCATTTCCGGCCGGGCATTGCCGTGGGCGGATCCGATGCTTTACGCCGAAATGATGCTTTCATGGGAGATCGGCTCCTATCGCAAGCGTGTCGGCGGGGAGGAGCTTTGCTTCTTCGACCGCGGCATTCCCGACGTGATGGGCTATCTCCGCCTTCTGGGATTGCCTGTGCCGGCGCATATGCGCAACGCGGCGGAGATGTTTCGCTATCATCGCCGTGTCTTTATCGCACCGCCATGGCCCGAAATCTTCGCGCAGGACGAGGAGCGCAAGCAGACGATCGAGGAAGCTGCGCAAACCCGTGACGCGCTCGCCGCGACTTATGCCGAGCTGGGCTATGAGCTGGTCGAAATTCCGCGATGCACGGTCGAAGCGAGACTGAGCTTCGTCGTCGATCTCGTATCAGGATGACGAGCCGAGAAATTCCCGCGCGCCGGCGATTGCCTCGGCAAGCCCGACGCGCTCGATGGTGATGTCGGGCGGGAAGGCCGATGTGAGGCGCGTCGGCAGGCGAGAGTCGAGCATGATGAAGACGCCCTTGTCGTGAGCGGAGCGGATCAGCCGGCCGAAGGCTTGCTTCAGCCGGAGCCGTGTCAGCATATCGTCGTAACGCGGTCCACCGAAGCGCTCGCGGCGCGCCTTGTGCAGAATGTCGGGACGCGGCCAGGGCGTGCGGTCGAAGACGATCATGCGTAAAGAATCTCCGGGCACGTCGACGCCGTCGCGCACCGCGTCCGTTCCGAGGAGACAGGCGTGACGCTCGGCGCGGAAGATGTCGACCAGCGTGCCGGTGTCGAGCGCGTCGATATGCTGTGCGTAAAGTGAAAGCCCGGCCTCCTCGAGAGGTACGATGAGCCGTTCATGAACCGCGCGCAGCCGATGGATCGCGGTGAAAAGGCCGAGCGCGCCGCCGCCCGCGGCAAGAAAGAGTTCACGATAGGCCGAGGCGATCTGGTTGAGATCGGTGCGGCTGACATCGCGGACGACAAAGATGCGCGCCTGCGCCGCATAATCGAAAGGCGAGGCCATGCTGGCCCGCCGCACGGGGAGGGCCAGATGGGTGACGCCGGTGCGAACCTCCGCCGAAGCCCAGCCTTCATCCGCCTCCGTATCGTCGAGCAACCGGTCGCGCAGCGTCGCCGACGTGATGACGACACCATGCGCAGGTTCGAGCACCGCCTCCGCGAAGGGAACGGTCGGATCGCGCCAGTGCCGGTGCATGCCGACATCGGCCTCGCGCCCGGCGATACGGTCGATCGAGAACCAGTCGACGAAATCCTCGGGCGTCGGGCGACCGAGGCTCGCCAGCATCGAACGCCATGAGGGAATGAGAAGCTTCGCGCGGCGTTCGAGGCCGCGCGCGGCGGCATCCAAGCGAATGCGCGTCGACGTGTCGAGGTCTTCGGCCTCGGCATCGAGCCGGACGCGCAGCCGTTCGGTGATCCTGAAAAGCGGGGCGGCCAACCGTTCCAGGGCGATGTCGAGGGCGCGGGCTGCCTCCTCGATACCCCTCGAGAGCGGCTCTATCTCTGCCTCGAGCGAGAAGGGCGTATCCGCATCCTCCGCATGCGCATGAACCTGCGCGCGCAGCAGGGCTAGGAACTGCTCGGCGGCGCCGCGTGGACTCCCATCGTTGAGGCGCCCCGCCCAACCGGGCCCGGGAAGCGCCGCGGCGGCGTTGATTGCGGCGGAGAGCGCTTCCTCGGCCATGTCGTCGCCGGCGGTCAGATCGCCGATGCGGTCCTCGAGCCCGCGCCCGCGCCGTCCGCGCTGGCCCTCGGCGCCGCGTATCCAGCGGCGCAACTCGGCGGCTTCCGAGGCCGAGAGATGGGCGGAAAACGCGCTGTCCGCCGCATCGAAAATATGATGCCCCTCGTCGAAGACGAAGCGCGAGCGCGCCTCGCGCCCCGTGGGCTCTTCATCCTCCGCATTGCCCGCCGCTTCGACGGTCGCCACCGCATTGCGCTGCGCCGGCGGGATGAGAAGGGCCGCCGCCTGGTCGAGCGCTGCCTGGCGCATGACGAGAGCGTGGTTCGCCACCACGATGTCGGCCCGCCGCGCCTTGCGGATCGCCTTCTCGATGAAGCATTTCTTGAAATAGGGGCAGGCGGTATAGACGCACTCGCCGCGCCGGTCGGTGAGCGCGGAACGCACGCCGCTCGCGCCGCCGCCGAGACGTTGCGTCAGCCATGCCGGGAAATCGCCGCCCACCATGTCGCCGTCGCGGCTTGCCTTCGCCCAACGCGCGACGAGGCCGACGGCAACCGCGCCGCCCGACAGGGCCGCGCGGTCTGCGATTTCCGCGAAATTGAGGAGGCAGAGATAATTCTCGCGGCCCTTCCGGATGACGGCCTTCTCGACCTTTTCGACGGGGTCCGGATAGAGTCGCGACAATTCCTGGTCGAGCTGGCGCTGCAGGTTTTTCGTATAGGTCGAGAGCCAGACCGTGCCCTTGTTGCGCTGTGCCCAGAGACTTGCCGGCGCGATATAGCCGAGCGTCTTGCCGATTCCGGTGCCGGCTTCGGCGATGACGATATTGGGCGCGCCGCTTTTTTCGCGCGGGCCGAAGGCGCGTGCCGTTTCGGCGGCGAAATCGGACTGGCCCGCGCGCTTCTCGGCATCCATGCCGACGAGTTCGGCGAGCCGCGCCCGCGCTTCGGCCTCGCTCACCGGCAATTGTCCCGGTGCGCCGCGCGGTGCGCGATCTTCCCATTCAGGCAGATCGTTCCAGACATCGAAGCCGCGCCCGGCACGCGGCTTTCCCTCGCGCGCGATCACATCGCCAAGCGCCGCGAGCACGCCGGGCGCCCAGGCCCAGCCCGCTTCAGCCATGCGCCAGGCGACCCGCGCAGCGGCGGGACGATCGGGATAGGTGGGCGATTGCAAGGTTGAAAGGAGGCGTGTCGCTGCCTCATGCAGCATCAACGCCTGCGTCTCCGGCACCTCGCTCGGCTGAAACCCGAGCGCACGGGCGAGTCCGCCCGGCGTCGGCAGGCAGGGCGCGGCCGGATGCACGAAGGCAAAAAGTTCAAGGAGGTCGAGAACCTTCGGTCCCGGTTCGCGGAAGCCGCGCCGTTGATCGAGACCGATCGCGATCCGCCGCGCGGTGAAAGCCGGATGGACGACGAGCACCGCCTCGCGGGCGAGACGGTCGAGCGCCTTTTCGGCGTCGAGTTCCTCGACCTCGCCATCGGCGGTGACGGCAAGCGCCCCCCAGCGGCCCCGGCCGCTACCCGCGCCGATGCGCGCCGGCACAAGGGCTGCGGCGTCGGGCAGGACGGGACCCGCCTCAGAGCGGAAATCCGCCGAATCGTCCGGTGGTAATGGGGCCATGGCGCGGCAGTATAGCCAGCCCGGCGTAAAAGGCAGGCCTCAGCTTGGTCTCAATTTCCAAGCTTCGGAAAGGCCTGCGAAAGCGCGCGGCAGGTAGCGGCGATTTTCTGCTGGAGCTTCGGCACGTCGTGCAGCGCGCTGTCCGGCTGGCCTCTGTCGAGCGCCTGGCCGATTTCGCGTGCGATGATCGATATGGCCGGCATGCCGCTTTCCTCGGCCTCTTTCTGGATCGCTTCGACATGGTCGGCAAGTGACGTCGAATCGCGCGCGTCGCGCGCGGCCTCCATCTTGCGCTGGAGGTCGAGAATCCGGTCGAGCGCCGCGACCATGCGATCGGTGATCTGGTCGGGACCGAATTCGCGTTCGAGTTCGTAGAGATAATCGTGATCGATCAACCGCTCGCGCGGGATCGTGATGAAACTCCGCGCATTGTCGTCCCGGCCCGGCCGCGAAATGCTCGCAGCCGCATCCAGCGGCAAAAGGAACCAGAAGGTGCTGCCCTGGCCGGCCGCACTATCGACGCCGATCTGCCCGCCCATCATCCGGACCAGCCGGTCGGCGATGGCGAGGCCAAGCCCGATGCCGCCCGGGCGGTCTTGGCCGAGCGCCGCTCCTCCTTGCGAGAAGCTGTCGAAGAGATGCGCCTGCGCGTCGGGGGTAAGGCCGATGCCGGTATCGAGCACGGAGAAGCGAAGCCCCGGTGTGCCATGTCCGATCGCGACGGGCTGCAAACGCAGGATGACACCGCCGGTTTCGGTGAACTTGATCGCGTTCGACAGCAGATTGACGAGAACTTGCCGCAACCGGTCGGGGTCCGTCGTCATGTAGGCGGGAATGCCGGGCACGAGGTCGAGTTCAAGTGACAATCCACGCTCCTTCGCGTGCGTGCGCATCAGGCGCACGACGCTGCGGGCGAGAGCGGCCGGATCGAAGCTCAACAGCTTGAGATCGAGCGCGCGGGCCTCGATCTGCGAAAAGTCGATCATGTCATCGAAGAGCCGGCGCAGCATCCGGCTCGATTCCGCCATGGCTTGTGCGAGATTGGCTTGCGTCTCTGTCAGCGGCTCGTCGCGAAGCTGGCTCGCCATGCGTGCGATGCCGTCGAGCGGCGTGCGTACCTCATGGCCGAGAATGGCGAGAAACTCGCCCTTGGCTCGATTGGCGGCGATGGCGCGGCGCTCGGCTTCTTCGGCATCGGCGCGCTTCTGCTCCGTCGCGGCATGGGCACGTGCCATGCGCTCGACGAGATCGGCGTTTTCAAAGCGCAGCCTCGTCGCCTCGCGATAAGAGCGATTGACGCGCCTTGTCCAGCCGACAAGCGTCAGCAGGAACATGCAGGCAAGTGCCACCGTCGCATAGCCGAGCGGTTCGCCCGACAGGAGAAGCAGCAGGAGGGTGGGCGCCGTTGCCGCACCGATATAGGCGACGACGGCCGGCGGATAGGTCGCCCGCGTGATCGCTGTTGCCATGCAGAGCGAGGAAATGACGAGGGCGTAAAAGACATGATGGGCGAAGGACGACCCCGGCAGCCAGAGCAGGCCGCCGACACCCCAGGTCGTGCCGCTGATGAGCGTCACCATCGCATAGCGGCGCGCCCAGAGGAGAGCGCGTTCGGCGGCATCGGGATCTGTGCGGAAGCCGGCGCGCACCCGGTCGAAGGCAAACTGGGCGATGAATTGGATCAGGATGACGATCGCCGTGATCCAGACGGGGGCGGCCGGATAGAAGGCCAGACCCACGACCATGATCCCGCCGAAGACGGTGTAACGGCTGGCTTCGCCCAGATCGAGCAGGAGCCGGACCTGTTCGGCGTCGATGCGGGTGGCAAGGTCGGGCGCGCGCTTGACCCGACCCCGCATGGCGGATCGGGCCGGGTCCGAGTCCCGGGTTTCCCTGTCTGCCGATTCGAACTCGGACATGGAACGTACTTCGGTTAGTCTGTCGACGGTTTACGGGTGCCCGCGGGAACGCGCGCCGCGTTGACGGGCAGGGTTCCGGGAGCATAGGGTCCCGGCGCTTTACAAATCATTAAGCAGTTTCGTTTCGGGTCAAAAAATGCCGTCGAATTCACTTGCCATTAACGATGACGAACTTCTCGAAGCCGCCCGGGTGAGCAAGGCCTGGCCGTTCGAGGAAGCCCGGAAAATCGTGGAAAGGCTGGAAAAAGAGGGCAATCCGGACCGGACGGTGCTGTTCGAGACCGGCTATGGCCCCAGCGGATTGCCGCATATCGGGACCTTCGGCGAGGTCGCCCGCACGACGATGGTACGCCGTGCCTTCGAAATCCTGGCGCCGGGTGTCAAGACGCGCCTTCTCTGCTTTTCGGACGACATGGACGGGATGCGCAAGATTCCGGACAACGTGCCGGACCGCGCTTTCCTCGAGCCTTATCTGCACATGCCGCTGACGCGGGTGCCCGACCCGTTCACGAACGAATATCCGTCGTTCGGCGACCACAACAATGCAATGCTCCGGCGCTTCCTCGACACGTTCGGCTTCGAGTACGAATTCGCGAGCGCGACCGAATATTACAAGTCGGGTCGCTTCGACGCGATCCTCAAGCGCGTGGCCGAACGCTACGACGATATCATGGCGATCATGCTGCCGACGCTTGGGCCGGAACGGCGCGCGACCTATTCGCCCTTTTTGCCGATCTCGCCCAAGACCGGCCGCGTGCTCTATGTCCCGATCAAGAAGGTGAATGTCGCGGATGCGACGATCGTCTTCGACGACGAGGATGGCGAGGAAACGACGCTGTCGGTGACGGGCGGTCGCGTGAAGCTGCAGTGGAAGCCGGATTTCGGTGCGCGGTGGGCCGCGCTCGGCGTCGATTTCGAAATGTTCGGCAAGGATCACGGCCCGAACATGGGCGTTTACGACCGTATCTGCAAGGCGCTTGGCGGGCACCCGCCGGAACACTTCGTATACGAACTCTTTCTCGACGAAAAGGGCGAGAAGATTTCCAAGTCGAGGGGCAACGGTCTCACCATCGACGAGTGGCTGACCTATGCGCCGACGGAGAGTCTTGCGCTCTACATGTTCCAGCGTCCGCGTCAGGCGAAGAAGCTTTATTTCGATGTCATTCCGCGCACCGTCGACGAGTACTATCAGCATCTGGCCGCCTATCCGCACCAGGACTGGAAGGAGCGGTTGGGCAATCCGGTCTGGCATATCCATCACGGCAATCCGCCTGCTATCGAGTTGCCGGTTTCGTTCGCGCTGCTGCTCAACCTCGTCAGCGCGTCCCATGCGCATGACAAGGCCGTGCTCTGGGGCTTCATCTCGCGGCACGTCGCCGGCGTGACGCCGGAGACGCATCCGGAACTCGACAGGCTGGCCGGCTACGCGATCCGCTACTTCGACGACTTCGTAAAGCCGGCCAAGGTGTTCCGTGCGCCGGACGAGGTCGAAGCCGAGGCGCTTCGGGCGCTTTCCGTCGCGCTTGGCGCGCTGCCCTCCGACGCGGATGGAGAGACGATCCAGACCGCCTTGCTGGATGTGGCGCGCGGCATCGAGCGCTATCAGGATCAGACGAAGAAGAGCCCGGATGGCGGCCCCGGCGTCTCCGTCGCTTTCTTCCAGGTGATCTACGAGGTGCTGCTCGGACAGGAACGCGGGCCGCGCTTTGGCTCGTTTGTCGCGCTTTATGGCATCGACAATACGCGTGAACTTATCCGCCGGGCCCTTGCCGGCGAGGATCTGTCCAAGGGCTGAGCCCCGGCCGCGTCCATTCACCATAGCATCGTCTGAACGGGGCGGGCGGTTCGGACAAACACGCAGACGTGATGGTGCGACGGCCATCGCGCCGAACCATGGCGCTTGTGGCGCCCTTCATGTCGAAGCATCATGCGCGGCATGTCTGTTTTGCGTTCATGTCTCGCGCTTTTTCTTCTGGTATTGGCGGTTCAGCCGGCAATGGCGGGCGCACCGCTCGATGCCGCGCGCGATGCCTTCGGCCGGGGCAACTTTCAACAGGCGGCGGAACTCGCCCACGCTGCTGGAAGCGCCGAAGGCGAGGCGCTGGCCGCGCGCGCGGAACTTGCCTATGGCGACTTCGTCGCCGGAAACGACGTTCGTCACGCCGAATTCGAGCTCGCCGCAAGAAGCGCGCGGGCTGCAATCGCGCTCGATCCGAGAAATCCCGAAGGTCATGTCTATCTCGCGCTGGCCCTCGGCTTTCTCGGCCGGATGGAAGGCAGCGTCGCCGCGCATTTCGCGGGCTATGCGGAAGAGGCGCGCAAGCACATAGACGCCGCGCTTGCGCTTGCGCCGACCGATCCCTGGGCGAACGCCCTGCTCGGAGGATGGAATCTCGAAATCGTGCATGACGGCGGCGCGCTCGGCGAGACGATCTACGGCGCCTCAAGCGAGAAGGGTGTGGCCGCCTATAATTATGCACTGGCACTCGACCCCGGCAACGCGGCGATCGCCTATCAATATGCGCTCCAGCTTGTCGCGATGGGTGGGGCATGGGAACGGGCGGAAGCGCGGCAGGTGCTTGAAAGCGCCCTACAGACGCAGCCTTCGGATGCCTTCCAGCATTTTGCGCGACAGAGGGCCGAGCGCATGAAACTCGCGCTGGATGCGCATGACGACGATGCGCTGCAGGGCATCATGCATGATCAGCTCGGACTGGCTGCCGAACCGGTTCATACGGCGAAGTCGTCCCGCTGAAAAAGTTACTGGCTTGCCCAGATGATGCGCGCCATCCAGAGAATTTCTTCCGGCCTCAGGATGCGTGCCTCATAGGCCGGGTTGAGCGACTGGAGTTCGACGCTTTTTGCGGTCCGCCGCGCCAGCACCTTGGCCATGACCTCGCCCGCGATGGTCTTGACGACGACGCGATCGCCGCGGCGGACGGAGGCTGCTGGCGACACGACGATCGTGTCCCCGTCGCGATAGACCGGTGCCATGCTGTCGCCCGAAACCTCGAGCGCATAGGCGTTTTCGTCTTTCACGTCGGGAAAGCTGACCTCGTCCCAGCCGCCGCCGACCGGAAATCCGGCGTCGTCGAAATACCCGCCGGTGCCAGCCTGAGCGAGGCCGATGAGCGGAACCCGCCGTTGGCGCCCGCCTGCTTCCTCGCCCTCGATCAGCAGCGTCAGTTCGTCGAGGCTCGCCCCGGTCGCCTCCAGAATGCGCGACAGGCTTTCGGTGCTCGGCCACCGGGGCCGACCCTCGGGGGTCACGCGCTTCGATTTGTTGAAAGCCGTGGGATCGAGCCCCGCTGCCTTGGCGAGCCCCGAGACCGAAAGTCCGTGTCGCCGCGCAAGCTGGTCGATCCCGGCCCAAAGCCGGTTGTGGGAAAGTGACGACGGCATGGACAAGGTCTTAAGTCCTATTATGGCAGGAAAATCTGTATATAATAGGAATTATGGCACAGAAAATTTGCCTGTCCAGCCCGCCGATTCGCCCCCTTTCCTTGTCCCGGCAGGCCGCGCTCGTTACATTGCGCCCGCGAATGACGAGGCTGGCTGGGATCGGATGGGCGCGCGGATCATCTACAAGATCGTGCATGAGGAAGAGTGGCGCGCCGCGGAGGCGCTGGGCCGCTTCGAGGGGTCGGCCGTCGATGTGAAGGACGGCTTCATCCATTTCTCGACCGCCGACCAGGCGCCTGAAACGGCTGCGAAGCATTTCACCGGCGCCGCCGATCTTCTGCTCGTCGCGGTCGATGCCTCGGCTCTCGATCTCAAATGGGAAGTCTCGCGCGGCGGCGCGCTCTTTCCGCATCTTTATGGCGACCTTCCGTTGACGGCCGTGCGTAGCGTCGATCCGCTGCCGCTCTGTGCCAGCGGCGAGCATCGCTTTCCGGCGATGGATTAGACCTCATGGACCTGTTTCCCCTGGCGCGCCCGGCCCTCCGCTTCGTCGAGCCCGAGCGCGCTCATCGGCTGACCATCCTCGCGCTGAAACTCGGCCTCGCGCCGCGCGATGTCGCGCCGGATGCATCCTCGCTTGGTATCGATCTATGGGGGATGCATTTTCCCAATCCGCTCGGCATCGCGGCAGGCTTCGACAAGAACGGCGAAGTGCCCGACGCGATGCTGAAGCTGGGTCTCGGCTTCGCGGAAGTCGGCACGGTGACGCCGCGCCCTCAGGCCGGCAATCCGCGCCCGCGCATCTTCCGCCTGGCGGAAGAGCGCGCGGTCATCAATCGCCTGGGTTTCAACAACGAAGGGCACGATGCGCTGAAGCGCCGGCTGATCGCCCGCCGCGCGCGGCCCGGCATCATCGGCGTCAATATCGGCGCGAACAAGGATGCCGCCGATCGCATCGCCGATTACGAGGCGGGCATCGCGGCTTTCGAGGGGCTGGCGAGCTATTTCACCGTCAATATCTCCTCGCCCAACACGCCCGGTCTTCGCGCGCTGCAGAACAGGGCCGAGCTCGAAACCCTCGTTACGCGCGTCATGAAGGCGCGCAAGGGGCGGACGCCTGTCCTCCTGAAAATCGCGCCCGATCTCGGCGACGAGGAACTGGCCGATATCGCGGAGGTCGCCCGGGCACAAAAGCTCGACGGTCTCATCGTGTCGAACACGACCATCCGCCGCGAAGGTTTGGTCTCCGGCCCGCAGGCGAAGGAAACAGGCGGTCTTTCCGGTCAGCCGCTTTTTGCATTGTCGACCGGGATACTTCGCACCATGTACCGTCTGACGGGTGGCAAGATCCCGATCGTCGGTGTCGGCGGCATCTCGAGCGGCGCCGACGCCTATGCGAAAATCCGCGCTGGCGCATCTCTCGTTCAGCTTTACACCGCGCTCACCTATGATGGCCCGACGCTTGTCAGTCGCATCAAGCGCGAACTCGCATTGCTGCTCGCCGCCGACGGCATCGCATCTCTTCGCGACGCGGTCGGTCTCGACGCAAAATAAGAAGGAAAGCCCATGCCCAAGGTCGTCATCTGGCACAATCCGCGTTGCAGCAAGTCGCGCGCGACGCTCTCGCTGATCGAGCAGCATGGGCTCGATCCGGAAATCGTCGAATATCTAAAGACGCCGCCAAGTGCCGACGACATCAAATCGGTGTTGAAGAAGTTGCGCATGCGCCCGCGCGATCTGATGCGCAAGAGCGAGGCGGTCTACAAGGAGCTTGCGCTCGATAACGACAAGCTGACCGACGATCAGCTTGTGAAGGCGATGGCCGAGAATCCGATTCTGATCGAGCGTCCGGTCGTTATCTTCGGCGCCCGCGCGAAGCTCGGCCGCCCGCCGGAAGACGTGCTCGACCTCTTCACCGATATGTAAGCGCCGCGGCTTTCGTTACCGACGGAAAGAAACCGAGAAGTGTCGCCGCGCGAGCGAGATAGAAGAGGATCAGCGCCGCCCAGAGCCCGTGATTGCCATAAGCCCCGGCAAGCATCCACCAGGCGACGAGAAAAATGCCGAGCGACAGCGCCATCGCATTGCGCATTTCGATGGATCGCGTCGCGCCGATGAAAATTCCGTCCAGCAGAAAGCACCAGACGGCCGCGAAGGGGGCGGCTGCCGCCCAAGGCAGATAGATTCGCGCGGCGATACGCACTTCGGGCGATGTCGTCAGCACATCGATGAGGAGCGGCCCGGCGAGAAGCAGGCCAATCGAAAGTGCCAGCGCCGTGCCGCCGGCCCATATCGCGGAGAGTTTCACCGACTGATCGAGCGCATCCCGCTCACGCGCGCCGACCGCTTGGCCGACCAGCGCCTCCGCCGCAAAGCCGAAAGCGTCCAGCAGGAAAGCCGAGACGGCGATGAACTGCCCGAGCACGGCATTGGCCGCCAGCAGAACGTCGCCCGAGCGCGCGCCCTGCGACGTGAAGAAGGCGAAGACGAAAATGAGGCAGAAGGTGCGGATCATGATGTCGCGATTGACGGCGATCATGCGGCCGAGCTTTTCGCGATCGATGAGCCGCGACCATTCCCAATGCCATCCACCCGATTTGAGATCGCGGGCGGCGAGAGCAAGGCCGAGCGCGGTTGCCGATATTTCGGCAATCACCGTGCCCGTGGCGACGCCCTTGACCGCCCAGCCGAGCGCGGCGACGAAGGTCACGTTGAGAACGATGTTGATGCCGTTCATGAAGATCTGCAGCACCAGCGCGACATTCGCTTTCTGTCGCCCGATGAACCAGCCGAGAATAGCGAAATTGGCGAGTGTGAACGGCGCGCTCCATATCCGGATCGCGAAAAAGTCGCGCGCCATGTTCTGAACCTCCGCGCTCCCCTTCAGAAGCGCGAAGGCGGCAAGTCCGATCGGCCATTGCAATGCGATGAGCGAAATGCCGATGGCGAGCGCGACGAGGAGGGCGCGGCCGAGATTGGCGCTGACTTCGTGGACGTCCCTCGCGCCGACCGCTTGCGCCGTCAGCCCCGTCGTTCCCATGCGCAGGAACCCGAAGCCCCAATAGACGAAATTGAAGATCGTGCCGCCCAGTGCGATGGCGCCGAGCGCGGCCGGGTTCGGAATGCGCCCGATAACCACCATGTCGGCGATGCCGAGCAGTGGCGTCGAGATGTTGGAAAGAACGATCGGTCCGGCGAGCCGCAATACCTGCGCATGCGTGATGCGGGGAGCGGGAGGTCGCGCGCCTGCGTCGTCCGACATCAGCCGACCGCATCCTCGTTCGTCTTCAGCAGGAAATGTCCGTGTGCGGCGGCGATGGGCTTTGAGCGGTCGTCCTGCCAGGCTTCCGCATGGACGGTCGCGACGCGGCGGCCCTGCTTGGTGATCTGTGCGCGGGCATAAGTGTCGAGCGGTCTACCGGACCGCAGGTAATCGATGGTAAGCCCGATAGGTTTCGGAATCGCGGCGCTGCCCGTCTCGAAGGCGAGCTGGATGATCGCGGTCATTTCAAGAAAGGCGCCGATGACACCGCCATGCAGCGCGGGCAGCAACGGATTGCCGATGAGCTTGTGGTCGAACGCCATGACGGTGGTGATCTCGTTGCCCTTCTGGTCGACCGTGATGCCGAGGAAGCGGGCATAGGGGATCGCTTCGATGAAGCGGTTGAGATCGCGTGGCGGTGCCTTGGTCTCGCTCATCGCCTTACTCCTTCGCCGTCGCTTCGAGCGCGGCCTTCGCCGCCGCAACGCTTGACGGGACGGTGCGGTTGGCCCCCAGCATGAAGGTGCCGACACAGGCCGCAATCGGGTCTTCGGCATCCGTGTGATAGGCGGTGCCGCGCACGAAGGCGATGTTGCGCGTCGTCTTGTAGCAATGCGCGTGTGCGACGAGCGCCAGGCCCGGCGTCGCCGGCTTCATATAGTCGATGCGGAGATCGAGCGTGGCGATCGAGGTCGGCTCGTTCATCGCGAGCTGCACGGCCATGCCGCAGGTATTGTCGAGCAGCGTCGTGATGACGCCGCCATGGATGACGCCCGTTTCGATGTTGCCGATCAGCTTCTCGTCATAAGGCACGCGGAGCCAAGCCTGAGCGGTGGCGGCATCGATGATCTCGACGCCCAGCGCGTGCATATGTGGCACATGCCGCATCAGCATGTCTTTCATGGCCATCATCGTATCGGGCGTCATTCTGAATTCAGCTGCCATGTACTTTTCCGCACCTTGATCGTTACGATAGGAAGCCTAACGTTCGGTGGAGGGATTGGCGATCCTCATTCGCCTCGGAACGGGGAACTGATGCTCGATGCGGTAACCGATTTCAGGCTGCTGGCCGATCCGGCCTCGCTCGACGGCAAGCTGCGCGAGTTGCGGGTTTATTGGCTGAGCAAGAAGCCAGAAAGCAGCCTGCCGGGTCGGCGCGATATAGATCCGCTGGATATCCCGCGGCTGATGCCCTATGTCGCCCTCGTCGATATCCTGCGCGACCCGCTCGATTATCGTTATCGCCTGACGGGCACGAAGTTCGTCGAGATGATCGGCCACGACCGGACCGGAATGAGGGCACGTGAGGTATTCACCGGCCACCTGCTCGACGAGACGGTCGCGTTGATCGGCCGCCTGGTCGAAAGCCGCGCCCCGCTTGCGTTCGAAGGCAGGCTTTTCTGGATCGATAAGGCTTATTACCGCTTTCAGACGGTCATTCTGCCGCTCGCCGCAGATGGCAAAACGGTCGACATGGCGATCATGGGGCTCGACTTCCGTCACGACGACTAGCGCGACTTGTCGCGGAATATTGCCACAACGCATTGATTCTTAACAATCTTCTTGCGAGTGAACGGCTCGTTAAATTGACCTCGCGGCGCTTTCGTCTAGATTAGGGTGGATTCGGCATCGGCGCAGGGCTGCGCCTCGAGGATGAAGTGATGATTTCGTCTGCCTATATGAGGGCCCTGGTTCGATCATGACCGAGGTGAAGGAGAAGGCGCCGCTTGCGGGGCAGGACGGCGCATTCGCGTCCTCGGCAAAGCCGATGGGCAAGCGCGAGCAGACGAAGCTCAATAATCGGGAAGCTATTCTGAATGCTGCGCGCGAGGTCTTCGCGGAGCTCGGATATGGCGCGACGACCGTGCGCGACATCATCCGCAAGACCGGTCTCGCCTCGGGTACTTTCTACAATTACTACAAGAGCAAGGAAGAGGTCTTCGAAGCCCTGATGGATGACGGCATGCGCCGCATCCGTCCACGGCTCAAGGCGGATCGCATCCGCTCGCGCAATTTCGAGGAATTCATCCGCAACGCCTATCGCACCTATTTCGATTATCTCGCGACCGATCGCATGACCTTCCAGATCATGCGGCGCAATCCCGCCGCGCTCCGCGTGCGCATGGATACGCCGGAGATGATCGCAGGCTTCGAGGAGATCCGCGAATATATCGAGGAAGATATTCGCGACGGCAATGTGCCGCCGGTCGATTCGGAATATCTGATGGCGGCCGTTGTCGGCATCGCCATGGAAATCGGCGACCGCATGATCATGCGCGCCGAGATCGAACCGAAGATCGCCGCAGATTTCGCGACGACGCTCGTGCTGCATGGCTTCCATGCGCTGCCGGTCAAGGCCGACGCGCAGAAGAAGTGACCTCTGGGGGGACGCTGGTGGGGATTCAGAAACTGATCGTGCGGACGCTGCTCGCGCTGCCGGACGACGCGCTGATTGCGATGTCGGGTGGCAAGCCGCTGTCTATCGACGGTCGCACGCTGGATGCGCGCGCGCAGTTTCTCGCGGCGCAGGGCGCGAAGGCGCCCTCCATCACGACGCTCGATCCCGTGGCCGCGCGCGCCGCGACGGCGGAGGGTCTGAAGCTGCTCGATGCGGCCCCGAGCAGGAATGTTCTGATCGAACCGGTGACCGTGCCCGGTCCCGGCGGTCCGATCGCCGCGCGGCTCTATACGCCGCGCAATGCCGGCGGCCCTTTGCCCGGCCTCGTCTTCTTTCATTTCGGTGGCTGCGTCATCGGCGATCTCGACACGTGCCACACATTCTGCTCGATGCTGGCGGAACTCGGCGAATGCGTCGTCCTGTCGGTCGACTACCGCCTCGCGCCGGAACACAGGTTTCCGGCTGCGGTCGAGGATGCGCTGGCCGCCTATCGCTACGCCCGCGACAACGCGCCGGCGCTCGGCATGACGCGCCGCATCGGCGTCGGAGGAGACAGCGCGGGCGGGTACCTCTCCGCCGTCGTCGCGCAGGAGACGAAGCGCACGGGCGAAGAGCCGCCGGTGCTGCAACTCCTCATCTATCCGGTCACGGATATGGAGTGGCAGGGCGGCTCCTGGGATAGCTGCGCGGATGTCTACCCGCTGACGCGCGATATCATGGAATGGTTCATCGGCCATTACCTCAACGATCGCGGCGACGCGAAGGATCTGCGCGCTTCGCCGCTGAAAGCCGGCGACCTCGAAGGATTATGTCCGGCGATCGTCGTCACTGCCGGCTTCGACGTGCTGCGCGATCAGGGTCTTGCCTATGCAGAGCGTTTGCAGGAGGCCGAGGTCAACACGACCTATCGCTGCTACAACAGTCTCTGCCATGCCTTCACGGCGATGACGGGTGCAGTGCCGGCGGCAAAGCGCGCCTGCGAGGAAATCGCTCGCGACGTGCGTCGCGTCCTTCACACCTTTTAATCGCGTAGAAATTCGATCAGCGCCGCGTTGACGCGCGCGGGCTCTTCGTGATGCACCCAATGTGTCGCGCCCTCGACGAAAAGCGCGCAGCCATTTTCGCAAAGCGCGAGGCTCGCCTCCGCTGTGCTCTTCTCGCCGAAACGATCTTCGAGTCCCCAGATCATCAGCACGGGGCATTTGATCCAGGGCAGGCTTTCCGGCATCCGCTTCCGCAAAAGGGCGCGATACCAGTTGACGGTCGCCGTCAGTGCGCCAGGTCGCGACCAGGCTTCGCGATATTCGGCGAGGTCGGAGGACTTGAACGTGCCGGGCCTGCTCGACTGCACCAGAGTGTCGGCGAGCGCCCTGAAATTGCGTGCCTTCATGGCGGCTTCCGGAAGCCAGGGCAGACGGAACATCTGCACATACCAGCTCTTGCGCTTCTGCGCCTTGTCCTCCCGCATGGCCTTCAGCCAAAGCGCAGGATGAGGTGCATTGATGACTGCCACGCGTTCGAGCCGCTCCGGCTTCGTCGTCGCGAGCCACCACGCGACCGAGGCGCCCCAGTCATGGCCGACCAGCTTCACCTTCGCGATGCCGAAATGATCGGCGAGACCGATCACATCATCCGCGAGCCGGTCGAGATCATAGGCTTCGACACCCGCGGGTTTGCTGCTGAGATTGTAGCCGCGCTGATCGGGTGCGATGACGCGGAAACCGGCCGCGACCAGAGCCGGTATCTGTTCACGCCAGCTCACCCAGAATTCGGGAAATCCATGCAGCAGCAGAACCGGCGGCGCATCCTCCGCGCCTGCCTCCGCGTAATGCAGGTCGACGCCGTCGACCCGCGCGCGTCCGAAGCGAATATCGTTCATGATCGGCCTCCCGGCGCGCAGCTTTTCACTGGTCTTCGTCTCCGGCAAGCCTCGTCCTTTCGGCTTGCCCCCACCCTGAGTCGCATGGTATTTCCCTTCCATCCTTAGGGGAGTAGCCGCCTTCCATTGCGAGAAGGGTGCGCGTCAACAAACTTGGTCCTCGGATCATGGCGCGCGCGGCAGGTGTCCAGCACCGCTTGGCGAGACCTTTGGCTTGAGGCGCGTCCGCTACCGGGCAGACGCGTTTCTCAGGTCATTGGTTTCAACGCGCCCGGTCTGGAAGTCCCATGGAAGCCTTCTTCATTTCGCTCTCCGCCGTCGCGGTCGCCGAGATCGGCGACAAGACGCAATTGCTCACGCTCATTCTTGCGACACGTTTCATGAAGCCATTGCCGATCATCGCCGGCATCTTCGTCGCGACGATCGTCAATCATGCGCTCGCAGCCGAAGCGGGCGTCCTGGTGGCGAACTGGCTCACGCCGCATGTCCTTCAATGGGCACTCGGCATCTCCTTCGTCGCGGGCGGCGTCTGGATGCTGATCCCGGACAAGGCCGGAGATGCGCCGGACGAAGCATCGCGTTTCGGTCCCTTCGTCACCACGACGATTGCCTTCTTCCTCGCCGAGATGGGCGACAAGACGCAACTTGCCACGATCGGCCTCGGTGCGCGCTTTCACGATCTCTTTTCCGTCGCGGCGGGCACGACCCTCGGCATGATGGCGGCGAATGTCCCCGTCGTCTTTCTCGGCGAGGCGGCGGCGAAGGCCCTGCCGCTCGAACTCGTGCGCGGCGCGGCGGCAGCGATCTTCTTCGCGCTCGGCATCGTCACCATGCTCGAGGCGCTGGGCATCGTTTGATCTCCGGTGCGGTCTGCACCTATGCTCCCCTCAACAAAATTGAATTGAAGATGGGGAGAGATGATGCGCAGCCAGCGCGTGCATGAATTGTCCGAGGACATATCCGTCCTGCGCATGGACGACGTTGTCCTGCCACCGCCGGGGCCGGGAGAAGTCCGGTTGCGCCTGAAGGCATGTTCGGTGAACTTCCCCGACCTCCTGATGGTGCAGGGCAAATATCAGTTCAAACCGGAACTTCCCTTCGCGCCCGGCATGGAAGGTGCGGGCATCGTCGCCGAGATCGGCCCCGACGTGACGGCACTGAAAGTCGGCGATGCCGTCGTCGCCGGTCTCCGCATCGGCGGCTTCGCCGAAGAGGCGATCGCCTCCGCCGCCGCCTGCCGCCCCATTCCGAAAGGCATGGATTTCGTTCACGCCGCCGCCTATCCGGCCGCCTATCTCACGGCCTATGTGGCGTTGGTCATTCGCGGACATCTCAAAGCCGGCGAGACATTGCTTGTGCATGGCAGCACCGGCGGCGTCGGCATGGCGGCAGTCGACATCGGCAAGGTGTTGGGTGCGACCGTTATCGCGACGTCCGCCTCCGATGAGAAGTTGAAAGTCGTGAAGGCACGCGGCGCAGATCATGTGTTGAATGTGACGCAGGGCTTCCGCGAGGAGGTCAAGGCTCTGACCGGCGGCAGGGGCGCGGACGTTATTTACGATCCTGTAGGCGGCGATGTCTTCGACGAAAGCGTGCGCTGCATCGCCTGGAACGGACGCCTTCTTGTCATCGGTTTCACCAGTGGCCGCATCCCGACGATCTCGGCCAATATGCCGCTCATCAAGGGATTTTCCGTCGTCGGCGTAAGGGCGGGAGAATATGGCCGTCGCGATCCGGAAGCGGGAAAGCACAATATAGAGGTTGTTGACGCGCTTGCCGCCGAAGGAAAGATCGTTCCTTATGTCTGCGCGACTTTTCCGCTGGAGCGGGCCGTCGACGCGATGCGTATGCTGCAGAATCGGCAGGCTGTCGGAAAAGTCGTCATAACGATGGATTAGCGCGAAAGGCTTTGCGGTAGAGACATGATGAGGCTTATCCCGGCGGTCGTGACGGTTTTCGCAAGCGTGCTTCTTCTCGGCGCCTGCTCGAAATCTTCCGAGCCCGTCGTGACCAGGGATAGCGTCGGTCCCATTTCCGTCAAGACGCCGTTCGACGTGGCCGCTATCGCAAAGCTTCTGCCCGGCTACAAGGTCGATGCCACCGTCTCCTCGGCGCTTGAACCGGGTGCGCATATCATCCGCGTGACGGACGGGGATCGTACGCTCTTTGAACTTTATCCATCGGGCGACGGCGCGCATGTCGAAAGCGTGCTGATCCTGAGCGACACTGTTCGCGACGATACAGGCATTCACATCGGTTCCTATTTCCGCGATATCTTCACGGCAACCAAGCCGTCGGGATGCATGGCGGGCGCGATGGAGAAACGGGGCCGCATCTATTGTCCGCAACCGGGCTCCAATCGCATCATCTACGAATTGCAAGGCATACCACCCGCGCCGGACGGCCAGGTGCCGCCGCCCGAAGTGCTGCCCGACTGGCATGTGACGGCCATCCTCTGGGATGGCGACGACAGTTCGCAATGAAAACCTGACGGACGTTTTGGGGGATATCTTGTTGAAGCGATTTACGTGGTGCCTCGTCCTGATGGCAGCAGGCGCCTCATGGGCGGCGAGCGCATCCGCCGCCACGCCCGCGCGGATCGATTCCTATGTTGTGCGCGAGACGGGCCTCGGCCCATTGAACGACAAAACGCCTTTCGAGACGAAGACGCTCGAAGCGCTGCTGCCTGCCGGCCTGACATTCAGACCGGAGAAGGTGACGCTCGAAGGTGCTGCGCCCTATACCGTGTTGCGGGTCTGGAGAGGCGAAGAGCTTTTGATGGAGCTCGAGTCGAACGGCGACCGCAAGAATCCGCACGTGACGGGCATTACCGTCTTCACGCGGCGCATCGCCGACGCGAAAGATGCACGCGTCGGGGCGCGGATGAAGTCGCTTTATCGCTATGGCGACAGGCCGGACTGCATTCCGGGCGCCGGTCGATATGTGGGCCGCATCTTCTGTACGGCGGCCAAATCGGATCACATCATCTACATTTTCGCGGGCAAGCGGCCGGCAAAAGCAGGCGAAATGCCTCCGC
Source organism: uncultured Alphaproteobacteria bacterium (assembly GCA_903889655.1). Lineage (GTDB taxonomy): Bacteria > Pseudomonadota > Alphaproteobacteria > Parvibaculales > Parvibaculaceae > Parvibaculum. Next base: position 12,541 of record CAISYL010000294.1, on the reverse strand, counting down.
CGGCCGAATACGCGATGTGGCGTCTGACGGCGATCATGTGGAGCGCGCGCTAGCTTCAGACGCTCCGCTGCGCCTTGTCCTTCTCGTTGGCGCCGCGGATCATTTCGCGCATGCCGTCCCATTCCTCTTCGGAAAGTTTCGACAGCCGCGAGAAATTTCCGCCGCTTGCAAGATGCATGGCGCCGTCGATGGCGATCGTTTGCCCGGTCAGGTAGTCGCAACCATCGGCCATCAGGAATGTCGCGAGATTTTTCAACTCGTCCATCTGCCCGACGCGCCCCATCGGAATGCCCTCGCGCGAATTGTCGCCACCCTCGACGGACTCGCCGGGGCTGAGGCGTTCCCAGGCGCCCTTTGTCGGGAAGGGCCCCGGTGCGATCGCATTGAGGCGAATGCCGTACTGGCCCCACTCGGCCGCGAGCGATTTCGTCATGATGTTGAGCCCCGCCTTCGACATGGCCGACGGTACGGTGAAGGGACTGCCGTTCCATATCCATGTCGTCAGGATCGAAATGACGCTGCCTTTGGTCTTGCCTTCGATCCAGCGCCGGCCGCAGGCATGGGTCACGTAGAAGGAGCCATGAAAGACGATGCCGGCGATAGCGTCGAAACCGCGCGGCGAAAGATCCTTGGTCGGACTGATGAAGTTGCCTGCGGCGTTGTTGACGAGGCCCGTGAGCGGGCCGCCATCCGCCCAGATCGCACCGATCATTTCGTCGACGGCGCCGGCGACGCGGATGTCGACCGCATGCGTCTTGACGGAGCCTCCATGGAAATCCATCAGCTCCTTCGCTGTGTCGTCGAGCACGTTCTTGCGCCGGCCGCAAATATAGACCTCGGCGCCGAGGCGCAGATAATCCTCGGCCATCTCCTTGCCGAGGCCGGTGCCGCCACCGGTGATCAGAATGCGCTTGCCTTTGAGCAGCCCGTCGCGAAACATCGAAGCCATGCAATCCTCCCGTCGTTTGTTTGGCGGAAGAATAGCAGGCGGAATGCCGCCTTCATAATGCAGGCAAGCCGCCGCAGCGTGCCGCTACGTCACTTGTTATCGCCGAAGGACGGCTATTTTTTCTCGACGAGAAAAGTCCATAGCCGGACGAAAAGCCAGATTGGAATGACGACGACGGCGCCGAGCACGAAATATTTCACCGACCAGTCGATGGCATCGAAGCCCATGTGCCAGATGCGGGCGACCGTATCGAGAAAATCGTACCAGAGGTCGACCGGCCTGATGCCGAAGAAGGCGAGCAGAAGGCCGACGACGATCGAGGCCGCCGCGAGTTTGACCAGGGTCGGTAGAATGGGGCCGCCAAAAATCCGATGCATGAGCAAACTCCTCGTGCGCCCGTCGCGCTGGAATTACCCTATCTCATAAAATTGGGGAAGAAATAGGGCGAAACGGAGCCCGACGGCGGTATCAGGCTTCGCGCTCGGTTCCATCGACACGGATCATATGCGGCAGGGTCGGCACGGCAATCCCCGCTTCATCGAACTTCACCCTGGCAAGTTGCAACAGATCGAACTTGACCGGCTCCATGTCGCCGGCGGAGGTCCAGATTCGAAGCAGCAGGTCGACTGAAATATCGCTGAGGGCCGTCACGGCGACGACGGGTGCCGGCAATTTGAGAATGCGCTTGTCGGCCTCGATGATGGTCTTGAGTTCGTCCATCGCCTTGATTGGGTCGGCCGTATAATCGATGCGGAAGGTGAGCTCCGTCCGCCGGGTCGGATGATAGCTGTAATTCTTCACCGCCTGTCCCCAGACGCTGCCGTTGGGCACGATGATCTGCACATTGTCCGCCGTGGCGAGTTCCGTCGTGAACAAGGTGAGCTGTTTCACCGTGCCGGCGATGCCGCCGACCTCGACATAATGGCCGGCATGAAACGGTCGGAAGATCAGGAGCATCACGCCGGCGGCGACATTGGAAAGCGTGCCCTGGAGCGCGAGGCCGACGGCGAGACCGGCGGCGCCGATCATGGCGATGAGGCTCGTCGTCTGGACGCCGAACTTCGCGAGCACCGCCAGCAGAGTGAAGATCATCACGGCATAGGCCGCGATGCTGCCGAAGAAGCTTTCGAGCATGGCGTCGCTATGTGGCGCGCGACGAATGAGAAAATGCACGGCATGGCGCGCCTTGCCCGAGAGCCAGTAGCCGAGGATGAGGATGACAATGGCGCCGACGATGTTGAGCCCGCGGTCAAGCATGAGCGGCAGAACGAGGTCAAGATTATGTTGAATGCTCGGGGGCAGCCATTCCATCATGCAACTTCCGTCTAAACTTTTTCGCCCCCGCGCGCACTTTAGCCCTGTTTCGCGATCCGGGGGAATGAGGTCTGCGACGGCGGCCCGTGGTATTGAATGAAAATGCCGAAACCGACCAGCCGGAAAGCGACGCCGCTTCGCGACGCAGACGAAAGCAACGGGCTGCCCCGGCGCTTCGCCGACTGGTTCGCCATGCGCGGCTGGACGCCGCGTGCCCATCAGCTGGCGCTGCTCGATCTTGCCCGCGCCGGCCGGTCCACCCTGCTGATAGCGCCCACAGGCGCCGGCAAGACGCTGGCGGGCTTCCTGCCGAGCCTCGTCGAGTTGAGCGAGCGTAAGACTCGTAGGCCCGGCCTTCATACGCTCTATATCTCCCCTCTGAAGGCGCTCGCTGTCGACGTGAAGCGTAATCTCGAGACGCCTGTGGCCGAAATGGGTCTCGACATTTCCATCGAGACGCGCACCGGCGATACGCCGACCAATCGCCGCCAGCGCCAGCGCCGCGAGCCGCCCGACATTCTGATGACGACGCCGGAACAGCTGGCACTGCTTCTGTCCTATGCCGACGCGCCGGCATTGTTCGAAAATATTGCTTGCGTCGTGCTCGACGAACTTCACGCGCTGGCGAATTCGAAGCGCGGGGATCTTCTGGCGCTCGGCCTCGCGCGCCTCTCGGCGCTGGCGCCGAAGCTCCGCCGCGTCGGTCTTTCGGCAACCGTCGCCGAGCCCGACGAGCTGCGCCGCTATCTGATGCCGCAGCCTCCTGGCGGCGAGGCCTTGAGCGAAGTCGTCGTCGCGCCGCCCGGGGCACGGCCTGAGATCAGTGTGCTGGTCAATGAAGGACCGGAGAGCGACAACGAAGACGAGACGCGCATCCCCTGGTCGGGCCATTCGGCACGCCATGCGCTGCCGCTCGTCTATGACGCGATCAGACACAACAAGACGACGCTCGTCTTCGTCAATACACGCAGCCAGGCGGAGTTTGTCTTCCAGGCGCTCTGGCATCTCAACGAGGACAGTCTGGCGATCGCGCTGCATCATGGATCGCTCGCGCCGGAGCAGCGCCGCAAGGTCGAGGCGGCGATGGCGGCGGGAACGCTGCGCGCCGTCGTCTGCACCTCGACGCTCGATCTCGGCATCGACTGGGGCGAAGTCGATCTCGTGATCTGCATCGGCGCGCCGAAGGGCGCCAGCCGTCTCGCGCAACGCATCGGCCGTGCGAACCATCGCCTCGACGAACCGTCCCGCGCGCTCCTCGTCCCCGCGAACCGCTTCGAGGTGCTCGAATGCGAGGCCGCCCGCGCCGCCACGATGGAAGGCGCGCAGGATGGCCGCATCCGCCGCGAAGGCGCGCTCGACGTTCTCGCGCAGCATGTGCTCGGCCGCGCCTGCTCTGAACCCTTCGCACCGGATGCGCTTTATGACGAAGTCCGTGCCGCCGCGCCCTATCGCAATATCGATCGAGATACCTTCGATCGCGTCGTCGATTTTGTCGCGACCGGCGGCTACGCGCTGAAGACCTATGACCGCTATGCGCGGCTCCGGCCTAATTCGCCCATGACGGGCGACCTGCGCCTGAGGCCGTCATCTCCCAAGGTTGTCCAGCAATACCGCATGAACGTCGGCACCATCGTCGAGGCGCCGATGATCCGCATCCGGCTGATCGGCAAGGGCCGCCGCCCGCGCGGCGCGATGGGCGGCCGCATGCTCGGCGAGATCGAGGAATATTTCATCGATCAGTTGACGCCCGGCGATACGTTCATTTTCGCCGGCCACATCCTCCGCTTCGAGGGTCTTGCCGAAACGGAAGCGCTCGTCACGCGCGCCGAAGGTGGTGAACCGATGATCCCGTCCTATTATGGCGGCAAGTTCCCCCTCTCGACTTATCTGGCCGAACGCGTCCGCCGCATGCTGGCGCATCGCGAGGAATGGGCGCATCTCCCGCCGCAGGTCAAGGAATGGCTGCGCATGCAGGAATGGCGCTCCGTTCTGCCGAAGGAGGGTGAGCTTCTGGTCGAATGCTTCCCGCGTGGCGACCGCTTCTATCTCGTCTGCTATCCCTTCGAGGGCCGTCTAGCGCATCAGACGCTCGGCATGCTGCTGACCCGCCGTCTCGATCGCGACGGCGCGCGGCCACTGGGTTTCATTGCATCGGAATATTCGCTGGCGATCTGGTGCTTGCGCGACGTCGGTCTGCTCGCCGAGCGGGGACAATTGCCACTCGGCCGCCTCTTCGATGAGGACATGCTGGGCGACGATCTCGAATCCTGGCTGGCGGAATCGAACCTCCTGAAGCGCACCTTCCGCGATTGCGCGATCATTTCCGGTCTCATCGAGCGGCGTTATCCGGGCCAGGAAAAAACGGGGCGGCAGGTGACTTTTTCCTCGGACCTCATTTACAACGTGCTCCGCGAACATGAGCCCGACCACATTCTCCTGCGCGCAACCTATGACGATGCGGCCTCCGGCCTTCTCGACATCGCCCGTGTCGCCGATATGCTGAAGCGCATCAAGGGACGAATCGTCTTAAAAAGGCTGGACCGTGTCTCGCCCCTCGCCGTGCCTGTCCTTCTCGACATCGGCAAGGAATCCGTCAATGGCGAGGCGAATGAAGCGCTGCTCCACGAAGCGGCCGACGAATTGATCGAAGAGGCGACGAGACTTGTTTGACGCAGCCGAAAAAGAACCGGATGAGCGATTGCATGCGGCGCCGGCCTTGCGCGTCTGCGGTGCGGCGCTGACCGTGCTTGCCGATGGTGCGATCTGGTGGGAAGCCGAGCGCATGCTGGTCGTCGCCGATCTCCATCTCGAAAAGGGTTCCGCCTTCGCCGCGCGCGGCATTGCCCTGCCGCCTTACGATACGCGAACGACGCTGCGCCGCCTCGACGCCTTGCTCGCGCGCTGGCAGCCGTCGCGGCTGGTTGCGCTGGGCGACAGTTTTCACGATCTCGACGCGGAGGCACGCATGGGGGCCGAGGATGCCGCGCATCTCGCGCACCTGACACGGCGCACCGACTGGATCTGGATCGCCGGTAATCACGATCCGCGGCCGTCGCGGCAATTCGGCGGCACGGTGCATGAGGAACTGCGCGCCGGCCCGCTGACCTTCCGCCACGAGCCACGCCCCGCGCCGTCGACGGGCGAGATCGCCGGCCATCTCCATCCTTGCGCGGCGGTGCGTGTGCGCGGCCGTCGTCTGCGTCGGCGCTGCGTGGCGTCCGACGGCACGCGCGCGATACTGCCGGCTTTCGGCGCCTATGCCGGCGGGCTCAATGTACTCGACGTCGCCTATGAAAATCTGCTGCCGGGCTTTGGCTTTCACGCCTGGATGATGGGCGCGCGGACCGTGGTGCCCGTTGCGGCGCATCGTCTCGAAGGCGACTAGCCAAGCTTCGCGAGGAACGGGAAAAACCTGATAAGCGCAATGGCGATAGACTCAAAGGAGCCGAGCACCATCAGCAGTCCGGTTCCCGAGAGCAATATGCCGGCTGCGATCTCGATCTTCTGCATGTGCCGCCGGATGCGCTTTGCGAAAGTGAGAAAGCCGCGGATCGCAAAAGCGGCGGCGAGAAAGGGGATACCAAGCCCGAGCGAATAGGTCGAGAGCAGCAGCACACCTGCGCGCAGGCTTTCCTGCGACGCCGCGATGGCGAGGATCGTCGCAAGGATCGGCCCGATGCATGGGGTCCAGCCGAAGGCGAAGGCGAGGCCGAGCACATAGGGGCTCAGGAACTGCATCCAGAGGCTCTGTGTGACGTCGCCGATCCGGTCGGGTTGGAACCGGGCCTCGCGATTGAGGATCGCGATGCGGAAGACGCCCATGTAATGAAGGCCGAAGACGATGATGATGACCCCCGCGATGCGGCCGAGGATTTCCTTGTTCGCGAGGATGTAGGGATTGATCGCCGAGGCGCTCGCCCCCAGAGCGACGAAGACGGTCGAGAAACCGAGCACGAAGCCGATGGCGCCGATCGCTACGCGCCGCGTCAGCTTCTCATGTCCCTTCGCCTCGTCCTTCGTCAGTTCCTCGAAGGACGTGCCGGCGATGAAGCAGAGATAGGCCGGGACGAGCGGCAGCACGCAAGGCGAGAGAAAGCTCAGAAGCCCGCCCGCCGCCGCAGCCGCATAGGAAATATTGAGATCAGCCATAGCCTGTCCGCCTTGTTGGCCGGCACTTTAGCCGCGCCGGCCTCGCGAAGCCATGCGTCAATTATTGCTTCGGATAAAGGATCATTTGCGTGCAGCGGAAAAGTGCGATGACGCGGTTTTTGGTGTCGTTGCGCACCTCGACGTCCCAGACATGGGTGCTCTTGCCGCGATGAACAGGCACCGCGCGGCCGGAGACGACCTCGCCCTCGGTGGCCGAACCGAGGAAATTGGTCTTGAGCTCGACGGTCGTGAAGCTCGCGCCCTCCGGCAGGTTCGGCGACATGCCGGCCGCGCAGAGCCAGTCGGCCAGCGTGATGACGACCGGCGCCCAGAGGAAGCCGGTGCCGGCGATGACAGGCTCCGTCACCGTCATTTTCCCGGTGACGAGATCGGCCTCGCAGATCTCGAGTTCGACGCCGACGAGGCCCGGATGCTTGTGTCTTGCGAATTTATTGAGTTGCGCGACGCGCTCTTGCGACATGATTTTCTCCCCGCTCCGGCAGGCACTATAGCGAAATCGAGGCCGGGGGGAATGCAGTCAGCGCTCGCGGAGCAGCGCCGAAGCGAGCCAGCCGGCCAGCACCGACCCGAGCACCGCGACGAGGCCGTAGAAGAGGGGCTGCGCATGAGCAAGGCGATAGATGAAACGCTCGAGACCGCTCTTGTCGATATAGAGAGGCGAGGCGATCGCGTCGACGACCTGCCCGTCGCGCAGCAGGAAGACGGTGGCCGTATAGAGCCCAACCGGCACATTGGCCGGAATGTCGACGGTGGCGCGGAAGAGCGTCTGACCCAGAAAAGTGACGCCGCCCGGATCGCTGATATAGAGCCGCTCGCGCTTCTTGTTGCGGATCAGGGCCTTGGTGAAAATCTGCTCTTCGTCGGGTGGCAGAATTTCCTCGCTGCCGTCGATCGACTGGGCGCGCGGGCTTCCGAGGTCGACATTGTCGATGCCGATCTGCTCGCGTTTCAGAATGTCGATGCCCGCCGTCACTTCGAGCGGCCTCGTGCTCGCCACCGCGTAATAGCTCGGCACGCGGGGGAAGGTGAGCGAGTCGTGATTGACCCAGATGCCGGCGACGCGCTCCTTGCGCCGCACGGTCATGGCGCGTGCAGGCCCCGTCACCACGACGATGATGTCGCGGTCGAGCGCACGTTCGCCCGGCGTGTTCGCCTCCACCGCGCCGAAAAGCAGAATCTGCGTGCCGGTAAAGTTCGAGCGTATGGCGATCTTGTGTTCGGACAAGTCCGTGACGAGCTGATCGGCGCGCGCCGGCGCCGCGCCGAGAAGGAGGGCGACGATTGCCAGGCTATGCAGCGCGCGGATCGTCATGAATGCGGCGCCACGTCTGAGATGGAATAGAGGTCGGGCGGTGTCGTGACGAGATCCCAGCCGAGCCGCAGTCCCATCAGCAGCACGATCGCCGCAAGCAGGGCGCGCAGGTGCTCGCCCTTGAGCCGCGCCGCGGCGCGCACGCCATATTGCGCGCCGACCACCCCGCCGATGACCAGAATGAGCCCGAGCATCATGTCGACGGTCTGGTTCTCGACCGACTGCATGACGCCGGTGAGGGCCGTCACGAAGACGATCTGGAAGAGCGACGTGCCGATGACGATCGAGGTGGGCATGCGCAGGAGATAGATCATGGCCGGAACCATGATGAAGCCGCCACCGACGCCCATGATCGCCGACAGCATGCCGACGAAAAAGCCGACCAGGATGGGCGGGATCACGCTGATATAGAGCTTGGACCGGCGAAACCGCATCTTGAACGGCAGTCCGTGAATCCAGCTGTGCTGGCCGCCGCGGCTTGCCGGCACTGGCGTTCCGCGCGCCGCCGCCTGCATCGCACGCAGGCTCTCCGTCATCATCAGCACGCCGATGATCGTCAGGAAGACGACGTAAATGAGTGAGATCGCGAGGTCGATCTGGCCGATCTGGGTGAGCAGGCGGAAGATGAAGATGCCGCTGACGGATCCGACGATGCCGCCCGCCAGCAGTACGGCTCCCATCTTGAAATCGATGCTGCCGCGCTGCCAATGCGCCAGCGCGCCCGTGACCGAGGAAGCGACGACCTGCGTCGCCTGCGTGCCGACGGCGACCGCCGGCGGAATGCCGAGAAAGATCAGCAGCGGCGTCATCAGGAACCCGCCGCCGACGCCGAACATGCCGGAGAGAAAGCCGACGGCCGCGCCCATGGCGAGAATGACCAGCGCGTTGACCGGGAGTTCGGCGATCGGCAGATAAATCTGCATGCGGGGTCTCCGGCGGCCTTTGAGGCGCGCATTATGTCCGCGGGAGGTGGAACTGGCGTAGCACGTCGCCGCCGCGATTCCCAGCGTGTGAGCGGCCGAGAGGCGGGCGGGCACCCGCTTTGGTCACTCGCTGGTCACGGGCAAGAGAGACGTGCGTGGCCGACAATGCGCCCGCAGCCTTGCGGGCTGCCCGTGGAAATGTCTCCTGGGAAGATCATGCTCCTCAAATCCGCTACGAAACCGCTGCGGCCCCTTCTTGGCCCCCTCTGGCAGAGACTGCATCACGTCGGCAGCGTCGCCATGTGGGTTTCCGGCACGAATACGCTGAAGGAAATGGGCTTCAATCCGAAGACCGTCTTCGACATCGGCGTCGCTGCCGGAACGCCCGATCTCTACCACGCCTTTCCGGAGGCGCATTTCTTTCTGGTCGATCCGACTGAGGGCTCGCTCCCCCATATGCGCCGCATTGCCGATGAGATCGATGCGGAGATCTGCAGCTTCGCGCTCGGCGACATCGAAGGCGAAATCGACATCGAGGAGCGCCTCGACGACATCAACGGCGCGAGCCTTTTCCGCGACATCGGACCGCTGGGGGAGACGAAGCGTTACAGCGTGCCGATCCATCGCTTCGACGTCGCGTTTCCGGATTTTGCCGGCCCCGCGCTCTGCAAGATCGACGTGCAGGGCGCCGAACTCATGGTCCTGCGCGGCATGGGCGAACGCATCGCCGATCTTGACGCGCTGATTGTCGAGGTGAGCGTGCTGTCGACGGTCGATGGCGGCCCTGAGGCCTGGGAGATCATCGGCTTCATGCGTGAGAAGGGCTTTGTCATCTTCGACATCGTCGGCATGGCACGCCGCCCGCTCGACAACGCGCTCGGGACGGTGGACCTCATGTTCATCAAGGAAGATTCGCCGCTCAGATCGGACAGGCGCTGGCGTGCGGCCTGGCCCGAAGACGGGGCGATCAAATAGCCAGGCTCGATCGAACAGGAGAGCTTACTGTGTCGCGAGTTCGAGCGACTTGATGAGCGCCGGATCGGCAGTGCCGGTCTGGTCGAGGCCGGCCGAGCGCTGATAGGTGAGGATGGCATCCCGCGTACGCGGCCCCATCATGCCGTCCGACGAACCCGGATCGTAGCCGAGCTTCATCAGCATGGCCTGCGCGCGGCCGATGGCGTTCTGCGGCGTCGCGAGGCTGCCCGTCGTGTCGGGTGCCGCACCCGACGATCCGCCTGTCAGCGACGAAAGATCGCCGTTGGAAAGCGGGTCCGGACGCTTCGGCGTCCATGTCTCGGCCGCGACCTTCGCCTGGGCGAGCGTCGCCGCATCAAGCTTCGCAGCCAGTTCGTCGCGCTTCTGCGCCGCGCCTTTGTCGCCGCCCTTGGCCGCGATCGAGAGCCACTTGTAGGCGGCGGCATAGTCCTGCTGCACGCCGAGACCGCGCTCCTGCAGGATCGCCAGATTGTATTCGCTGTCGCCGAGGCCGAATTCGGCGGCTTGTTCGAACCAGTGCGCCGCGGTCGTGAAATCCTGTCGGGTGCCGCGGCCTTCGGCATAGATCACGGCGAGATTGTGCATCGCCTTGATGTTGCCCTGCGCGGCGGCCTTCTCGTACCACTTGCGTGCCTGCACATCGTCCTGTGCGACGCCGCGGCCCTTTTCATAAAGCGTCGCGAGCCTGTACTGCGCGATGGCAAGGCCCTGATCGGCGGCCTGCCCGTACCAGTAGGCGGCCTGCGAGGGATCGGCGCTGACGCCGTCGCCATTGGCATAGCGCTGACCGACTTCGTATTGCGCGGCGGGTTCGCCCTTCACGGCGGCGGCGCGGAGCGCGCGGTCGCCGGTGGGAATGGCCTGATCGGATGTCTGACCGAGCGGCGCGCTGTCGACCGGCTTTGCCGGGGCGGGCGTCAGCGTCGGGCCCTTGGTTTCCGCGCGCGGGATCGTCGTCGCGCTGTGCGGCGCCGTCTTTTTCGGCAGGGGGACGATCGGCGAGACCGGTTCGGCCTTGGCTGGCGCCTGCGCGGTGGGTGCGGGCGTGGTGGACGCCGGAGCCGCCGCTTCAGAAGGAGCCGCCGCCCCCGAAGGTTTTGCTCCGGCGTCGTCCGGCTTGGCCTCCGGATGTTCCTGTGCGGCAGGCACGGTGACGGCCGAATTCGTATCGGCGGGCTTCACGGCCGGCGTTTCGGTCGCGGCGGGCGCTGGCTTGACCGTCTCCGGGACACCGACCGTCGTGTCGACGACCGGCACGAGCGGCTGGTTGTTGAGATAGCGGACCGCGGCGAAACCCGCGGCGACGAGAATGACGGCTGCAAGGACGCCCGTCAGCACACGCTTGCGCCGGCCTTCGCGCGCGTCGTCGAAGGCGGTGAAGCGGGCGGATGATTCCGCATAAGGAGCGGGCCCCGTGCCGGGCTGCTGCGGCCCACGGCCGTTCTGCGCGGCGGCCTGTGCGGCGCGGCGCGCGGCGGCGAGGAAATCATGCGCCGTGCGCGCCTGTTCGAGAGCCGGATTGCTGATCTCGGGCTCGGCGTCGCGCAATTCGAGTTCGTCGTCGTCTGCCGCGAAAGGCGGCGGCGGTATATCGCCGGCCGGTTCGGGGCTGACGCGCTCCGGCATCACATTGGCCGGCGACGGCGCGGCGGGAAGGGCGCGCTGCTGCGGCTCGGTAAAGCCCGGATCGGCGAAGGGACTGCGGAACTCCGCCGAGGGAGCGCCGAAACCGCCCATGGGCGGCGTATCGAAATTCGGGATCGGGAAACCCTGCGCACCGGGCACGAAGCCGCTGCCGGCACCGCCGACTGAAATCTGCGGTGAGAGCATTTGCGCCGGCTGCGTGCGGGCAGCCTTGGTTTCCTTTTCGAGGCGGCCGAGCCTGTCGGTCATCCGCTCGAGCATCACATGCAGCGACTCGATCGTTTCACGCGAGCGGTTCTCGGCGACATGCAGACTGTCCGACATGCCGGCAATCGCCCGCTCGATGGTCTGCACGGCCTGGAGCGTCATCTGCTCATTGTCATGCAGGCGATTTGTCACCTGCTCGAGCCGGGTATCGATGATCTGCGCGACGTCGGCCTGGGCGTGCGGCGTATCGAGATCGTCGAGACGCTTGGCGATGCTCGTGACCGTCATCTCGAAGGTCTTGAGCGTCTCGTCGGTGCGCTGCTCGGCGCGTTCGAGCCTGTGCGTGATCTCGCCGAGATTGCGCTGAAGCGCGGCGATCGTCGCCTTGTGCTGCTCGGCATCGGTTTTTTCGGCGATTGCCTTCAGCGCCGTCTCGACGGCCTGTGCGCTGACGCCGCTGACGGAATGCTCCATCTTTTCGAGGCGGCCGGCGAGCGTCTGCAAATGCGTTTCGAGGGCGCGAGAGCGGGCCTGCGCTTCCTCGCGCTCCTCTTCCTCGTCGCGCTCGTCGACGCGGTGGGCGACCTTGGCAAGCGTCTGCCGGATTTCCGACAGGGATTCTTCCGTGCGACGTTCCGCCGTGTCGAGATGATCGACGACGGCGCTGACGGCCTTTTCGAGAGCCTGAATGGATTTGTCGTCCGAACCGCGGCGACCACCGCGTCCGCGCTCGGATTCTTCGAGCCGCTCCGCGAGCTGCTGGATCTTGCGTTCAAGCGGATCGAGCGTTCGCTGGTCGGGGATATGTTCCATGGCGCGTTCCGAGTGATCGAGCCGCTCGGCCAACTGGCCGACGGTCTGTTCCAGGCGCCGCGCAAGATCTGTGCTGCGCTTCTCGCTGCTCTCCACGCGATTGACGATTTCGCGCATGACCTCCGCCACCGGTGCAAGATCGACGGCGGGAACAGGCTGCGAAAAAACGGATTGTGCGAAAGGGGCTCGCGGTGTTTCGGCACCGGATCTCCC
>CAISYL010000293.1 GCA_903889655.1 uncultured Alphaproteobacteria bacterium | reverse complement strand
TCACCTCGGTTGCCGCCGACGCGATCGACTTTCTCGCTTTGCATGGCGTGGCGCTGATCGGTGTCGACACGCCGTCTCTCGACCCTGAAACATCGAAGACGCTCGATGCGCATCATGCCGTTCGCCGCAATTCCATGTCGATCCTCGAAGGCCTTGTTCTCGATGCGGTGATGCCGGGCGACTATGAGCTTATCGCCTTGCCATTGCGTCTTGCGGAACTCGACGCCGCGCCGGTACGGGCCGTGCTGAGAGAATTGCAGAAATGACGACGAAATTGGATCGCGCCGTTCTAGAGGCAATGGACGAGCATGACGCGCTACGCTCGTTTCGGGATCGGTTTCATTTGCCGGACGGCCTCATTTATCTCGACGGAAACTCACTCGGCGCGATGCCGAAAGCCGCGTCCGAGCGAGTGCGCCACGTGGTCGATGTCGAATGGGCGCAGGGGCTCATCCGGAGCTGGAATCAATATGGCTGGATCGACCTGCAGCAGCGCATCGGCGCCAAGATAGGCCGGTTGATCGGCGCGGGCGAAGGGGAAACCATTGTTGCGGATTCGACGTCGGTCAATCTCTTCAAGATGCTGGCGGCGGCGCTGAAGCTCCGGCCGGGCCGGCGGATCGTTCTTTCGGAACCTGCAAACTTTCCAACCGACCTTTATATGGCCGAAGGTCTGATCGCGCTTCTCGGCGGTGAGCATGAACTTGTGCTGGCCGAGCCCGATGACATCGAGAGCGCGATCAATGAGGATGTCGCGGCCGTCATGCTCACACATGTGAACTATCGCACAGGCCGCATGTACGACATGGCGAAGGTAACGGAGCGCGCGCATCGGGCGGGCGCGTTGACCGTGTGGGATCTTGCTCATTCGGCAGGCGCCGTTCCGTTGGACCTTGCCGCTGCCGGTGCGGATTTCGCGGTCGGCTGCGGATACAAGTATCTCAATGGCGGCCCCGGCGCGCCCGCCTTTCTCTACATCGCCAAACGTCATCAGGATACCGTTGCTGTTCCGTTGACGGGTTGGTTCGGCCATGCCGATCCTTTCTCATTCGAGCCTTCCTATCGACCGGCGACAGGCATCGAGCGTGCGCTGGTCGGAACACCACCGTTGATCAGCCTCGCGGCGCTTGAGGTCGGTGTCGATCTGGTGCTCGAGGTTCCCATGAATGCCCTGCGCGAAAAATCGGTTCGGCAAGCGGATGTGTTTGCCGCGTTGGTCGAGCAGGAACTCGCCGGCTTCGACTTCGCGATCGTCTCACCGCGGGATGCCGCATATCGCGGCAGTCAGGTCTGTCTTAGCCACACCGAGAGCTGGCCCATCATGCAGGCCTTGATCGCGCGGGGTGTCATCGGCGATTTCCGAGCACCGGACATTCTACGGTTCGGTTTCACGCCGCTTTATCTCGGCTATGCGGAACTCTGGGACGCGGTGGGCGTCTTACGCCATATCATGGAGAGCGGAGAATGGGAGCAGCCGGCACATCAGGTGCGGTTGAAAGTGACGTGAGGGGAATGAATTCATGAAGGCGATACGTGCCGAGCGCCGTGGTAGGCCTGAAGTGCTTGCCAAAGTCGATCTGCCGATGCCCGAAATCGACGATCACGCGGTGCTCGTGCGGCTCCACGCAATCGGCGTCAATTATGCCGACGTGATGTGTCGTGAGGCCGCCCACCCAAGCATGCAACCGCCCCCAATCGTCGTCGGCTGTGAAGGGGCCGGAATTGTCGAAGCCTGTGGCGCTGCCGTGCGCGATCACCAGCCAGGCGATCGTGTCGGTATCTATTCTCCTTTCGGCGGCGCCTATGCCGAATGGATTTCGGTGCCGGCGCATTATGCGTTGCCGCTTCCCGCAACCATGTCTTTCGAAGACGGGGCCGCTTTTACCCATGTCTACCTGACGGCCTATCACGCGCTTCGTACGCTGGGACGCGCGCAGGTTGGAGATCGGCTTTTCATCAGTGCCGCCGCCGGCGGTCTTGGAACCGCCATTCTTCAATTAGCGAAAGCCTGGAGCATGGAGGCAATCGCGGGTGTCGGCTCAGACGAGAAGCGCAGTTTTCTTGCAGGGCTCGGCGTAGAGCATGTCGTCAACTACCGTCGCGAAGATGTTGCCTCCCGGCTTGCCGAGATTACGGCGGGGCAGGGCCCGGATCTCGTCATCGAGACGGTGGGAGGCGAGTTGTTCGAGACGCTGCAGCGGGCTCTCGCGCCGCTCGGACGTCTCGTCACTGTGGGTGTGGCCGGCGGGATCGAACCGCGGCCGGATGTTGGCACGCTGCTTTCAAAATCGGCCGTCTATGCAGCGCTCAATCTGAGCGTGATCTTCGCCCGGAAACGGGAATTGATACCGCCATCGTGGCGCGATTTATGCGATCTCTATATGAAAGGGACTTTGCAACCGGTCATCGGTCATCGGTTCCGGTTGGATGAAGCGGCCGCGGCTCACGAACTTCTGGAAAGCAGACGGAGCACGGGGAAAATCCTATTGTTTCCCTGACCGCGCCATGGATAGGGGAAATTATGCAATCGTCTCGAAACACCTCGTTGTCAGCGACGCATTCTCGCAAGACGAGTGCGGGGGCCGGAAAGCAGCAACTGCGCGCCTGGCTTCGTCTGCTGTCCTGCTCGAAATCGATCGAGGGTGAGGTTCGAAGCCGTCTCCGGTCCGAGTTCTCGACGACGCTGCCCCGGTTCGACGTTCTGGCGCAACTCGATGCTGCGGGTGGTATGCTCACCATGGGCGAGATATCGGAAAGATTGATGGTCACCAACGGCAACGTGACGACGTTGATCGATGCCATGGAAAAAGATCAGTTGGTCGCGCGTAAACCTCATCCGGAAGACAGGCGCAGTACCTTGATCGTCCTGACGCGCGGCGGGCGGAAGCTTTTCGATGCCATGGCTCCCGCCCATCAGCAATGGATCGCTGAGGCGATGCAGGCAATGACCCGCACCGAGTTGCAGGTATTGATCTCTCTTCTGGAGAAACTGAAGACGTCCACCCATGCGCTGGATGCCGTCTGACGCAACGCTCCAATGCTTGAAAGGCAAAGACCTTTCTTCGAGGATGGCTGTATGCGCAACGATGCGATACCAGGCAGGGCGTAAAATCCCGGCGTCGTTCCTGTTCCTCGCGGAAAAGGCGGCGGGATGCGGCGTCCGCGGGCGTACTCCAGCGCCCGTCTTCGCCGTCCTTTCTTGCGCAGGATGGCGGGACCGGCGCCAGCCTTCCGGAAGGCGGCGTCGGCGGATACGTCGAATCGGGCGTCTCGACACCGCAAGAAGTTGTGCGTTTGTCGAACCTCGGGAACCGGCTCCCTTCGTGACGCAGGAGAATGCAGATGAAACCCGTCTATGTGCAGATCAAGTGCGAGCTTGCAAAAGCTTATGACGTCGCCGAGCGTCTGGTCGAAAGATTGGAAGAGACGTCGGAAGTTTATTCCACGACGGGACCTTATGATCTTCTGGCCAAATTCTATCTGCCGGAAGAGCAAAGTGTCGGTGAGTTCGTCAATTTCAAGCTTCACAAGATTCCCGGTATCCGGGAGACCGCGTCGATCATGGCGTTCCGCCTGTTCGGCGCGCCGGAACGCGAGCGTCTGGACGAGACGGATCATCTCGGTCGCGGGACGAACGAGCCGGCGTGACAAGAACCGGTTGATTCCGGATTGAGAAGCGGCGTGAAACGCCGGAAGCGGGCGAGGCTTACTTCGACATCAGATCAATCAAATCCGGCTATCTTTCTTTGATGGTCTTTCGGATATCCGGCTGGCGCATATCGCATATAAAAAGTGAAGTGCCGCGATCATCTTGACGGCGTTCGACGCGTCGTGGTCGCTTTTTTAATTGCTTTTGTCAGGCGGCTGACACCCTCGGCGAGTTCGCTCCTTCCAAGGCTTGCGAAGCCCAGCCTCGTGCCGGCGACCGGAGACCCCGATGTCGATAAGGTTCGTCCCGAAATCAGGCGGAGCCTGCCCCTTGCTGCTTCTTCAATCAATTCGTCCGGGTCGATCTCCGCGCTGAAGCGCAGCCAGAGCGCAAGCCCGCCTTCCGGCAAGATGAAATTGACGAGATCTCCAAGGTTTATTCTGAGCAATTCCGCAAGGATTTCGCGGCGTTCTTCGTAGACGCGCAAAACCTTTCTCGTATGACGGTGTACGTCGCCCTGTTCCATCATCTCCGCGATTGCCATCTCGGTTGCCGGATCGCCCTGTCGGTCGATGAGCATGATCTCGGCCGCCGCCCGATCGACGACCGGAACGGGCGCCGCGATATATCCAAGCCTCAGGCTCGGCGCGATCAGTTTCGACATCGAGCCGATGTAGAAGACCTTGCCCCAGAGGTCCACGCTCGCGAGCGGGAGCAAAGGCTGATGGGCGAAATGGAATTCATGGTCGTAGTCGTCCTCGACGATGGCAAAGCCGAACTGATCCGCGAGGGCGAGCAGCCGGAGCCTGCGTTCGGGTTTCATCAGAACCGTGGTCGGGAATTGATGATGCGGCGTGACATAGACTGCGCGAACGCGGCGGCGACGGCAAAGCTTCTCGAGTTCCTCGATATTCATTCCCTTTTCGTCGAGGCCGACGCCGACCACGGTGGCGCCTGCCGCGCGGAAAGCCTCGCGGGCGGGAGGATAGCTCAGTTCCTCGACCACGACGGTATCGCCCGGTCCGACCAGCATTCGAGCGGCCAGGTAGATCGCCATCTGGCTACCGCGGGTAATGCAGATATTGTCCGGCGTGGTGGTGAGACCCCGGTCGACATTGAGCATGGTCGAGACGGCTTCGCGCAATGTTTCGGTGCCGCGCGGATCTCCATAGCCAAGCCTGTTGGCGCGTGCCGACGAGACGACCGCGTGGCGATAGGCGCGGGCGAGCTGGTTGACGGGAAGAAGACGCGTGTCGGGCGCGCCGTCGTCGAAGGCCAGCATTCCCTTGCCGGCGAGTTGCAGTGAAAGGTCGGGGCCACTGCCGCGGATCTGGAAATCCGGCTGCGATGGCATGCCGGTCCGCTTCGGCTCTCTGGCCCCATTGCGACCGTTGCGGGAGGTGTCGACGGTAGGCAGATGAGATGAAACGAAAGTGCCGCGTGTGCCGTCGGTCGTGACCCATCCCTGGGCCACCAATTCGTCGAAAGCCTGGATCACCGTTTTCCGATTGATCGAGAGGCTCTCCGCAAGTTCCCGCGTGCCGGGAAGAACGCTGCCCGGCGCGAGCCTGCCTCTGCGAATTTCCTCGATGATCGCGTGGGCGATCTGAAGGTAAACCGCAGCACGGGCCTTGCGGTTGACGACGATCTTGAAATCCCAAGGCCGCAGCATGTGCCCTCCTGGACCAGTAAACATTTCAGAACTGGATGTTCTGTCTGGTCCACCATCACTCTAGCCTGATTATGCCCGTTGCAAAGCGCGTCTCTCCGGCGGCTCACGATTTGATCGAGCCGCCGGGCGCGAGGCCACGGCCCCACGTTCTCATGTTCAAGGGGCATTCCCATGTCGGACACTCGACTCAAAGCCAATTGCCTGGGTTTCGTAGAATTGCTGGCTCAGGCCATCGCACTGATCTCTCCCACCATGACCGCAGCGCTGATCATCCCGGTCATGTATTCGAACACGGGAGACTGGAGCTGGATGTCCTACGCTCTCGGGACATTGATGCTGCTGTTCGTGGCGCTGAACCTCAACCAGTTTGCCCGGCGCTCCACCGGCTCGGGCTCGATGTATGCCTATATCTCCAGAGGTCTCGGCCTGACGGCGGGCGGGATCGGTGGATGGTCGCTGATCTGGGCCTATCTCGGCATTTCAATGGCTGGCGTTACCGGCTTTTCGATTTTTGCCGGTAAATTGCTCGGCATGGCGGGATTGTCGGTATCGCCGATTTTTCTGTTCGCTGTCTGTGTCGGAATTGCGTGGTACTGCGCCTGGAAAAATGTCCAGCTCTCGGCCATTCTCATGCTGGCGCTCGAGGGCATATCGATGGCGCTCATCGCGCTGCTTTGCGTCGTAGTCCTCAGCCAGCATCATTTTGCCGTCGATACCGCGCAGTTCGACGTCGGTAAATTGCCCTGGTCCAGCGTCGGTCTTGGCGTGGTCGTTGCCATTTTCAGCCTTGTCGGCTTCGAATGCGCGACCGCGTTCGGAGACGAGGCCCGCAATCCTCTCAAATCGATCCCGCGTGCCGTCATCTATAGCCTCGTCATATCCGGCGGCTTCTTCGTCTTCGTGACCTACACGATGGTGCTCGGTGTTCGTGGCTATGCGACGTCGCTCGACCAGATGGACGCCCCACTCAATGTGCTGGCCGAAATCGCGCACGTGAAGATCCTTCAGATCCCGCTCTCTCTCGGCGCGATGGTGAGCTTCTTTGCGCTCTGCCTCTCTTGCCTCAACGCGGGTGGCCGGATGATCTACGCAATGGGACGCCACGGATTGTTCCATCAGGCGACGGCTGGCGCACACGCCAGGAACGAGACACCGCATGTCGCCGTTTCCGTCATGGCCGCGATCGCCTTCACGGTGCCGACGCTCGGCGTCATCTCGCATCTCGCGCCGCTCGATATCTTCAACTATGTGGGAACGATGGCGGCCTTCGGCTTTCTTGTACCCTATTGCCTCATCACCCTGAGCGCGCCGGCCTATCTCCGCAAAATCGGCGAACTCCGCAACAAGGATCTCGGACTCTGCGCTGCCTCCCTGCTGCTGCTGGCGATACCGACGGTGGGCAGCGTCTATCCCGTGCCGCCTGCGCCGGTCTGCTATTTCCCTTATCTCTTCCTCGTCTATCTCGCTGTCGGCGTTACCTGGATACTGACGGTCTATCGCCGCAAGCCGTCCGCCACGGATTTCATCCGTCAGGATCTCGAACTCACCCATCGAGTCGCCTGAACATTGCCAACCAACATCTCATTCAAGGGAGAACAAGTGATGGACGTCGTTCTTGAAAAGACTGCACTGGAGCGGGTGGGGGAAGCCTTCGATACGGGGCAGATGCTGATGGTTCGCCGGAAAACCCGCACGGCTATCCACGAAATCGCCGCCCGCGTCGAACCGGGCATGATCGAGGAGGATGCCGTCGCCATGGCGAAGGATATTCTGAAAAACCACGGCATGCTTCGCGGTTGGCACGGTGTCTATGTCCGCTTCGGTTCCAACACGACGAAGACATTCGGCGCCGAGTCCGAGCCTGGCGTCGTCCTCGGCGAGAACGATATCTTCTTCATCGACATCGGCCCGGTGTTCGAAAAATGGGAGGGCGATGGCGGCGATACGTTCGTCGTCGGCACCGATGCGGACAGGTCGCGCTGTGCCGAGGATGCGCGGAAGCTCTTCCACACCGTGCGAAAAAAGTGGCTTTCCGACGGTTCCAGCGGC
>CAISYL010000292.1 GCA_903889655.1 uncultured Alphaproteobacteria bacterium | reverse complement strand
GCTGGACATGCTTGACAGCGAACTCGTCGAGCTGGAACAGCGGCCGACCGATCCTGCGCTGCTGGGCAGCATCTTCCGCATCATGCATACGATCAAGGGGACTTGCGGCTTTCTCGGTCTGCCGCGCCTCGAAGCTGTTGCGCATGCGGCCGAAGACGTGCTCGGGAAGGTCCGCGATGGCGAACTCACCGTTTCCGCCGATGCAGTCTCCCTGGTTCTGGCCGCGCTCGACCGCATCAAGGAATTGATCGCGGCGCTTGCCGTCTCCGGCGAGGAGCCGGAGGGCAGCGACGAAAATGTCATCATGGCGCTGCGCGACATGGCGAGCGGCAAGTGGGCCGCCGACGAGGCCGAAGCGGATGCGTTCGATGCACTGACCGATGAAGCCGAGGGCGCGACGGACGAGCCCGCCCAACCCGAGGAGCTGCCGTCGATCGACGGTCTCTATCAGCGTATCGGCGGAGCGTCGGTGTTCGACACGGCCTGCGAGCAGGCCTGTGCCGAGCTTCTGACATCGATTGCGAACCATCCGGATGCCGAGAGCGAACTTCTGAACCTGCAATTTGCACTGGCAGGTGCCTTTGCCTCTGTGCTGACGGGAAATTCTGATGCCACCGCCGATATAGACGGCGTCATCGCAGGTCTGCTCGCCAATGGCTGGGCGCCCGCTGAAATCCAGTTGCTGCGCGAGGAGTTCGGCAAGGCGCTCGGCACGCTTGAAGTGGCCGACACCGACGTCAACGCGGTTCTGTCGCGCTTCAATGTTTCCACCGTGACCGCGCCCGCGGCGCCGGCCGTCGTGGAGGCCGATGTCGCCGAGGACGAAGACGAGCCGATGGTTGCCGCGGTGATCGAGCCCGTCGCGCCGAAAGCTGTCAGGAAGCCGGCTGCGCGCCGTTCGACCAAGGAAACGAAGACCGAGCAGCAGACGATCTCCGCCGATGCGGCGCAGGCCGCCGCAGCGGCCGCCAACACGCAGTCGCAGACGCTGCGCGTCAATATCGCGGTTCTCGAAAATCTGATGAACATGGTCAGCGAACTCGTGCTGACGCGTAACCAGCTTCTGCAGATCCTGCGTGGCGTGGGCGACAGCCCCTTCTCCGCGCCGCTGCAGCGATTGAACCAGGTGACGACCGAGTTGCAGGAAAGCGTCATGATGACGCGCATGCAGCCGATCGGGAATGCCTGGTCGAAGCTGCCGCGTCTCGTGCGCGATCTCGCGCAGGAACTCGGCAAGAAGATCGACCTCGTCATGTCGGGCGCCGAAACCGAACTCGACCGGCAGATCCTCGAATCGATCAAGGATCCGCTGACGCATATGGTCCGCAATTCGGGCGACCACGGCATCGAAAGCGCGGAAGAGCGCCGCGCCGCCGGCAAGCCGGAGCAGGGCACGATCCATCTCAGTGCGCGTCACGAAGGCGGTCACATCATCGTGCAGGTCGCCGATGACGGACGCGGCCTGCCGACCGCGCGCATCCGCGCCAAGGCGATCCAGAACGGACTCGCAACGGAAGCGCAGCTCGACGGCATGAGCGAGCAGCAGATCCAGCAGTTCATCTTCCGTCCGGGGTTCTCGACGGCGAGCGCCGTCACCAGCGTCTCCGGCCGCGGCGTCGGCATGGACGTCGTGCGCACCAATATCGAAAAGATCGGCGGCGTGATCGAGTTCTCGTCGACCGAGGGTCAGGGTTCGCGCTTCGTCATCAAGATTCCGCTGACGCTCGCGATCGTCTCGGCTCTCATCGTCGAG
Organism: uncultured Alphaproteobacteria bacterium; assembly: GCA_903889655.1. Classification (GTDB taxonomy): domain Bacteria; phylum Pseudomonadota; class Alphaproteobacteria; order Parvibaculales; family Parvibaculaceae; genus Parvibaculum. The sequence continues at coordinate 16,928 of CAISYL010000292.1, read as the reverse complement.
TGTCGCGGCGAGCGCTTCGCGATGCCGCAGAGCAGCGTCATCGAACTCGTGCGCATCAGCAAGAATTCGCAGCAGGGCGTCGAGCTCATCAACGGTCATCCCGTCTACCGTCTTCGCGACAGGCTTCTGCCGCTCGTGGCGCTCAGCCGGCTTCTCGAACTTGAGACGCCGGACGAGAGCGAAGCGCAGGAACTCTATGTCGTCGTGACGCAAGTCGGCAGCTTCGTCTTCGGCATCATCGTCGATCGCGTCTTCGACACCGAAGAAATCGTGGTGAAGCCGACGTCGCGCACGCTGCGCCAGATTTCGCTCTTCTCCGGCACGACCATTCTCGGCGACGGGCGCGTGATCATGATCCTCGATCCGAATGGCATCGCAGCCGCCACCAGCGGCACCGCGCAGGCCGAAGCCAAGGCGAACGACGCACTGTCGGCCTCGCACGACCAGCGCGAGACGGTTTCGATGCTCGTCTTCCGGGCCGGCGGCGACAACACCAAGGCGGTGCCGCTGTCGCTCATCGCGCGTCTCGAGGAAGCCGATCTCTCCACGGCCGAACAGGCCGGCGAGCGGACGGTGCTGCAATATCGCGGCGGCCTCATGCCGCTCGTCGGGATCGACGGGCTGCCGGCACCGCGCGCGGGCAAGCATCCGATCCTCGTCTTCACCGAAGGCGACAGGATGTGCGGCCTCGTCGTCGACGAAGTCGTCGACATCGTCGAAGGCTCGCTCGATCTGCAGCTTGTCGGGAGCACGCAACCCGGCATTCTCGGCAGTTCGATCATCGCCGGCCGCTCGACCGACGTCATCGACACGGTTCACTATCTGCGCCAGAGCGACAATGCCTGGTTCGATCTACAGACACGCGAGCCTTTCGGCAGTGACGTCGAGCGCCGCGTTCTTCTCGTCGAGGATTCGAGCTTCTTCCGTAACCTGCTGATGCCCATGCTCAAGATGGCCGGCTACAAGGTGACGATCGCGGAACATGCCGAGGCCGCGCTCGAACTCTGCAAGGAAGATGGCGAGTTCGACATCATCGTTTCGGATATCGAGATGCCGGGTCTGTCGGGCTTCGATCTCGCCCGTACGCTTCGTGCGGAGGACCGCTGGAAGGACGTGCCGATGGTTGCGCTGTCGTCGCACGCCAATCCGCAGGACTTCGAACGCGGTCGGCACTCGGGTTTCAACGACTATGTGACGAAGCTCGATCCGAAGGCGCTTTTGACGTCGCTATCCAGGGTGCTTTCGGCGGACGAGTTCCGTGAGGAGACTGCAGCATGAGAACGCAACAGGAAGAAGCCGTGCTCGACCGGGCCCGGTCGGAAGATTTCGTGACCATGACGGTTGCCGGCCAGACCTTCGGCGTTCCGGTGCTGCATGTCCGTGACGTGCTCGGGCCGCAGAAGATCACGCGTGTGCCGCTCGCGCCGCCGGAGATCGCCGGTTCGCTCAATCTGCGCGGTCGCATCGTGACCGCCGTCAACATGCGTCAGCGTCTCGGTCTTGCACCGGCGGAATTTCCCGACCGCGCCATGGCCGTCGTCGTCGAGCACGAAGACGAGCCTTACAGCCTCCTCGTCGACGAGGTGGGCGAGGTGCTCAGCCTTTCGGAAAATCAGCGGGACCAGAATCCGGCCACGCTCGATCCGAAATGGCGCCAGATCGCCGAGGGACTTTATCGTCTCGAAGGAACCCTTCTCATCATCCTCAACATCGGCGCCGTTCTGGGCGCCATCAGGGCAGAAGCATGACCGCCGCAATTGCAGAACAGCATCAAGGAGACAAACCCGTGGTTGACATGAACATGCCAATCCTCATCGTCGACGACTACCGGACGATGCTCCGGATTGTCCGCAACCTTCTTGCGAAGCTCGGCTTCAGCGACATCGACGAAGCGGCGGACGGCACGCAGGCGCTCGCCATGATGAAGAGCCGCGAATACGGTCTCGTTATTTCCGACTGGAACATGCAGCCCATGACGGGCTTCGAACTACTGAAGACGGTGCGCGCCGACGACCACCTCAAGGAGACGCCGTTCATCATGGTCACGGCGGAATCCAAGGTCGAGAACGTCGTGGCGGCGCGTCAGGCCGGCGTCAACAACTACATCATCAAACCCTTCAGTGCGGCCGTGCTCAAAGCCAAGCTCAAGACCGTACTGGGAGAGTTTTAATGAGCGCAGATGAAGCTTCCTTGCGCATCAAGAAGCTGACGCAGGAATGCGTCGACATCGTGCGGACGATCCTGGTCGCCCGACGCGAGATGGGCAAGCTGCACGATCCGACCTTGCGCGAGATACATCTCCCGCGCGCCAGCGAAGAGATCGGCGCCATTCTCGCGCTGACCGAAACCGCGACGAACGACATCATGCTCGCCGCGGAAGACATGATGTCGATCGACTTCGGCGATGCCGAGGCCGCCGCCGAGATCGTCAACGATCAGTGCATGAAGATCTTCGAAGCCTGTTCCTTTCAGGACATCACGGGGCAGCGGATTTCGAATGTGCTGAAGACGCTTCAACTCGTCGAACAGAAGATCGAAGACCTCGAAGGCGCCTGGTCGGGTGCGTCGTCGCAGATCCAGCCGGAGCCTGTGGCGGCCGCTCATGCCGACGAGGCCTTGCTCAACGGTCCGGCGCTTGAAGGCGAAGGTATCGAGCAGGACGTCATCGATAAATTGTTCGCCTGATATTTATGTAGCTGACCCGGCCGAAGAAGAAGCCGGGCGAAGTGGAACCGAACATGGCGGACAAACCTATGAGAGCGCAAGCCGCCATGCCCGTCAGCAACGGGGGTGCCAACCCGTCCGACGATACATGCAGGGTCATGGTGGTCGACGACTCTTCCGTCGTCCGCGCCATCGTGACCCGCTCTCTCGAATCCGACCCCGGCATCAAGGTCGTCTCGTCGGTTGCGAACGGAGCTCTGGCGCTGAAGCTTCTTCCGTCCCTCGCGGTCGACGTCATCGTGCTTGATGTCGAGATGCCCGAAATGGACGGCATTCAGGCGCTGCCCCAGCTCCTCGCGATCAGCCCCGGCATCAAAGTCATCATGGTCTCGTCGCTGACCCGGCGGAATGCCGACATCAGTCTGCGCGCGCTGTCGCTCGGTGCCGCCGATTACGTGCCGAAGCCGACCACGGGGCTCAGCAGCGCCGACGATTTTCGGATCGAACTCGTTACCAAGGTCAAGGCGCATGGCGCGAGGGCGCGGCGCAGCGTGGGAACGGGATCGGGCGCCCAGATGCGCTCCGCGGCCATTTCATCGCCGCGCATCGGCGGCGTTGCACCGGTCACGACCATCGCGTTGCGCAAGGCCACCATCGAGAAGCCGGCGGTCATCGCCATTGGCAGTTCGACGGGCGGGCCGCAGGCGCTTTCGGAGGTGCTGAAGTCGATCGGCCCCGGCGTCACGCAGCCCATCGTCATCACGCAGCACATGCCGCCGACCTTCACGGCCATTCTCGCCGAGCATATGACGCGCTATGCCGGCCGGCCGGCTGCCGAGGCGCAGGATCGCGAGATACTGAAGCCGGGACATATCTATATCGCGCCGGGAGGTCTCCACATGATCGCCGAAGCGCAAGGCACCAGCACGATGCTCCGCCTGAGCGACGCGCCGCCGGAAAATTCATGCCGTCCCGCCGTCGACCCGATGCTTCGCAGTCTTTCGGCGATCTACGGCAAGCGGCTGCTCACCGTCATCCTGACGGGCATGGGCTACGACGGTTTGAAAGGCTGCAAGGTCGTCGCCGCAGCCGGCGGCACCGTGCTCGCGCAGGACCAGGCATCCAGCGTGGTCTGGGGCATGCCAGGCGCCGTCGCCCAGGCGGGCATCTGCAATGCCGTGCTGCCGCTCAGCGAAATAGGCAAGACAATCGGGCGCATCGCCCGCGGGGAGACGCTGTGAACAGCAACGATTTCGAATTCCTGCGGCAGTTCCTTTATCAGCGCTCGGGCCTCTCGCTGACGCCGGACAAGGCCTATCTGCTGGAAAGCCGGCTCGCGCCGATTGCTCGCAAGATGAAGCTGAAGTCGTTGAGCGAACTCGTCGCGCATATGCGCCAGCGGACCGACGAGGCGCTGACGATCCAGGTCGTCGAGGCGATGACGACCAACGAGACGCTTTTCTTCCGCGACCGCTGGCCCTTCGAACGGTTCAGCGCGATGATGCTGCCGTCGATGATGGAGAGCAACAAGGCGACCAGGCGCATCCGCATCTGGTGCGCCGCCTGTTCGAGCGGGCAGGAGCCCTATTCGCTTGCCATGCTGCTCGCCGAAGCGTCGGCGAAGCTCGCCGGCTGGACCATCGAAATCATCGCGACGGATATTTCCGAAGAGATGCTCGAGCGTTGCCGCAAGGGCTGGTATTCGACCTTCGAGGTTCAGCGCGGCATGCCGGCGGACCTGCAGAAAAAGTATTTCACAAAGGACGGCGAAGGCTGGCTCATCAGCGAGAAGCTGCGGGCCATGGTCAAGTTCAGGAACTTCAACCTGCTGCAGGACCCGAGCGCCGCCGGCATCAACGGCCTCGATCTCGTGTTCTGCCGCAACGTGCTCATCTATTTCGACGAGCCGACGCGCAAGAAGGTCTTTTCCGGCATGGCCAAGGCCATGAAACCCGGCGGTTATCTCTGCCTTGGCGGGGCCGAAACCGTGATCGGCATTTCGGACGCCTTCCGCATCATGCCGGGCGAACGGGGCCTGTTCGGGGTCAATCCGCAAGCCGGTATGCCGGCAGCGGCGCCCGCCGCACCCGTCCGGGCGCCTGTCCCGGCGGCAGCGCCGGCGACCGCCGCTACTCCGGCCCGACCGGCCGTTGCCGCCCCCGTCCGGCCCGCCATCGCGGTCGGCGCGGGCCTTCCGCGGCGCTGATGCCTCTCTCTTAGGCAGGTCTTTCGTCACCGGTTCCCCGGCTCGCGTCTCGCGTCATGGCGGGGTCCGGATGCGCTTGTTCGGGCGGCCATTGAATGGCAGTGTTCGCACGTTCGCGCCGGGGGGCGCTCGGGTCGGAAATTTTCGGGGGCGGATGGCCTATTTCCTTCAGCAGCTCATCAATGGCGTCACCCTCGGGGCGACATACGGGCTGATCGCGATCGGCTACACGATGGTCTACGGCATCGTCGGCATGATCAATTTCGCGCATGGCGACATCTACATGATCGGCGCCTTCGTCTCGCTGGTCGGCTTCATGCTGATGGGCACGATGGGCATCACCTGGGTGCCGCTTGCCTGTTTCCTCGTATTGATCTTCGCGATGGGGTTCACCGCCGTCTATGGCTGGACGGTCGAGCGCGTCGCCTATCGGCCGCTTCGCGGCTCGCAACGGCTCGCGCCCTTGATCTCCGCCATCGGCGTTTCGATCGTGCTGCAGAATTTCGTGCAGCTGGCGCAGGGCGCGCGCGTGAAGCCGCTGCCGCCGATGATCCGCGGTTCCTTCGAGCTTTCCTCCAGCGGTAATTTTCAGGTGACGATCAGCTATCTCCAGATCGGCATCATTCTCGTCACCGTCGCGTTGATGGCGGGCTTCACCTACATCATCAAGTTCACGCCGCTCGGGCGGGCGCAGCGCGCGGCGGAGCAGGACAGGACCATGGCGTCCCTTCTCGGCGTCGACGTCGACCGCACGATTTCGGCGACCTTCGTTATCGGCGCGGCGCTTGCCGCCGTTGCGGGGCTGATGGTCACGCTCTATTACGGCGTCATCGATTTCTATATCGGCTTCATCGTCGGCATCAAGGCGTTCACGGCGGCGGTGCTCGGCGGCATCGGCTCGCTGCCGGGCGCGATGCTGGGCGGCATGCTGATCGGCCTCATCGAAGCTTTCTGGTCGGGCTATTTCAGCATCGAATACAAGGACGTCGCGGCCTTCGGCATTCTCGTCTTTGTGCTGATCTTCCGGCCGACGGGGCTTCTCGGCCGGCCAGAGATCGAGAAGGTCTGACGGATGGAGAGCGACGCTAAAATCTCCATCGCCGCGCTGGTGCGGGATGCCGCCGCCGCGGCTCTGGTTGCGGGCCTGCTGGCCTTTCCGCTCCTGGGCTTTCGCCTCGTCGATTCGGCGCGCGGTCTTACGCTCGACACGCGGCTTCTCTGGGTCGTCTATGCGGCGGCAGCCGTCTTTTGCGGCCGGCTTCTCTTTTCGCTGGCGCGCATCTCGCTTTCGATGCGGCGGCCGGCTGCGACCAGACCTGTGAAAATCGAGGCGCCGGGCCGGACGCGCTATCTCTTCGGCGTTGCGCTCATCGCCGCAGCCATCGTCATGCCCTGGCTGCCCTTTGCCGACCGCAACATCATCGACAAGGCGACGCTCATCCTCATTTATGTGATGCTCGGCTGGGGGCTCAATATCGTCGTCGGGCTCGCGGGGCTGCTCGATCTCGGCTATGTGGCCTTCTACGCGGTCGGCGCCTATTCCTACGCGCTCCTGTCGCAGAATTTCGGCCTGTCCTTCTGGCTCTGTCTGCCTCTGGCCGGGCTTCTCGCCGCCACCTTCGGCGTCGCGCTCGGCTTTCCCGTGTTGAGACTTCGCGGCGACTATCTCGCCATCGTCACGCTCGGCTTCGGCGAGATCGTGCGTGAGGTGCTGATCAACTGGGGTGGGGTGACGGGCGGGCCGAACGGGCTTTCCGGCATCCAGCGGCCGTCCTTCTTCGGCTTGCCGATGGTGCCCGCAGCGACGGATGGCGGGACGACCTTCGCGCAGTTTTTCGGCCTGGCCTTCTCGCCGAACCAGCGCATCGTCTTTCTCTACTATCTCATTCTCGCGCTTGCGCTCGCGACCAATCTCTTCACGCTGCGGATCAGGCGGCTTCCGATCGGCCGCGCCTGGGAGGCGTTGCGCGAAGACGAGATCGCGGCGCGCAGCCTCGGCATCAACCCGACCATGGTGAAGCTCTCGGCCTTCGCCATCGGCGCCTGCTTCGCGGGCTTCGCCGGCTCCTTCTTCGCGACACGTCAGGGATTCATCAGTCCCGAAAGCTTCACCTTCATCGAATCCGCCATCATTCTCGCCATCGTCGTGCTTGGCGGCATGGGCAGCCAGATCGGCATCGTGCTGGCGGCTTTCCTGCTCGTCGGCCTACCCGAATGGTTCCGCGAACTCGAACAATTCCGCATGCTCGCCTTCGGCGCCGCGATGGTGCTCATCATGCTCTGGCGGCCGCAGGGATTGCTCTCGCATCGCGATCCGACGGTGCGGCTTGGAACTCCACCGCGCGCGAAGGAGGCTGGCGCGTGACGGTTCCTCCGGTCCTTTCCGTCGAACATCTGACGATCCGCTTCGGCGGGCTCGTCGCCGTCGACGATCTCTCCTTCGAAGCGGCGCCCGGCCAGATCACGGCACTGATCGGCCCGAACGGCGCCGGCAAGACGACCGTCTTCAATTGCATCACCGGCTTCTACAAGCCCGATGTCGGGCGGCTGACCTTTCGCCGGGAGACGGGCGCGAGCTTTCTGCTCGAACGGATGGACGGGTTCCGCATCGCCCAGGCCGGTGTCGTCCGGACCTTCCAGAATATCCGGCTCTTCCCGGGCATGAGCGTCGTCGAGAATCTGATGGTGGCGCAGCATGTGAAGCTGATGCATGCCTCGCTCTTTTCGGTCGCCGGCTTCCTTCGCCTGCCGCGTTTCCTGCATGCCGAGGCGCAGGCCATCGAGCGGGCCCGCTACTGGCTCGAGCGGACCGGACTTGTCGATCAGGCCGATCTGCCGGCGGGAAGCCTTCCCTATGGCGCGCAGAGGCGGCTCGAAATCGCGCGCGCGATGTGCGCTGGCCCATCGCTTCTCTGCCTCGACGAGCCCGCGGCGGGTCTTAACCCGCGCGAGTCGCAGGGGCTCAACGAACTTCTGCTTTCCATTCGCGACGAACACGGGATCAGCATTCTGCTGATCGAGCACGACATGAGCGTCGTCATGCAGATTTCGGATCGCATCGTGGTGCTGGAGCAGGGGCGGAAGATCGCGGCCGGCCCGCCCGACGAGGTCCGTGTCAATCCGGAGGTGATCCGCGCCTATCTCGGCGTCGAGGACGAGGAGACGGCGGTCGCCGTCCTCCAGGGCGAAGGAGCGCGCGCCTGATGCTTTCCATTCGCGGTCTTCATTCTGGCTATGGACGCATCGAGGCGCTGCACGGCGTCGACATCGAAGTACCGCGCGGCGAGATCGTTTCGCTCATCGGCGCGAATGGCGCCGGCAAGACGACATTACTGATGACGATCTGCGGACGGCCGCAGGCGAGTGCCGGGCAGATTGTTTTCGACGGCCGGGATATCACCGCGCTCAAGACGCATGAGATCGCCGCGCTCGGTCTTGCTCACGCGCCGGAAGGGCGGCGCATCTTTCCGCGCATGACGGTCTATGAGAATTTGCAGATGGGCGCGATGATCGCCGCGCCCGTCCATTTCGGCAGCGATCTTGAACGCGTGCTGGCGCTCTTTCCACGGCTCCGGGAGCGGATCGCGCAGCGCGGCGGGACGCTGTCGGGCGGCGAACAGCAGATGCTCGCCATCGCACGTGCGCTGATGAGCCGGCCGAAGCTTCTCCTGCTCGACGAGCCGTCGCTCGGCCTCGCGCCGCTCGTCACCAAACAATTGTTTGAAAATATCCGGGCGATCAATCGCGAGCAGGGCATGACGATCCTGCTCGTCGAACAGAATGCCTTTCGGGCCCTGAAGCTCGCGCACCGGGCTCATATCATGGTCAATGGACGGATCGAACTCAGCGGCTCGGGCGGCGAGCTTCTCGACAATCCCGCCGTGCGGGCCGCCTATCTCGAAGGCGTCCGTCCGCAGACGGAGATCGCGCCATGACGATGGAGAATTTCGCTCTCGTATTCGGCACGACGCCCTTCGTCTCGCTCGGGATCACGCTGGTGCTGATCGGCGGTTGCGCGGTCATGACGGGCCGCGTGCTGGCGCTCAACTGGCGGCCGGACTGGCAGATGGTTCCCTATTGCCTGCTTCTGGGGTTCGCCGACCGTTTCCTCGTCTTCGCGCTTTTTCAGGGCGAACTGCTGTCGGGGACCGGCTATGCCGCCGACACCGCGCTCCTGCTTTGCCTTGCCGGCCTTTCCTTTCAACTGACCCGGGCGCGCCAGATGGTGCGCCAATATCCCTGGGCCTATGAGCGGGCGGGGCCGATGGGGTGGCGGGAACGCCGTTAACCCTCGCCATATGGCGCATTAGTCACTGTTCTTTCCGGCGGAGGCCGCTATCCTTGCGCCAACAAAATGGGGGACCCGACATGACACGATATTTTCTGGTACTCGCCGCGGTTCTGTCGTTGGGGCTGTTTGCCTGTTCCAAGGAAAAGACGGGCATCACCATCGGCGTCGCCGGGCCCATCAGCGGCAGCGAAGCCGCGTTCGGCGAGCAGTTCGTCCATGGCGCGCAACGGGCGGTCGCCGACATCAATGCCAAGGGCGGCGTGCTCGGGCAGAAACTCAATCTCGTGATCGGCGACGATGCCTGCGATCCGAAGCAGGCGGTCAGTGTCGCCAACGACATGGCGTCCAAGGGGGCCGTCATGGTCGCGGGGCATTACTGCTCGGGTTCCTCGATCCCGGCCTCCGACGTCTATAATGAATCCGGCATCGTCCAGATCTCGCCGGCATCCACCAATCCCGACTTCACCGAGCGCGGTCTGCCGAATGTCTTCCGCGTTTGCGGCCGCGACGATGCGCAGGGGCCGACGGCGGCGGATTATGTGACCGCGCACTTCGCCGGCAAGAAGATCGCCGTCGTCGACGACAAGTCGACCTATGGCAAAGGGCTCGCCGACGAGTTCAAGAAATCGATCAACGCCAAGGGAACCACCGAGGTCTTGCATGAATCGATCTCGGCGGGCGAAAAGGATTACAGCCCGCTCGTCTCGAAGCTGAAGCAGGCCAATGCCGATGTTCTCTATTTCGGCGGCTACAAGACCGAAGCCGGCCTCATCGTCCGGCAGATGCGCGAGCAGGGACTGAAGACGGTTCTGGTCGGCGGCGATGCGCTGGTGACAGACGAGTTCTGGTCGATCACGGGCGATGCGGGCGAAGGCACGCTGATGACCTTCGGTCCCGATCCACGTCTCAACCCCAAGAATGCCGATCTCGTCGCTGCCTTCCGCGCCGACAAATACGAGCCCGAGGCCTATACGCTCTATACCTATGCCGCGATCCAGGCCTGGGCGCAGGCCGCCGAGAAGGCGGGCACGACCGATGCGGCCAAGGTCGAGGCGGTGCTGAAGTCGAACAAGTTCGACACGGTGCTCGGCACGATCGGCTTCAATGCGAAGGGCGACATGGATGCGCCGGGCTATGTCTTCTATGTCTGGAAGAACGGCAAATACGGTTACGCCGACTGACCTGAAATAGATCGCATCCGCATGGCCCGTATTCGCGTGGGCCATGCGGTTCCCGGCTCCAATCGAGAAACATCATGTCGTCCCGCACGAAATTCCTGACCGCGCTCGGTCTTGTTCTCGTCGCGCTTCTTGCCTGGAAGCTCGGTGTCGATTGGGCGCGCGCCATCCGCGCGGAGCGGGGCGAAGTCGCTGTGACCGGGTTTCGTTCGGCGCATTTCGGCGACACTGAAGACCAAGTGCGGGCAGCGATCGCGAGGGATTTTCCCGGCACCGACATCCAGTCGTCCGAAAGTCCGGTGGAGAAAACGAAGCTCCTCGTCATTCGGGTGAAGGATATCCTGCCCGATTCCGGCAATGCGCAGGCGATCTATGTCCTCGGCTACAAATCGAAGACACTGATGCAAGTCAACATCTTCTGGGGTACACAGCTCACGCCCGGATTGACGCCGCGCCAGCTCGGCATAACGGCCGCAGTATTGCAGGCACATTTCGCCGCGCAGGATTTCGTGCCGTCCACCATCACCAGAGACAAGAAGCTGCCGACGGGCGCGGTTCTCGTCTTCGCAGGCAAGGACAGCGCCGGACATCTCGTGCGCCTGCTCTATCAGGAAGCGGCCGCCGGATCGGACCAGCCGCATATCGGTCAGGCCGCCGAAATCGCCGCGCTCAGACTTTCCTATATTCAGGATCCGAAGAACCCCGACATCTTCAAGGTCGAGGACGGAAAGTTCTAGGCGCGCAGCGCGGCGAGAAGGCTCAGGGCGATGAGCGCCTGTCCCGCATAATAGGTGATCCAGACGACAGGCCCGCGAAAGGGCACGGGACGGCGAAACTTGCCGACCGCGATCACCGCGTCCGAAAAGACGAAGAGAAGCGCGCCGATGCCGAGCCACGGCGACGGCACCGAGAAGGCCGCGATCGCCATCGCCGAAATAACCGTCATATAGAGAAGGACGGGCAGACGCAGTTTGCCGAGTTTCGGCCAGAGCCAGATCAATGTTCCGGCGGCGATGAACACCAACACCGCAATGCCGACGAGATAGCCGCCCTGCGGCGTCACCGCCATCGGCACCAGCACGATCAGATAGAAGACATGGGCGAGCAGGAACGAGCCGAGGCCGCGTGGAAAGTTCGTTTCCTCGTCGTCCAATGCCAGAAAATAATCACCGAAACTCGACAGGAGAAAGGCCGCGCCCAGCGCCACCAGGGCGATGCTCGCTTCGCTCTGATTGAGATCGAGCAGCGGCAGCGGCACGAAGGCGCCGATGGCGGCGGTCTTCAGCGTGGTGCGCAGCGTCGAAGCAGGGCGGCTTTCGATGGCGAGATAGGCGAGCGAGGCCAGCAACGAGATCGCGGCAAGGCCCCAGCGTACAGCGTCAAGACCGTCACCGAATGTGAGCGCAGCACCGAGCATCTTCTTCCCCCCTCTTGTCGTTCGCGGATGATAGCGGATCGATCCCGCCGCTCAAGCCGTTGCGCGAAGCCATTGCGCCGCGCCGAGCCCGGCCGCCTTGCCCGTTGCAAAACAGGCGGTGAGCAGATAGCCGCCGGTCGGCGCTTCCCAGTCGAGCATTTCGCCGGCGCAAAAGATGCCGGGCAGTTTCTTCAGCATGAAATGGGTGTCGAGCTCGTCGAAGGAGACGCCGCCTGCGCTCGAGATCGCTTCGGCGATGGGCCGCGCGCTTTCGAGTTTCAGCGGCAAGGCCTTGATGCCTGAGGCAAGACGCGCGGGATCGTCGAAGCTCTCTTTCGGCAGGCATTCGCGCAACAGCGCCGCCTTCACGCCTTCGATGCCGGCGGCTTTCCGCAGATGGTTGGCCATGCTCTGGCCCTTGCGGGGCCGGGCGAGATCGGCGGCGAGACGTTCGACGCTGCGGTCGGGCGCGAGGTCGAGCGTCAGCGTTGTGTCCCGTCCTTCGGCAAGTGCATCGCGCAACGCGGCCGACAATGCGTATACGCCGCTGCCTTCGACGCCGGTTTCGGTAATCACGAATTCGCCGCGATGGCTTTCGCCGTCGAAAGAAAGGACGACGGACTTTACCGGCGCGCCGGCGAAGCGCATTTGCATATGCTGGCTCCAGCCGACGTCGAAGCCGCAATTGGCCGGGCGGAAGGCACTCACCGTCACACCGCGCGCTTCGAGCCATGTGGTCCAGCTTGCGTCGGAGCCGAGCTGCGGCCAGCTCGCACCGCCAAGGGCGAGGACCGTGGCGCCGGTGTCGATCTCGACCCTGCCGGACGGCGTCTCGAAGAGCAGCGCGCCCTCGTCCGTCCAGCCCTGCCAGCGGTGGCGGACATGGGTGACGAGGCCCTGAAGGCGCAGGTCCCTCAGCCAGGCGCGCAGGAGAGGCGCCGCCTTGAAGTCCTTCGGAAAGACGCGGCCGGAGGAGCCGATGAAGGTTTCGACGCCGAGCGAGGCTGCCCAATCGCGCAAGGCCTGTGGATCGAGCGCCCGGATCGCTTCCGGGAGAGCGGGAGAAGCATCGCTGAAACGGGCGAGGAAGGTTTCGAGCGGTTCGGAATGGGTGAGATTGAGGCCGCTCTTTCCCGCCATCAGGAATTTGCGCCCGAGCGAGGGCATGGCATCGAAGAGATGCACCTCCGCGCCGGTCGGCAGCAGGGCTTGAGCGGCCATAAGGCCCGCCGGGCCGCCACCTATGATCGCGACCTTGGAAGGGCTCTGCGTCAAATCTCGTCCTCTATTTCGTTCGCCGGGGCTGGTACGGCGGATTTGCTGGGGTAACCTGTCTCCAACAGAAACTCGCCATAGAAGAATTCCCCGGGAGCGCTATGACTATCACTCATCTGCTGATCGCCAATAGAGGCGAAATCGCCATCCGCATCGCGCGTGCCGCCGCTGAACTCGGGTTGCGTACGACGGCGGTCCATTCGACGGACGACGCGCTGTCGCTGCATGTGAAATCGGCGGACGAGGCCGTGGCGCTGAAAGGCGAGGGCGCGGCCGCCTATCTCGACATTGCAGGCATCGTCGCGGCGGCGAAGGCGGCGAAATGCGATGCCGTGCATCCGGGTTACGGGTTCCTGTCGGAGAATGCCGATTTCGCGCGCGCCTGCGCGGCGGCGGGGCTCATTTTCGTCGGCCCCAATCCGGAAGCGCTCGAGCTCTTCGGCGACAAGATCAAGGCGAAGGCGCTGGCGCTTGCCGCCGGTGTGCCGCTGCTCGCGGGCACGCAAGGGTCGACCAGCCTCGAAGAAGCCCGCGCCTTCTTCAAGGCCAACGGGTCGATGATGATCAAGGCGGTGGCGGGCGGTGGCGGGCGCGGCATGCGTCCGGTGCGCGAGGCGAGCGAAATCGACGAGGCCTATGCGCGTTGTCAGTCGGAGGCGAAGGCCGCTTTCGGCAATGGCGACGTCTATGTCGAGAAGCTGATCGAGCAGGCGCGGCATATCGAGGTGCAGATCGTCGCCGATGCCAAAGGCGAGGTTGCGCATCTCTTCGAACGCGAATGCAGCCTGCAGCGGCGCAACCAGAAGCTCGTCGAGATCGCGCCGAGCCCGTCGCTGCCGCATGAGCTACGCGACGCGCTTTGCGCGGCGGCGGTGAAGCTCGCCAGGGCGGCGGCTTACGACAATCTCGGGACCTTCGAGTTTCTGGTCGATGCCAGCGACATGAAGACATTCGCCTTCATCGAGGCCAATCCGAGATTGCAGGTCGAACATACGGTGACGGAGGAGGTGACCGGCGTCGATCTCGTCCAGACGCAGTTGAAGATCGCGGCGGGGAAGACTCTGAAGGAGCTCGGTCTCTCTCAGGGCGAGGTGCCTTATCCGCGAGGCCATGCGATCCAGCTTCGCATCAACATGGAAACGATGGATGCCGAGGGGCATACGAAACCGGCGGGCGGCGTTCTCTCGGTCTTCGAGCCGCCGTCAGGTCCCGGCATCCGTGTCGATACCTTCGGTTATGCGGGCTACCGCACCAGTCCGAATTTCGACTCGCTGCTCGCCAAGCTCATCGTGCATGCGGCGTCGACCGACTACGCCGATGCCGTGCGGCGCGCCGCGCGCGCCTTGAGCGAATTCCGCATCGAGGGCGTTGCGACAAACATTTCCTTCCTGCGCACGCTCGTCGCGCATCCGGCCTTCGTCTCGAATGCAATCACGACGCGTTTCGTCGAGGCGCATGCGGCCGAACTGGTGAAGCCGGTCGAGGCGCGCGAGCGCTATTTCGCGGGCGGCGGGCCCGCCGACATCGCCGCGACGAAATTCGTCAAAGGTCCGGCGGGTAGCGAGGCCGTCGGTGCGCCGATGCAGGGTAAGGTCGTCAGCATCGACGTGGGAGAGGGCGATGCCGTCCATGCTGGCCAACAGATCGCCGTGCTCGAAGCGATGAAGATGGAGCATCTCGTCAAGGCGTCGGCGAGCGGCATCGTGCGTCTCGTCGCGGCGGCGCCGGGCGAAGTGCTTTTCGACGGGCAGCCGATCCTCTTCGTCGAGCCGGGCGATGTCGGCGCGGCGGCGGTTGCCGACGAAGCGGCCATCGATCTCGATTACATCCGTCCCGATCTCGCTTCGGTGCGGGAACGGCATTTCATCGGCCTCGATGAAGGCCGGCCGGATGCGGTGGCGCGGCGGCGCAAGACCAACCAGAGGACAGCGCGCGAGAACATCGCCGATCTCTGCGATCCGGACAGCTTCATCGAATATGGCTCGCTGGCGCTCGCCGCACAGCGCCGCCGCCGTCCGATGGACGAACTCGTCAAGATGAGCCCCGCCGACGGCATGATCGCGGGTCTCGGCTCGGTCAATGGCGCGCTGTTCGACGAGGACAAGGCGCGCACTATGGTCCTCTCCTACGACTACACGGTCTTCGCGGGCACGCAGGGCGCGATGAACCACAAGAAGAAGGACCGCATGTTCCATCTCGCCGAACAGTGGAAGACGCCGATCGTCTTCTTCACCGAAGGCGGCGGCGGGCGGCCGGGCGACACGGATGCGATGGGCGTCGCCGGCCTCGACACGCCGAGCTTCCTTTCCTATGCGCGGCTCTCGGGTCTGGTGCCGCGCGTCGGCATCAATTCCGGCCGCTGCTTTGCCGGCAACGCGGCGATCCTCGGCACGTCCGACGTCATCATCGCGACGAAAAACTCCAATATCGGCATGGGCGGACCGGCGATGATCGAGGGCGGCGGGCTCGGCGTCTTCACACCCGATGAGGTCGGCCCGGTCGGCGTGCAGGCGCCGAACGGCGTCATCGACGTGCTGGTTGAGGACGAGGCGGAAGCGGTCGCGGCGGCGAAGAAATATCTCTCCTATTTCCAGGGGCCGGTCGCGCAGTGGGATTGCGCCGACCAGCGCGTGCTCAGGCATCTCATCCCGGAAAACCGGCTGCGCATCTACGATATCCGCGCGGTGATCGAAGCCTTGTGCGACAAGGACTCCGTCCTCGAACTTCGCCGCGATTTCGCGCATGGCATGGTGACGGCGCTCGTCCGCATCGAAGGCCGTCCGATGGGCCTCATCGCCAATAATCCGACGCATCTTGCCGGCGCGATCGATGGCGACGGCGCCGACAAGGCCGCGCGCTTCATGCAGCTCTGCGACGCCTTCGGCCTGCCGATTCTCTCGCTCTGCGATACGCCGGGTTTCATGGTGGGCCCCGAGGCGGAAAAGACCGCGCTCGTGCGCCGCGTCAGCCGCATGTTCGTGACGGCGGGCAGCCTCTCCGTGCCGATCTTCACGGTCGTCCTGCGCAAGGGTTATGGCCTCGGCGCGCAGGCGATGGCGGGCGGCAGTTTTCACGCGCCGTTCTTCATCGTCTCATGGCCGACCGGCGAATTCGGCGGCATGGGCCTCGAAGGCGCCGTGCGCCTTGGCTATCGCAAGGAGATGGAGGCGATCGAGGACCCGGTCGAGCAGAAGGAATTCTTCGACAAGATGGTCGCGCGCTCCTATGAACACGGCAAGGCGGTCAACATGGCCTCGTTCCTTGAGATCGACGAGGTGATCGATCCGCTCGATACGCGGCGCTGGATCAAGCGCGGCCTTGCCTCGCTGCCGAAACTTGCGCCGGCCGAAGGCAAGCGCCGCTCCTTCGTCGATACCTGGTGAGGGACCACACGAGGCCCATGAGCAAGTCCGATTCACAATCGCTGAGCGTCCGCGCGATCATCGCCTTCTACCGCGAATTCGAGCGCGTGATGCGCGACGGCGATATCAGCCTCGCGCAGTACCGCACCATGCTCTACCTCAAGGGCGGCGCGAAACGGGCGGGCGCCATCGCGGCGGCAGGCGCGGTGAAGAAGCCGACCGTCTCGGCGATGCTCAACAATCTGCGCGACAAGGGCTGGATCACCGACGAGGCCGATCCGGTCGACGGCCGCGCCATCGCGGTCGCATTGACACCGGCGGGGCTCGCCCGCATCGAGGCGCTCGAAAAGTCCCTTTCCGACCATCTGGCTGAAATCGTGCCGGAGCCCGATCTCTCGGCGCTCCGCGGCGCGCTCGCCAGCGCCTATATCGACCTCGGCGCCAGCCAGGACGAACGGCTGAAGGATATCGAGAAGCAGTTCCTCGGCTGAGCCTCGCCTGCGACATATTGACAGGGCGCTCTCCATATAGTTAG
>CAISYL010000291.1 GCA_903889655.1 uncultured Alphaproteobacteria bacterium | reverse complement strand
TCTCGGCGACGCCGGGACCGTGGGAGATGGAACAGTCGGGCGGCGTCTTCACCGAACAGGTGATCCGCCCGACCGGCCTCATCGATCCGCCGACGATCATCCGGCCGGTGGCGACACAGGTCGACGATCTCATCGCCGAATGCCACGAGGTGGCGGCGAAGGGCCAGCGCGTGCTCGTCACCACGTTGACGAAGCGCATGGCCGAGGACCTCACCGAATACATGCATGAGCAGGGCATCCGCGTGCGCTACATGCATTCGGACATCGATACGCTGGAGCGCATCGAAATCCTGCGCGACCTCCGCCTCGGCGCCTTCGACGTGCTGATCGGCATCAACCTGCTGCGCGAGGGCCTCGACATTCCCGAATGCGCGCTGGTCGCCATTCTCGATGCCGACAAGGAAGGCTTCCTGCGTTCGGAGACGTCGCTGATCCAGACCATCGGCCGCGCCGCGCGCAACGTCGACGGCAAGGTCATCCTCTATGCCGACCGCATGACCGGCTCGATGGAACGCGCCATCGCCGAGACGAACCGCCGCCGCGAGAAACAGCGCGCCTATAATCTCGAACACAACATCACGCCGGAATCGATCCGCCGCAACATCGGCGACATTCTCGAAAGCGTCTATGAGCGCGATCATGTGCGCGTCGATACGGGCGAGGCGGACGAAGCCTTCATCGGCCACAATCTGCGCGCCCATATCGCCGATCTCGAAAAGAAGATGAAGGAAGCGGCCGCCGATCTCGAATTCGAAACCGCGGCGCGGCTGCGCGACGAGATCAAGCGGCTGGAAGCGACCGAACTCGCCGTCGCCGACGATCCGCTGGCCCGGCAATCGGCCATCGAGGAGAAGGTGGCGGGCGCTATGCCGGTCAAGGGGCGCTCGAGCAGCGGCAAGCCGGGCACGCGCGGCAACAGGTATCGGGGCAAGAAGCGGTAGGCACTACCCCATGCTCTGCTGTCATCCCGGGCTCGTCCCGAGACCCAAGGCCGCACAGTTGGAATTCGACGCCCCTGGATCCCGGCATAAGGCCGGGATGACAGCTTTGCCGATGTTCCGATGCCCGGCTTTCGCCACATTTTATGGGCATTTTGATCGCCGCCACTTCACGCAGGACAGCGGAACGGCGCACGCCGCCGCACGTTGTAGACGGACGAACAATCGACAGGAGGCCTCATCATGCGCATCGGAAGCATTGCAAGTCTGGGATGCGTCGCGGGTCTGCTTCTCGCATCCGCCGCTCTCGCCGGCGAGCCGCAGAAGATCGATCCCTATACCGGCGATCCTGTCATCCCCGAGCAGCAGACGCAGCAAGGCGGGCAGATCGAAACCCGCGAGGTCGGCCGCTATCCCGAGCCGCCCGCGCAACAGACCACGGCCACGACCACGACCACGACGACGCAGCCGAGCACGGACAGCGACGGCCGCGCCGTACACAATCCGAGGACGGCCTCGGAGGGCGGCCACATGATCGGCAAGGATGCGAGCTATGCCGCGAAGAAGGTCGGCTCGACCACCAAAGAGGTCACGACCACCATCGGCCACACCGCCCGCGACACGACCAAGGCCATCGGCCACGGCACCCGCGATTTCTTCCACGGAATCGGCAACGGGCTGAGGGACGGCTGGAACGACGTGAAGGATTAAAGGGCGATATCCATATCTGAAATAAACTTCCGAGCGCATGCCGCGTACTCTCGCTCGTCTTCCAACTCTGAATTAATAAGCGTCTTCAGTAGAAGCTCTCTAATCCGCTCATCCTGCGTCTCTTCAAGCCGTCGCATTTGATTCAACAAGTTGTCCAGTCGCTCCCTGCGTTTCTCGAGCAGTTCCACTCGGTTTAGACCGAGCAGACGTTCCGTAATTTCGCCTTTAGCACTACCTGGACGGCCGAAGAGCATAGGCCCGACAAAAGACACATGCTGATCGATATCATCCCTGTAAGGATCAACAAATCCTTCATTTTCTCCCTTCCTATTGTTACAGGACGTGCATGCCAACGTGAGATTGTCCCATTCAAATCTCAAATCTGGGCGCGTCGCCTTGGGAACAATATGCTCCACGTCTCCAAAAGAGACATGCAAATGCTTACTTTCACAGTAGGCGCACTTCTCGTGAGTTTCCCGCTTCAGCGTGTCTTTTATTTCGGGGTGCCGATAGTGACCTAACTGATATGAAGTCGGGTCTCTGCCTTCACTGATCATTTTGATGAGTTCCTGCGCCCATTTTTGACCATTCTTTTCCAAAATTGCGGGCTGTACTAGCTTCGTCAACTTGATCATCGGTTGCGCCCCAAGGAAGTCAGGGCCTCGGGAAACAGTTCATCCAAACCCGCCCGTCGCAGGTCATCACGCAATCTCGACAACTCCACTTCGTTGATTGGGAGCGCTCTATATTTTTCCACGATTAGAGAAAGCTCTTTTTCGACCCAAACGGGCAGAGTGATGGGAACACCCAAAACATCACGAAGAATTTCAGACGCAGTTCCCGCCCTATTCGCATAATCGAGGCGAACGCTCTCGATTCGGCGTTCCAAGGTCTGATCGAACATCTCGCTCAACTCCGGATGCGAATGCGTCAAAACATACACATTCGACTCCTTCAGTGCAGAGACGATAAAGGGGCTGTGGGTAGCGACGATAAATTGAACGTTTGGAAATGCCTCTACCAATGAAGGCAACAATGACCGCTGAAGTGACGGATGCAGGTGGTTCTCCGGCTCATCAAAAGTAACGACAAATTTTCCCCCTCCGATCTCCGGACGAATTGAGCAGGTATATATAAGCGCAGCGATCTCGATTAATGTTGCCAACCCTCCCGATGCAGCATCAATAAGAAACTCACCACTCCGTGTTATCAACATTACTTCTGGTGGTTGAATTGAGACCCGCAAAAAGCCAATTTCAGGGGGAATAATTTTCTTGAGGATGGTCAAAAATCCCTCGTACGCTTCCCGTTGACGAGGATCAGCAGTTATCGTGGAGTTTCCCTCCCCTACGGTTGCCCAAGCAGCAAGCATCGTTTTTAGCTGGAATATAAGCGATGATCCCGTGTAGCCACCGACCCATCTCGTGTAACTTTCATTGACGAGAGACTGAAATGCATAATCTGGATCAACTCCCGTAAACGCGATGTGAGGGATGGACTGGTGCATCGGCAGCAAGCGGTGAGATGGAATGTGGAGCCCCATAACATTCTTCTGGTTTTCGACCTGAACCGTGTAACTAAGCCCCTGATTTTGCGGCACTGTTAGGGCTGCTTTTGAATCGTCGGAATAAACCAACTCGCCGAAATGCTGGTCTGACCTCCGCGACCAACCGCTCCAACCTAAAAACCGCTTCGGGAAATCATATAATCCCGAAATAAAACTGACCTTCCCATCTTTCCCTTTTTTTACGGTCGACAGATATGGGCGTTCAACGCCCAGATGACGAGAAAGAATGTTAAGAAGCGTGCTTTTTCCTGCACCATTTACTCCAGTTAAAACTGTCAAACGCGGATGGAATTCAATATCCACCGAGGCAAACTGGCGCCATCCGGCCAGTCGTAGCCTTCTGAAGGTCGGATAAACCTGAGTCATCGAGTTGCCCCTACGGGAAGCTGTTTTGCATAAGGTGCAAAAGCCAATGGCTATTAGAGATACAACTTAAGTGCCGAAAGCAATCGACAAATTGACCGCCTAGAGAATATTCACCGAATCGATCATGACCACCCTCCTTATCGGCGCCACCGGCATGTTGAAGGCCGCCGCTACGCATGCCGTGGCGCGGTCGAAGAAGGCCGTTCTGGTTTCGAGGGGCGCGGAGGATTTTTCGCTCGACAGCGATACGCTCGACCGGAAGCTCGTCCGTGTACCTCGGAGCTATGACGACAGCGCGGCCTTTCTCGATGCCGTGGCCTCCCACGCGCCTTACGATCTCATGCTGACATGGATCAGGCCGCCGGCGGAGATCCTGCGGGCGGCGCTGGACGGGATGACCGCGCCGGGCGGGCGGCTCGTCGAGGTGATGGGAAGCCGCTCGATCCTGCTCGGAGAGGCTGGCGAGGCATCGATCGCGGAGCGGCGGGCGCAGGCCCTCGCGCTGCAGCCGGGCGTCGTCTATGCGCAGGTGATCCTCGGCTTCGTCATCGAGGGCGAGGTGTCGCGCTGGCTGACGCATCAGGAGATTTCGGCGGCAGCGATTGCGCAGATGGAACGGCCGCAGGCGCGGCTGGTCGCGGGTGTGCTGGAGCCGTGGGAGAAGCGGCCGGGATAGCGCGGCCGCATGTATGGCTCTGGATTGCCGGGTCAAGCCCGGCAATGACAAGAATGCGGCAATGACAAGAATGAGGGGAGTTCTCCTCCTCTTTCGTCATGCCCGGGCTCGACCCGGGCATCCAGAATCATTCAGCAAGGTCGTCGTACAAATCCCGCCAGGTCGGGTTTGTCTTCTCGATCAGCGCCATTTTCCACGCGCGGGACCAGTGCTTCAGGTTCTTCTCGCGTTGTATGGCGTTGAGGATACTCGGATGGACTTCAAACCAGACAAGACGTTTCACACCGTAGCGACTTGTGAACCCCTGCATCGTTTCCGTCCGATGCTCCCACATACGGCGCAGGATATCGTTGGTGACACCAATATAGATTGTCCCATTCCGCTCGCTCGCCAGCATGTAGACGTAATATTGCATGGACCGAGTGTGCGGCACTGGATGCCCGGGTCAAGCTCGGGCATGACGTCTACTGATTTTATTTACGCCGCAGCTTCTTCCGCTTCTCGAGGAAATACATCACTTCGAGTTTCAGCCCGTCTGGGTCGAGGAAGTAGACTGCGCGGTAGCCTTCGCCGTAGTCGGGATAGTCGGCGGGGGCGTCGATGATTGTGGCGCCCATGTCGACGAGGAGGTCATGAACCTTGTCGACATCCTTCGGCCGCGAGACTTCGAAGGCGTAGTGATGAAAGCCGACATCGCCGGTGCGGTGCTTGTGCTGCTTGCCCTTCCGGTCGGCCTCGGTGATCCAGTACATGGTGCGGCCATTGTCCCAGCCGATGGTCTTGCCGAACTCCCATTCGAGTTCGAAGCCCATGAAGCCGAGCAGCCTGTCGTAGAATTCCTTCGAACGCTTGAGACTGGCGACGCGGATCGCGAGATGGTCGATGCCGAGGACGCGGACCATGAGGGCCTCCTTCGCGGAATGTCCGCAAAGGTTCGCGCGGCGCAAGCCGGGGCGCAAGCGCGCCGATGTCGCGGCCGCTATTTGCCCGCGACGTCCCTGTTTGCAAGAAGGGCGCGCGCCGCGCGAAACCAGTGCATCAACCGGTCATTGGTCTTGATGGCGCGGCGGACGCCGCTGCGCGCGTTGAGCGCGGTGGAGGCGGCAATGCCCCAGGGCGTCGCCGCTTCGATCAGCGTGAAGAGCGGCATGGGCGCGTCGCAGAAGCTTTCCTTGTAGGCGGCGTGGCCGACGGAAAGATCGTAGACGGTGTGGTTCGCCTCGATGCTGGCGCGGATCAGCTTCAGCAGATGAAGACGGCCCGGCGAGAGTTTCGCAAAGCGCGGGTCGTAGACATGGACCATCAGCGTCGCGCGATCGTGCCAGACATGCGCGATGCTGCCCGAGATCATTTCTCCGTCGAGCGTCAGCGCGGCGAGCTGCAGGTGCATCAGCCCGTCTTCCCGCGGCAGGGAAGCGAGTTCGAGATAGGCGGCGCGATAGCTCTCGTCCTCGAAGATCGAGACGATGCCTTGCGCGCGGAGCTGCGCGGCTTTCGCGTCGAGAATGGCGCGCGCCATGGCGCGGGCTTCGGTCGGCGTCTGGGCGATGCGGAAGGTGAGCTCGCCCTGTTCGGACAGGCGGCGCTCCTTCACGCGGTCGGTGCGGCGCGTCTCCGGGCGGAAGCGCGCGGCGACGCCTTCGGGCTCGGTCGGCAGCGTGAAGAGGTAGCCGGCGTCGGCGGCAAGTTCGCCGCCCAGCGCGACGAAGGGATTGGCAAGCTGGCCGAGCCGCGCCGGCTGGTTCTCGAAGAGCACCACATCGTGCTTTGGCAGAGCGCGGGCGATCTTCGGCCAGAGGGCGGCGAAGCGGCCGACCGGAAGCCGGTCGGCAAAGTCGCGGGCAAGCAGCGGACCCTTGTAGTCGGCCATGCGCCCGCCGAGCCAGACGAGACATCGCGCGCCCATGCGGCGTTCGATGCCGAGCGGCGCGAGCATCAAAGGCCGGTCGCCGAGGGTCATCACGAGGATTGCCGGCGCGATGCCTTCGGTCGCGCCGACCGAGGCATGCCAGGCGGCAAGCCAGTCGTAGCTCTGGAAGCCGGTGCCGACGGCATCCGTCTCGAAGCGGCGCCAGGCGGCTTCAGCTTCGAGGAATGAGGTGTAGAGCGTGAAGCCCAGAGCGCGGCGGGTTCCGGCCCGGCGTTCGACGGCACGCTGGCTGGACGCCGCACCGCCGGGTGCCGTTACGGGACGCGGCGCGAGGGGGCGCTGTGCCGCCGCCATCTCCTCGGTCATCCCGTTTTTTCTCGACATATCCATAATCCAACTTCCCGCGCCGTTCCGGCACATTCGCCGTTCCGTTTCCGGACGGCGGCTGCCCTGCCTCCATTCCGGAGCAAGAGTCCGGCCAGAAACGGCTGTTTCCGGGCGGGACGGCTCCCGGTGGCAGGCGCTCACGGGGCTCTGCTACAGTCGCGGCCACCAACAGAGAGGGATCATGCCACCACTCATTCCCGTGGACACGCGAGCGGAGCCGGAAACGGGCGCTCCCGCGCCCGATCGCATCGTCGCCGGCACGCCGCAAAGCCGGACCTGGAACGCCTATGAAACGCCGGATGGCCGGTTTTTCTCCGGCATCTGGGAGGCCGATCCCGGTGCATGGCGGATCGAATATACGGAAGCCGAGTTCTGCCACATCCTCGATGGCGAGAGCCGGCTCACGGGCGAGGATGGCAGCGTGCGGACCGTGCGCGCAGGCGACGCCTTCATCATTCCGCCGGGCTTCAAGGGCACATGGGAAGTCGTGACGCGGACGCGCAAGCATTACGCGATCTACCTGCCGGAGGGCGCATGACGGCCGCACTCGACAAGGTTGCCCTCGTCACCGGCGCGGCGCGGCGCATCGGACGCTCCATCGCGCTGGCGCTCGCCGAAGACGGCTATGCGGTCGCGATCCATCATCACCAGTCCGACGACGACGCGGCGGGTCTCGTGCGCGAGATCGGCATGCGCGGCGGACGCGCCGTCGCGCTCAGGGGCGATCTCGGCAATGTCGCGGATCTCGCGGCGCTGGTACCCGACGCCGCGAAGGCACTCGGCCCCCTCACCCTGCTCGTCAACAATGCCTCGCTCTTCGAGCCCGACGAGGCCCCGACCATGACGCAGGCGACATGGGACGCGCATATGGATGCGAACCTCAAGGCGCCGGCCTTCCTCGCACAGGCTTTCGCGGCGCAGCTTCCGGCCGGCGCGCGCGGCAACATCGTCAACATCATCGATCAGCGCGTCTGGCGGCCAAATCCTCGCTTTCTGAGCTACACGCTGTCGAAAATGGCGTTATGGGATCTGACGCGGCTTCTCGCGCAGGCGCTCGCACCCCATATCCGGGTCAACGGCATCGGCCCCGGTCCGACGCTCGCCAACGCGCGACAGGCCCCGGAAGATTTCGAACGGCAGACTTCCGCGACAATTTTGCGCCGCGGTACAACGCCGGAAGAGATTTGCGCTGCGATAAGGTTTATTCTCGGCGCGCCCGCCATGACCGGACAGATGATCGCGCTCGATGGCGGTCAGCATCTCGCCTGGGAGACGCCGGACGTGGTCGGCATCCCGGAATAAAAGAGTTACAGCATGAGCCAGCCCGAGAACGTCAGGCCCTTCAAGATCGCCGATGCGGCGCGCGCCATTCGCCACGTCTTCGTGCGCGATCTGCTGCTCGAGGCGCATATCGGCGTCTATGCGCATGAACAGGGCCGCACGCAGCCGATCCGCATCAATGTCGACCTGACGGTCAGCGAGGCGGCGCATAGCGACAAGCTCGCCAATGTCGTCTCCTACGAAGAGGCGGTGAACAAAATCAAGGCAATCGTCGCCAGCGGGCATCTCAATCTCGTCGAAACGCTGGCCGAACGGGTCGCCGCCGCCTGCCTCGAGGATGAGCGCGTGCTGGTCGCGCGCGTCCGCATCGAGAAGCTGGCCGCAATTCCCGAGGCCGCCAGCGTCGGTGTCGAAATCGAGCGGGCGAGGCCCGCTTCCTGACCCCGCTGGCAGTCGATAAAAGCGGCTGCCAAAGCAACAATGAAATCAATGATTTGAATTGTTTCCGGCGCCGGGTACGGAGCATTTGTGCACAGCAAACGAACGACCGAAAAACTGCGAATCTACTTGACTTGGAATTCATTTAGCGGCAGCCATCGGGCCGCTTGAAATGGAAAAATATATAAAATTCAATGGGTTAGGTTTGTCACAGTTAACGGCTCCGCGTCACAAAAGCTAATTGTGGCAAGAACTTGACAGAAGTGGCCATGAGGATTTCAACAAACTTATCCACAGGCCGGACAGCGTTATTTTTCGATGGAATTCGATGCGCTTTTCAGATGGCAACTATGGAAACCAATAAAATCCGGGACTTAGCCGGAGCCCTGCACCTACGGCCGGCTGCGAAATGATGAGCGAGCGAGAAGACAGCGAGATCGAGGCGGTCGGCGGCGCGGAAAACGACGCGGCGGCGGTCGGTGCTGCCTATATCGCGGAGAAGGTGAAGCAGCTTCCCGACAGCCCCGGCGTCTACCGCATGTACGACGCGAACGGCGATCTCCTCTATGTCGGCAAGGCGCGGAGCCTGAAGAAGCGCGTCGCGAGCTACACCAAGATTTTCGGCCATACGAACCGCATCGCGCGGATGATCGCGTCGACCGTGACGATGGAATTCATCACCACCGCGACGGAGACGGACGCGCTCCTCCTCGAGGCGAACCTCATCAAGCGGCTGAAACCGCGCTACAACGTGCTGATGCGGGACGACAAGTCGTTCCCCTTCATCCTGCTGACCGGCGACCATGATTTTCCGCAGGTGGTGAAGCATCGCGGCAGCCGCTCGCGCAAGGGCGACTATTTCGGCCCCTTCGCAAGCGCGGGCGCAGTCAACGCCACGCTCAACGCGCTGCAGAAGGCGTTCCTGCTGCGCTCCTGTTCCGACAGCGTCTTCGAGAGCCGCACGCGGCCCTGCCTTCTCCACCAGATCAAGCGTTGCAGCGCGCCCTGCACCGGCGTCATCGACAAGGACGGCTATGCGGAACTCGTCGCCGAGGCGCGCGACTTCCTGCGCGGCCGCTCGCGCAAGACGCAGAAGGAACTCGCGGCCCATATGGAAGAGGCGGCGACGGCGCTCGATTTCGAGCGGGCCGCGATCTATCGCGACCGCATCCGCGCGCTGACGCAGGTTCAGCAACATCAGGGCATCAATCCGCAGACGCTGACGGAGGCCGACGTCTTCGCCGCCTATCAGGAAGGCGGCCAGACCTGCGTGCAGGTTTTCTTCTTCCGCGCCGGTCAAAACTGGGGCAACCGCGCCTATTTCCCGCGCCACGACAAGGAACTGGAGACCGAGGAAGTGCTCGACGCGTTCCTCGCGCAGTTCTACGAGGACCGGCATCCGCCGCGTCTCGTTCTGCTGAGCCACGACGTGCCGGGCAAGGCGCTGCTCGCCGAGGCGCTGTCGATCATCGCGGGGCGCAAGG
>CAISYL010000290.1 GCA_903889655.1 uncultured Alphaproteobacteria bacterium | reverse complement strand
GAGGAGCTTCTGCGCCGGCTTCACGATCTTGTCCTTGTCGCCATCCTTGACCGAGACGAAGACGGTGCCGGTGGTCGGCACTTTCGTGCCGCCCGCGATCTGGCTCTTGGCGAAGGCGACGGCGAAGCTCTTGTCGAGGCCCATCACCTCGCCGGTCGAACGCATCTCCGGCCCGAGGATCGTGTCGACGCCGGGGAAGCGCGCGAAGGGGAAGACGGCTTCCTTCACCGCGACATGATCGTAGTGGAAGGGCTCAAGCCTGAAGCTCGCCAGCGGCACGCCGGTCATCACCTTCGCGGCGATCTTCGCGATGGGCGAGCCGATCACCTTGGCGACGAAGGGCACCGTGCGCGACGCACGCGGATTGACTTCGAGCACATAGATCGTGCCGTCCTGCACAGCATATTGCACGTTCATCAGACCGACGACGTTGAGAGCCAGCGCCATCGCGCGCGTCTGCTCCTCGATCTCGGCGATGGTTTCCTTCGGCAGCGAATAGGGCGGGAGCGAGCAGGCGCTGTCGCCCGAATGGACGCCGGCCTCCTCGATATGCTCCATGATGCCGCAGATGAAGACGTCCTTGCCGTCGCAGAGCGCATCGACGTCGACCTCGATCGCATCGCGCAGATAAAGATCGATCAGCACCGGGCTCTTGCCGGAGACGACGACGGCTTCCGTGATGTAGCGTTCGAGATGACCCGTATCGCGCACGATTTCCATCGCGCGGCCGCCCAGCACATAGGAGGGGCGGATGACGACCGGATAGCCGATGCGCTCGGCGATCGCCTTCGCTTCCGCGCCGGACCGCGCGATGCCGTTCGGCGGCTGGCGGAGTTTGAGGCGGTCGAGCAGATCCTTGAAACGGTCGCGGTCTTCGGCAAGGTCGATCGCGTCGGGCGAGGTACCGAGGATCGGCACGCCGGCGCGTTCGAGATCGTTGGCGAGCTTCAGCGGTGTCTGCCCGCCGAACTGCACGATGACGCCGGCAAGCGTTCCGTTGGACTTCTCGACGTCGATCAGTTCCAGTACGTCTTCCGCCGTCAGCGGCTCGAAATAGAGCCGGTCCGACGTGTCGTAGTCGGTCGACACGGTTTCCGGGTTGCAGTTGACCATGATGCTTTCGACGTCGATTTCGTCGAGCGCGAAAGCGGCGTGGCAGCAGCAATAGTCGAATTCGATGCCCTGGCCGATGCGGTTCGGGCCGCCGCCGAGAATGATCGCCTTTTTCTTGGCAGTCGGATTGCTTTCGCAATCGGCCTTGCCGGCGAAGTCGGTCTCGTAGGTCGAGTACATATAGGGCGTGAGGCTTTCGAATTCCGCCGCGCAGGTATCGATGCGCTTGTAGACGGGGCGCACGTCGAGTGCATGGCGCGTCTTGCGGACTTCTTCCTCATCGGTCTTCGTCAGCTCGCCGAGACGCGCATCGGAAAAGCCCATGGCCTTCAGCGCGCGCAGACCCTGCTTCGTTGTCGGCAATCCCTCGGCGCGGACTTTCTCTTCCGCGTCGATGATCGCCTGCAGCCGTTCGATGAACCACGGATCGTAGGCGCAGGCCTGATGCACCTGCTCGTGGCTGACGCCGAGGCGCAGCGCCTGCGCGATGACGAGAAGGCGGTCGGGCGTCGGGCGACCGAGCGCCGCGCGGATCGCATTCTTGTCGTCGCCTTCGCCCATGCCGGCGAATTTCACTTCGTTGAGGCCGGTGAGGCCCGTCTCCATCGAGCGCAGCGCCTTCTGCAAGCTCTCCTCGAAGGTCCGGCCGATGGCCATCGCCTCGCCGACGGATTTCATCGCCGTGCCGAGCAGGGGCTCGGAACCCGGGAACTTCTCGAAGGCAAAGCGCGGGATCTTCGTCACGACATAGTCGATGGTCGGCTCGAAGGAAGCCGGCGTCACGCGCGTGATGTCGTTCTGGAGCTCATCGAGCGTGTAACCGACCGCGAGCCGCGCCGCGACCTTCGCAATCGGAAAGCCCGTCGCCTTGGAGGCGAGCGCCGACGAACGCGACACGCGCGGGTTCATCTCGATGACGACGAGGCGCCCGTCCTTCGGGTTGACCGCGAACTGCACGTTGGAGCCGCCGGTCTCGACGCCGATCTCGCGCAGCACCGCGATCGAGGCGTTGCGCATGATCTGATATTCTTTGTCCGTCAGCGTAAGGGCAGGGGCGACGGTGATGCTGTCGCCCGTATGCACGCCCATCGGATCGATGTTCTCGATCGAACAGATGATGATGCAGTTG
>CAISYL010000289.1 GCA_903889655.1 uncultured Alphaproteobacteria bacterium | reverse complement strand
TTTTACAGCGAGCCTTGGAGCCGCCCCTATAGCCTCCCTGTCGGGTTGAGCTGAGTATAGGCTGGCGGCTCCCGATGGCTTCGCCGACAGGCGGATTCGCGAACGGTCTGGATTGCTTTTTCTCCGCTCGCAATGACGAATTAATATTCACGGTTTCTCGTTCGAGAAGACGATCGTGCCCGAGGCAGCGAACATGCCGCCGACGCCATGCGCGATCGAGATCTTCGCACCCGGCACCTGGGCCGGCGCGATGCCCCGCATCTGACGCACGCTTTCCTGCAGAGCATACATGCCGTACATGCCGGAATGCATGTAGGAAAGCCCGCCGCCATTGGTGTTGAGCGGCAGCTTGCCGCCCGGCGCCGTGTTGCGCTCGCGGATGAAGGCGGCCGCCTCGCCGCGTCGGCAGAAGCCGAGATCCTCGAGGCCGTAAAGCGGCAGATGCGCGAAGGCGTCGTAGATCATCAGATGGTCGACGTCGGAATGCTTGATGCCGGCTTCGTCGAAAGCCTTCTTGCCGGAGACGCGGAAGGCCTTCGACGTGGTGAAATCTTCCATCTGGCTTACCATCGGCGTCTCGCAGCTCTCGCCCGTGCCGAGGATATAGACCGGCTTCTGCGGGAAATCCTTCGCCCGGTCGGCGCTGGTGAGAATGAGCGCGCCGCCGCCATCGGTGACGAGGCAGCACATGAGGAGCCGGAACGGCCAGGCGATCATCTTCGAATTGAGAACGTCGTCGACGGTGATGAGGTCGTGGAACGAGGCGCGCGGGTTTTTCGACGCCCATTCGCGCTGCACCACCGCGACCATGGCAAGGTCTTCCTTGGTGACGCCGACTTCCTTCATGTAGCGCAGCACCGGAATGGTGAACATGGTCGGCGGACTGGTGACACCGTAAGGCACTTCGAACTGGCCCATCTGGCTTGCCGGATCGCGGCCGAACTTCCGCGCGCCGACGCGCGAGCGTCCGGACTCGGCATGCGTGATGAGCACCGTCTTGCAGAGCCCTTCATTGATCGCCGCCGCCGCGTGGCGGACATGCAGCATGAAGGAACAACCGCCGACGCTGGTGCCGTCGACCCATGTCGGCGTGATGCCGAGATACTGCGCGATCTCGACCGGGCTGTCGCCCGCCGTCGCGATGCCGTCGATGTCTTTCGCGGTGAGGCCCGCGTCGCGCATCGCGTTGAGCGCCGCGTCCGCATGGAGCATCAGCTGCGAGGTATTCGGAATCTTGCCCATCTCGGTCGTTTCGGCTGCGCCGACGACCGCCACTGTTTTCTGCTTCATCGTTTTACCCCTTCGCCGGTGTCTGGGCCGGTTTGAACTTCGGCAGGCTGATCTCTTCGTTCGCCTTCTCGAAGGTGACTTCGAGCGGCATGTCGAGGATCAGCGCCTCCGGCGTCTGCGGGCAGTCGATGATGTTCGTCATCATGCGCGGGCCTTCGGCGAGCGTGACCACCGCGATCGAATGCGGTTTGTCGCCGAAGTCGGGACGGGGACGGTGATTGATGATGTAGCTGTAGAGCGTGGCCCTGCCGGACGCCTTGAATATCTCGACCTTGCGCGACGAGCAGGCCGGGCAGAAGGGCCGCGGCGGGAAATAGGTGTGGGCACAATCGCTGCAGCGCTGAAGCCTGAGTTCGCCTGCCTTGCATCCGTCCCAGAAGTGCTGGGTCTCGGGCGTGGGCAGGGGAAGCGGGCGTGGATATTCCGCCATGAAGGTCCTCCCGGGTTTCGATGTGGTTGATATCGTTGGCGGCGAGGATAGCGGCGTCCCGCTGCTTGGCAAGGCGAGCGGATGAACAAGCGGATGAACGCCGATGACCCGCTTGATCGACGCTGCGGAAAGCCTATATCTCGAATATGAAATGCGGATCGGTCATAGCCGCGACCTCGGCGGCGCTCCTCTTCAGTGCCAGCGGCGCTTTTGCGGCCGGTGCCGTTCCCGCGGCGCCGCCTGCGGGTGCGACCACGGTAATCGACATGGGTGGCCAGGTCGTCACCAGCGAAGTCGCCGGTGGATTGAGCGATCCCGTTCCGCTCTTCGCCAACTCCTCGGGTCCCGTTCTCTTCGTCATCGATCCGGCGAGCCTTGCCGGCACGGGCGATCAGATATCGGCGGTGGAGCCCGGCCAGCGGCAGACGCCTCAGCCGCCGACGCTCACCACGAGCCATATCGGCCGACGCTGATTTGCGTTCGTTTCCGACAGGCGGCATTTCCAGAACATAGATTTAAGTAAAGACGATCGGTCATAAAATATTTGGCCGGGCGTCATTTATCATTAGTGGCTCTGTCATGGGCGATTGCTACGCAGCCCCTTGTAGATATCGGTGCGTCCAGCGCCGGTAAGTTATTCAAGGGGGTCTCATGCAGAAAACTCGTCTTCTGCTGGGCGTAGCTTTGGCTGCGCTCTGCACGACGCCGCTTGCCTTCGCGCAAGATGTGGCGGCGACCGATACGACCAGTACATCGAATACGCCGCCATCGGCGGATGCCGCCGGCGCCGCGCCGGAAATCGTGGTCTACGGCAAGGGCCAGGCGCGTCAGGTGCAGACGGTCAGGCAGGACGACATCGCTCTCGCCGCGCCGGGTACGAGCCCGCTCAAGGTCGTCTCGAAGCTGCCGAGCGTCAACTTCCAGTCGGCCGATCCTTTCGGCGCCTATGAGTGGTCGACGCGCATCACCATTCGCGGCTTCAACCAGAACCAGCTCGGCTTCACGCTGGACGACGTGCCGCTCGGCGACATGTCTTATGCGAACAATAACGGCCTCCATATCAGCCGCGCGATTTCGTCGGAGAATATCGGTTCGATCGAACTCGCACAGGGTGCGGGTTCGCTCGGCACCGCATCGACCTCCAATCTCGGCGGCACTTTGCAATTCACCTCGATTGCGCCAAAGGACGAATTCGGCGTCCTGACCTCCGCGACCTATGGCAGCGATAGCACCAATCACGAATTCATCCGTGTCGATACCGGCCTGCTGCCCGGTGGGGGCAAGGCCTATATCAGCTATGGCCGTCAATATGCCGACAAGTGGAAGGGCGACGGCGTCCAGCGCCAGGATCAGATCAATTCGAAATTCGTTCAGCCCTTCGGCGAAGATTTCAAGCTGACCGGCTTCCTGAATTATTCCAACCGTCGCGAAAACGATTATCAGGACCAGTCGTTCGAGGCCCTACGCCGTCTCGGCTGGAACAACGACAACATCAGCGACAATTGGGGCACGGCGGTCAAGCTTGCGGAGGTCTATCAGAACCTGGTCGCACTTGCGAACAGCGATCCGCTTCCTTGGCCGAGTGCAGGTACAAGCTTCCCCGCGCCCTACACCAGCCCGTGGGACGAATATTTCAACGCTTCCGGCCTACGCAAGGACACGCTGGGCGGCCTGACCGGCGACTGGGACATCACCGACAATCTGCACCTCAAGGTTACCGGTTATGGTCACCACAATGAGGGGCAGGGCCTCTGGTGGACGCCGGCCGTGCCGACACCCGGCGGCGCGCCGATCTCGATCCGCACGACCGAATACGACATCAAGCGCGAGGGTGTGGTTTCCTCTCTCGCCTGGACGCTCGGCACGCACGAGATCGAAGGCGGGTTCTGGTATGAGCACAACGACTTCAACAACGCGCGTCGCTTCTATGGCCTGAACATGGACGGCACGAACCGCGACAGCCTGCACTTCCAGTCCGATCCTTTCTATACGCAGTGGGAAACGGACTACACGACGAAGACCGGGGTTTTCCACCTCCAGGACACATGGCAGATCGCCGAACCCCTGAAGGTCAATTTCGGTTTCAAGTCGATGCATGTTGATATTCAGGGAGATCCCGTCGTGCTCGACCCCGCAAATACGGCGGGAGGAGAACTCACCACCGACAAGAAATTCCTGCCGCAAGCCGGTGTGAATTATGCGCTGAACGACTGGAGCGAGCTCTTCGCCGACTACACCAAGAATGCCCGTGCCTTCAACGCCGGCAATTTCGGGGTGAGCCAGGTCGCCTTCGATGCCACGAAGGATACGCTTCAGCCCGAAACCTCCGACACCTACGAACTCGGCTATCGCTTCCACGTTCCTCGTTTCGAGGGTGTCGTCGCGCTCTATCACGTGAAGTTCAAGAACCGGCTCCTGTCCGTTCAGGTCGGAAGTCCGATCCTCGGCTATGGCTCGGGTATCCAGAACGTCGGCGGCGTGACGTCGAACGGCTTCGAGGCGGCCGGCACATGGCACTTCATCGAAAACTGGTCGCTCTTCGGCTCCTATGCCTTCAACGACTCGACCTATGACGGGGATGTCGTCGACGTGCTCGGTAACACGACCCATACGGCGGGCAAGACGACGGTCGATACGCCGAAGCATCTCTTCAAGGCGCAGCTCAGCTATGACGACGACAGCATTTTCGGCAATGTCGGCATGTCCTACATGAGCGAACGCTACTACACCTACACGAACGACATCACGGTTCCGAGCCAGACCCTTTTCGACGCGACGCTCGGCTACCGTTTCCACGGCAGCAATCTCGCGGAAGGCGCCTCGATCCAGCTCAATGCGACGAATATCTTCGACAAGAAGTATATCGCGACGATCGGTTCGGGCGGCTTTGCGAATGCCGATGCGAGCGGAACGATGCAGACCCTTCTGCCCGGCGCGCCGCGTCAGGTCTTCGTCACGTTGACGAAGCAGTTCTGAGGACC
>CAISYL010000288.1 GCA_903889655.1 uncultured Alphaproteobacteria bacterium | reverse complement strand
CACGCTTTGCGCCGCGACGACCGGCATGCTGCCAAAGACGAAGCTCGAGATCACCAGGAATACCGTGACGCTGGTCGTCCCGCGCCGCTACGAGTCCCTGCTCGGCGAAGTGGTGCAGAGACGGCTTGCCACGCTCGCCCGCGCCATCGACCGCAAGGGCGAGACGCGCGTCGGGCGCTGAATCCGTTCAGTTCAACGGGTCCGCCAGCAATCCCTGTTCCCTGAAGCTCACATGACCCGCACGTCCTATGACGAGATGGTCGAGGACGCGTACGCCGAGAAGATTGGCGATCGAGGCGATCTTGTCGGTCATGTGGATGTCGGCGAGCGACGGCGTGGGGTCGCCCGAAGGGTGGTTGTGAACGAGGATGATCGACGAGGCATTGAGCGCCAGCGCCCGCTTCACGATCTCGCGCGGATAGACGGGCGCACGGTCGATGGTTCCCTCGATCCGCATTTCGGCGATCAGCATGTTCTTGTTGTCGAGAAAGAGAACGAGGACGCGCTCCACACGGAGGCGGGACAGGGCGACCTTGCAATAGTCGACGAGGGCGGATGTCGAGGAGATGTTGAGCCGGCTGCGGATCTGGTTTCTGGTCAGGTGGACCGCGATCGACTGCACCAGCCGGAAGAGAAGCACCATATCCTCATCGACGTTTCTCGTTTCGAGCAGCAACTCCGCGTCTTCCGCGATCACGTCGCCCAAGGTACCGAAGCGCTCGATCAGCGTTCTTGCCTGACGTTTGGCTTTCGCCTTTCGCTCGGCTCCGAAGGCAAGCAGCGCCTCCAGCAACTCGCCGTCGGTGAGGGTGGCGGTTTCACCTGCAAGAAGTCTCGCCCGGATGCTGCCGTCCGCCCCGTGGGGTGGACAGACAGCCGTCCGCTGCCGGAACTCGCGGCCCGCTTGCTTTGAACGCACAGATACACCTCAGCGATAGACAAAAAGCCGAGAGTCAAGTGTGACCGAACTGTACTGTGTTTGTGTTCGGTAATACTTTCTTATGTTCTATAATACACAGATTACGTCGAATTTAAATTGCAAATTTCATTATGAATTCATGGCGACTCATACGGACATGAGACGTATACGGATTATATCACGGTGCGCCGCATGTGGCATCTGCCTTTGGCCCCGTCGCGTTGCGATGGACGGGTTGACGAAGCCGGAGGTCGCAAGGTGACCATACTCGCCGCCCGGGTGCTGCGAACCGTCGGCCGCTGAAGCCATGTGGAGCGGCGAGGGAGGAGATTGTCGTGCTTGCAGCGAAGCGGCCGATGGCGTTCCATCAGGGAAAGACCGATCCGGTCGCAGGACGGGGGCCATCAGTTGACGAAAGTGTATCTCGGCAAAAGCGGTCGTGCGGCCGCGGCGGCGATCGGTTGCTACCTGATCATCGTCGTGGTTGCAAAATGGCTTGCGCCCGATGTGGGATGGGCGGCGAGCGACGCGAGGGACGCCCATTTCCCGGCTATCAATTATTTCATCGCGTATGGTTTCGATCTCGGATATCCGGGCGGATTTGCGATGTTCCCCGGCATGCACGCCTTTACCGCTTTCTGGGCGCGGATATTCGGGATCGAGAGTCTGGCGTTCAACGGCTTTCCCGCCTTTGCGATCCAGTCGATCTCGGGCCTGCTGTTTTTGTTTTCCATCTGGCGGCTTGCCGCCCTGGTCGCGAAGGAACCGGCCGACGCCGTTATCGGCGTCGTCGTGATCCTGTCCTCCAGCTATTGGCTTTACGCATGGGTTTGGCCGACCACCGAGCTGGGGGGGTATATCTGTTATGCATTCATGATGGTTCTGCTTCTCTCTGCGGATCGAGATAGATGGCAGACGGGAGCGGCATTTTCAGTGTTGGGGGTCGTCTCGGTTCTCTGGCGGCAAAGCAGCGCGCCACTGGCGGCCGCGCTGCTTTTGAACAGCCTGAGCGAGCGGTTTTTCGGCGGACAACCTTTGTCCGTCAGGAAGCTTGTCATCGGGACGGTCCCCATCGTCGCGGCTCTCGCCGTGCTCGCGATGATCGCTCACCTCTGGGGCGGACTCGTCCCGCCGGGCTATCAGAAACACGAGTCGAACGGCGTGAATTTCGTTCAGGTAGCGCATATGGCTGCATTGACGGGATTGGTAGCCTGGCCGTTCGCGGTTCCGGCATTTCGTCTCGTCGACGATCGCAGAGCGAGCTTGATGATCGCCAGCTTTGCGGTTGCTGTCGCGCTCGTCTGCTGGCTGCTTCTTCCGCTTGACTTCAACAGGACAGACGGACGTTGGGGCTCGTTGATATGGACGCTCGTCGCCCATCTGCACGGCCCTCTTTCGTTCGTCTTTCTTGTCGCCACGATGAGCGTCGGTTTTTCGATCTGGATCGGGACTGTCGCGGTCTGCTGGCGCGAGCGCCGGATCGCGCCGGAGATCATTCTCTTCGCTCTCTTCGCGGCGGCATTTCTGGTTCAGGCCTTTTCGTGGCAGCGCTACGTCGAGGTGCAGATATTGATAACCCTGGCGGTGTTTTTTATCCGCAGAGGACCGTTGCCGCACGGGGAAGCGGCGCTGATCGTGGCCTGGTTCGGAGCCTACGGTCTCTTGAATCTGGCGAAGGTCATCTACGGGCTGAGCGCCGGATAGCGTCGTGCACGACGATCCGAGCGTCTTTGGCGCGGGTGCCTAGCGACCGCTTCTAGCGGTTTCTATCAGGATGATGCGCTTGCCTTTGGCGCTCAGGGCGAGTTCGCCGCGTTTCAGGCGAAGCGCGTCGGCGCCGAAGACCTCGCGACGCCAGCCGGCAAGAGCGGGAACCTCCGCCTCGTCGTGAGCGGCAATCAGTTCGAGGTCGGAGACCTTCGCGATCAGCTTCTGCGCCACTTCGTGCTCCTCGCAGCGCATGGCGAGCAGAACTTTCAGAAGTTCGACGAGCGGCCCGATGCCGGGCGGAAGCGGTTCGGCGTCCTTGACCACCGGAATTTGCTCTTCCGGCATGGCGAGGCCGCGCTCGATCGCTTCCATCAGGGCGGCCGCGGAGCGGCTGTTCGAGAGGCCTTTGGGCACGGCGCGCAAGCGGTCGAGATCTTCGGCGGAACGCGGGATCTGCGTTGCGATTTCGGCCAGCGCGTCGTCCTTCAACACGCGGGAGCGAGGCAGGTCGCGCTCCTGTGCCTGACGCTCGCGCCAGGCGGCGACCTCCACCAGTACGGCGAGGCCCTTCGGACCCTTGAAGCGCATCTTGAGCCGCTTCCAGGCATCCTCGGGACGGACGGCGTAGGTTTCCGGATCCTGCAGGATCGCCATTTCCTCGGCGACCCAGCGGGCGCGGCCGGTCTGGGTCAGACGGCGGGCGAGAACCTCGTAGATCTTGCGCAGATGGGTGACGTCGCCGCAGGCATATTGAAGCTGCTTGTCGGAGAGCGGCCGGCGCGACCAGTCGGTGAAGCGGGACGACTTGTCGACGCTGCCGCCGGTGAGGCGTTTGACCAGCGTTTCGTAGCCGACGCTGTCGCCGAAGCCGCAGACCATGGCCGCGACCTGTGTGTCGAAAAGCGGATCGGGGATCGTCTGGGCTTCATGCCAGAAGATTTCGATGTCCTGCCGCGCCGCGTGAAAGACCTTCACAACTTGCTTGTTGCGCATCAGCTCGTAGAAGGGCGCAAGGTCGATGCCGGGGGCCAGCGGGTCGATGACGAAATCGTCATCGGGGCCGGCAAGCTGGATCAGACAGAGCTTCGACCAGAAGGTCGAATCGCGCATGAACTCGGTATCGACCGTGACGAAGCCGGCAGTAGAGAGGCGTGCGCAGGTGGCGGCGAGCGTTTCTGTGTCTGTTATTATATTCATGGAGCGCTTCTATAACCCATCGTCGCGGCCCTGTCGCGGCGCGAGAGCGGCGCATCCATCAAGCCTGTTCACTGCCTCCCGTCCGGGCCGTGCCCGAGGGTAGAACGCCACGCAACCCAACAAACCTGCCCGACTCTTGACAAGCCGGGCTCTTCCATGCGCTTTTCGCCCGTCGGAGCGTAACATTCTGTTACGTTGCGGCGATTCGTTCTGGATTATCAAGGCTTTATAGAGATGAACCTCTATCGCAGCCACACCTGTGGCGAGCTCCGTAAATCTCATGTCGGCGAGAGCGTCCGGCTGTCCGGCTGGGTGCACCGCAAGCGCGACCATGGCGGGCTGCTTTTCATCGATCTCAGGGACAATTACGGGCTGACGCAGCTTGTCTTCGATCCGGATCACGCAGCCGCTTTCGGCATGGCCGAGAAGGTGCGCGCGGAGTGGGTCATCAAGATCGAGGGCAAGGTCGTGGCCCGTTCGGCCGAGACGGTGAACGCCAATCTGGGTACCGGCGAGATCGAAATTCAGGTGACGTCGCTCGAGGTGCTGTCGGAGGCGCTGGAACTGCCGCTGCCGATCTTCGGCGAACCGGACTATCCCGAAGACATCCGCCTCAGCTACCGCTTCCTCGACCTGCGCCGCGAGACGCTGCACAGGAACATCCTGCTGCGCTCGAAGATCATCGCCTCGGCACGCCGCCGCATGACGGAGGCGGGCTTCAACGAATTCCAGACGCCGATCCTGACGGCCTCGAGCCCCGAAGGCGCGCGCGACTTCCTGGTGCCGAGCCGCATCCATCCCGGCAAGTTCTATGCGCTGCCGCAGGCACCGCAGCAGTTCAAGCAGCTCATCATGGTGGCGGGCTTCGACCGTTATTTCCAGATCGCGCCCTGCTTCCGCGACGAGGACGGACGTGCCGACCGCAGCCCGGGCGAGTTCTACCAGCTCGACGTCGAGATGAGCTTCGTCTCCCAGGACGATGTTTTCTCAGCGATCGAGCCCATTCTTCATGGATTGTTTGAAGAGTTCGCCGACGGCAAGACGGTGACCCCCTATCCGTTCCCGCGCATTCCCTATGCCGATGCGATGCGGAAATACGGCTCGGACAAGCCGGACCTGCGCAATCCGATCGAGATGTCGGAAGCGACGCATATCTTCCGCGGCTCGGGCTTCAAGGTCTTTGCCGGAATGATCGAGAAGGACCCGAAGGTCGAGGTCTGGGCGATCCCCGCGCCGGGCGGCGGCAACCGCGCCTTCTGCGACCGGATGAACTCCTGGGCGCAAGGCGAGGGCCAGCCGGGCCTTGGTTACATCTTCTACCGTTCCGAGAACGGAGCGCTGGAAGGTGCCGGCCCGCTTGCGAAAAATATCGGTCCTGAGAGAACGGAACAGCTTCGCGCCGAGCTCGGATTGAAGGAGGGAGACGCCGTCTTCTTCGTCGCCGGCCAGCCGAAAAACTTCACCGCCTTCGCGGGCGCCGCGCGCACGCGCATCGGCAAGGAACTGAACCTCATCGAGGACGGCATCTTCAAGTTCTGCTGGATCGTCGACTTCCCGATGTTCGAGTGGAACGAGGACGAAAAGCGCGTCGACTTCTCGCACAACCCGTTCTCGATGCCGCAGGGCGGACTCGAGGCGCTCGAAAATCAGGATCCGCTGACGATCAACGCCTATCAGTACGACATCGTCTGCAACGGCGTGGAGCTGTCCTCGGGCGCGATCCGGAACCACAAGCCGGAGATCATGTACAAGGCCTTCGCCATTGCCGGCTACGAGAAGGAAACGGTGGAGACGAAGTTCGGCGGCATGCTCAACGCCTTCAAATATGGCGCGCCGCCTCACGGCGGGCTCGCGCCGGGCATCGACCGCATGGTGATGCTGCTGGCGGGCGTCGAGAACCTGCGCGAAGTGACCATGTTCCCGATGAACCAGCAGGCGCAGGACCTTCTGATGCAGGCGCCGTCGGAAGTGACTCCGAAGCAGCTGAAAGAGCTTCACATCCGTGTCGTGCCGCCGCTCGACAAGAAGGGCTGATCGCCCGCGCCGAAAACAGGGCCGGGGCCGGAAGGCTCCGGCCTTTTTCGTTGAGGCCAGTCTTTTTTCCCTGAGGGAAGCCCATGCTGCGCAGTACGAAGGAGCGGGTGTTTCAGGCGGTGCTCTATGAGGCGATCGGGCTTGCGCTCCTGACGCCCGCCTACAGCTTCGCCATGGGCCTGCCGCTCGACAATTCCTTCCTGACCATGGCCATGGTTTCGGGGGTGGTCGTCATCTGGTCGGCGATCTTCAATTCCGCGTTCGACAGGATCGTGCTGCGCATGGCGGGGCTTGCCTCGGACCGCAAGACGCAAGGCCTGCGCCTCCTGCATGCCGTGGCCTATGAATGTTCGATCACGATCTTCGCGGTGCCGATCATCGCCTTCATGAGCGGGCAGGGCTGGCTCGTCGCCTTCCTCGCCGATCTCGGCTTCACGGTTCTCTATCTCGTCTACACCTATGTCTTCCACCTGATTTACGACCGGGTGAGACCGCTCCGCGCCTAGCGCGGGCGCAACTCGACATCGATCGTCGCGAGTTGCGCGTAGGTTCTGACAAGGCGGCGGACCGGCCACCAGTCGTAAAGCAGCAGCTCCATCGGCCGCCACATCGCGACCCAACCGAGGATCAACAGGCCCTCGGCGGCAATGTCGCCGAGCGTCGAGACCGGCGCGCGGAAAAAGAGCTGTCGCAGCGCGATACAGATGAAGAGAAAGCAGAGCCCGATGCCGAGTGCGAAACGCCCCTCGCGCAGCAGAAGCCGCAATCTGCGGTTCGCCGCCTCGCGGCAATAGGCGAAGTAATGCCGGATCGCGTCGGAT
Organism: uncultured Alphaproteobacteria bacterium; assembly: GCA_903889655.1. Taxonomy (GTDB): domain Bacteria; phylum Pseudomonadota; class Alphaproteobacteria; order Parvibaculales; family Parvibaculaceae; genus Parvibaculum. The sequence continues at coordinate 11,951 of CAISYL010000288.1, read as the reverse complement.
GCCGTTTTGGCGGTGAGTTCGATCAGCTCTTCGGCTGGAAGATAGATCACGATCTTCACCGGCGTGTCGGGCGGGAGGTCGCGCAGGGAGTCCACGATGTAGGCCTCGGCGTCGTGGTCGAGATCCTTCTCGTGGAAGGGTGACGGGTCCAACGAATTGAAAAGCTGATCGATCCTGAGGAGCTTCAGCTCGATCAGGGTCACTTCGCCTTCACGCCGGTAGCGGAAGCCGGGGTTGGGATCGGGTGGGGTGTCGGTCAAGGCATGCTCTCACGCGGATGGGAGAGCATAGCATGTCATGCGTAGGATGGCCGAGGGTCCGGCCCGCCTTTCGGGAAAAGACGGGCCGGAGAAGCGCGTTATTGGGCCGGGCTCGAGGCGGGGGCCTGGAGCGTGCCGCTGGCGGGGGCGAGGGGTTTTGCCAGTTCAGGCGTCTCGCCCGACTTCGGCATGATGCCGGAGGTGGTGTCGTCGGTCTGGGAGAAGACCGGCGTGGGGAGCGTGTCAACCGGAACGACGATACCGTTCGAGGCTTCGATCGCCGGGCCAGACTGGGTCGCGCCGAACTCGCCGCCGAAATGGAGGCCGTCGCCGCTGGGCGAGATCGTTACCGGATCCTTCTGGAAGGTATTGACCGTCTTGCCGCCGCCGACGCTTGCCGGCGTGATGCGACCGGGAACGATCTGATAGAGCAGCAGCGCCTGCACGTTCTGCCGGTCGGCGGCGGCCGGGCTCGTCATGTCGTCATAGCCGCCCTTGATCTTGTCGAAGGCGGCATTGGTGGGCGCGAAAACGGTGCGCTGGCTTTTTGCCGTATACTGATATTTGACGCCGTTCGCATCGATCACTTTCACGAGGGTCGAGAACTGCGGATCCGACTTCAGCGTGTCGTAGATCGTGCCGGCTGCGAAAGCAGGCGCGCTGCTGACGGCGACGAGAGCGGCGGCGGCGAGAAATGTTCTGAATTTGGCGGTCATGTGTCTGGTGCTCTGGGTCATGAGGATACCTCGGCAGGGATGAGGGGCGGGGGCCCATCTCCGATTGAGGCTTGCAAGCCTAGGCACGCAATTTGACTGAAATGAGACGGCAAATCGGCGCACCTCCGGCACAAACGCGCAAAAGCCGATTTTGCTCCATCTCCGGCGGGGTTTGTTTTCTTCCGCATGCCCATTGGGTAAAAAGCGGTATGCCCGGCGCGGAGGGGCCCCGACCGTGGGCCGGGTCGGCGATCGTGGATATCTTCGAGAGTTTTCCATGCGAAAGGTGGTCATCTTCGGCTCCTGCGTTTCCCGGGCGTCGTTCGACCGCCCCGACCTCAAACCGAGGCTTGCGCACTATCATGCGCGATCGAACCTCACGAGCATGACGAGACTCCGCCCGCTCGATCCGATGCCCGAAATCGAGATGGAAAGTCCCTTCGAGCGACGCTGCGCGGAACGCGACCTGAGCAAGAATTTTGAGTTCGAGCAAAGCGGCGCGGTCGTCATATTCGACTTCATCGACGACCGTTTTCCCGTCGGTTCGATGGGGGAGTGTTCCTTTACCTACAACCATCTGATGATCGAACGGAATCGGACGGCTTTCGCAAGGGCCGAGCCGTTTCCGCACTACGAGCCCGGGAACCGCGGCTTCATGCGACAGGTGGTGCGCGAGTTTGCAGACGCCAACGACGCGCTTCTCCGCAACAACACGATCGTTCTGCATGAGGCCAAATTCAGCACCTTTTTCGATGGCGAGAACCCGACGCCGGATGAGATCGCGTCTATGAACGCTTATTACGATTTCCTCTTTGCAGAGATCAAGCGGGTGTGGAAGGTCGACCATGTCGTCAACGTGATGGAGCGGGTCGTTTCGCCGGACTGCACCCCCAGAGACCACAAATGGGGCCATGCGCCATTTCATTTCGACGACGGCTATAACGCGGCTTTTGCCGACGAAGTCGGGACAATCGTCGTATCGTAAGGCTCGACGGGCGGCTGCGCGGGCGTTTCCGGCGGACCGGGGACGGATATTCGCTCCCTCGGGCACCGAAATGGACCGATCTGGGCATGACCGCCGCGCCACCGGGCGAGATAACCGATATGGTCAGACCGATATCGGGAGAGGGCCATGGCCGGGAAGACGCACAATCTCATCCTCGTCAATCATGCCGGGGGGCAATCGCGGCAAGACTTCGCGGAGATCGCGGCGAAGATCGCCGGGATCGCCCCCGAGGTGGACGTCCATGTCGCGGCACATGACGTCACTTCCGCCGAGAGCGGGTTGCCGGAGGAGATATGGAGCCGGCCGAGCCTGACAGTCTCCTTTCGCTGGCCGGAAAAGTTCAGGCCGAAGCGCGGCCTCGTCTATGCCGGGCGGCCGATCTACAAGCTGAAGCAGCTTCAGATATTCCAGAAGGCGGGGCTCGATGTGCCGCTGACCATCGCCTATGAATTCGGCCGGCCGCTGGCGCGAGGCTTCTGGGGCGAGCATGTGGTGATGAAGCCGACGACGCTCGAGACCGCTTCGCGGGGGCGCTTCACCTATCTGCTGCGCACGGAGGCCGTCGGACCCATTGCGCCGAAGCTTTTTCCGCCGCAGCATCCGGCGCGCAAGGGGCCGGTGCTGGTGCAGCGCTTCATCGACACGGGCGAATACGCGACGAGCTATCGGGTGCTGACGCTTTTCGGCGAGCCGATCATGTGCGTGCTGAGCCGGGCCAAGGAAAAGCGGCCGCCGCTGGACGCGCCCGACGACGTGCTGCTGCGATCGCAGGTCGCCGCCAATGCGCAGGACAGGGCGACGAACGAACTTGTTGCGCCGCCGGATATCCTCGCCTATGGCCGCAAGGTCGCGCGCGCCATGCCCGGCATTCCGCTGCAGGGGATCGACATCATCCGCGAAGAGGGGACGGGACGGCTTTTCGTCCTCGAAAACAATTCAGGCGGAAATACCTGGCACTACTCGTCCGCGCTGGCCGAGGAAAGCCGCAAGCACATTACGCGGGAAGAGCGCATGGAGCAGTTCGGCGCCTGGGACGTTGCCGCGAAGGTGCTGGCGGAGCGAACGCTCAGGGATGCGCGCTAGTCGCAGTTCCGGACGCCGGCGAGCTTGCAGTTCTCGACCATGTCCTGGGCGTCCTGCAGCTGTTCGGGCGTCATCAGCTTCGCGACGTCCTTGCTGTAGCGCGTCGCGTCGCGAACCTGCATGCCGGAGAGGCCGGGCTTGCTGAGTTCGAGCCACATATAGGCGCGGGGATAATCCTGCGCGACGCCCTGGCCCTGCTTATACATGATGCCGAGATTGAGGGCCGCCATCGCGTTGCCCTGACGCGCGGCTTTCTCGTACCAGGTGGCGGCCTTCGCCAGATCGCGCGGCACGCCGCCCTGACCGTTGTTATAGATCACGCCAAGATTGTATTGCGCCGAGACGTCGCCGGACCAGGCCAGCGGCTCGAGGATCTTTGCCGCCGCCGCCATGTCGCCGCGATCGAAGGCGGCACGGGCGGCAGCCTGCGGATTGTCCTGCGGTGTTTGCGAGGCGTCAGGCGTGCCAACGCGCAGCGTGTCGTCGTCGGCAAGGGCGGCGGTGGAGAGGATGAAGGCGAGCGAGAGGATGGCGGTCAGGTGTTTACTGTGCATCTGGCTCGGCGTCCTTGCTGCGCGCGGGAGGCACCCCCGCCGATTTTGTCCGGCGGGATTTTACCTTTGAACGGTAACAATCAAGCTGCCACCTCATCTCAACTTAAACACTGAAGCCCATGCCCTTCAGTATCCAACGGGTGGTAGAGCTATCTAGGCTCTGGCCAGCTCCCTTGAAGCCCTGCAACGAGCCGAATGGTTCAAATCCGCCCGTTTGTGAAACGACGCCATTGAACTCTTTGCTGTAGTCGAGGATGTCGACTATCGCTTTGCGTTTGTCTTTTTCGAGGACTTGTTTTCCGTGGACGACCTGATCTCTGATGCTCTCTGCCTCCTTGAGGAGATCAATAACGTCTTTAGGAATTTCCTTGCCAAATATATTGCTGTAAAACTTTCTGAAACTCTCACGTGTTAGATGCTGGGCGTTAATTGCTTTACGCGTTAGTTGGGCGTCTGCCCTATGAAGTTTTACAATTCCACAATATAGAGTTTGATTCTGAGCTAGCTCCACAAGGGCGAACATGTGGCTTATCAATACGTCTTGTGGAAAGCTCTCAATGAGCTTCTCAAAGTGAGTGAAATATTCTCTCACCCCTTGGGGCATGGATTTATAGAACTTCAGCACACCCTTATAGCTCGCTACGGTATCTGCTTTGTTCATAGGCATCTCCCATAAAGCTGGGCGTCAGCTGCACCCGCTCGTGCCACCGCACGTATCGCACTTCAGGCAGGTTCCGTTCCTCACCATCGTGAAGTTGCCGCATTCCGAGCAGGCTTCGCCTTCGTAGCCTTTCATGCGGGCTTCGGCGACGCGGCTGAAGGAGACCGTGGTGCTCTCGGTACGGAGGGTGGCCTGGAGGGCGAGTTCCTCGGCGTGTTCGGAAGCGTCGAGAATGGCCGCCGTGGCGGTTGCGCCCGCGACTTGCGCGCGCATCGTCGCCGCGCCGCCGCGGACGATGTAGAGGTTCGCCATTTGCGGGTTGCGGGTGAAGCCGGGGCTCACGACGCTCGAGGCCGGGAGCTTGCCTTCGTCGGCGCCGCTGCCCATCGCATCGAAGCCGATGTCCTTCGGATCGACGTGACCCAGGTCCGAGCGGCCGAGATATGAGACGGCGAGTTCGCGGAAGACATAGTCGAGGATCGAGGTCGCGTTCTTGATGCGGTCGTTGCCCTGGACGAGGCCAGCCGGCTCGAAGCGCGTGAAGGTGAAGGCGTCGACATATTCCTCAAGCGGCACGCCATATTGCAGGCCGAGCGAGATCGCGATGGCGAAATTGTTCATCAACGAGCGGAAGGCGGCGCCTTCCTTGTGCATGTCGATGAAGATCTCGCCGATCTTGCCGTCTTCATACTCGCCGGTGCGCAGATAGACCTTGTGGCCGCCGACCAGCGCCTTCTGCGTGTAGCCTTTGCGGCGATCGGGAAGCTTCGCGCGTTCGTTGGCGCGCTCCACGACGCGCTCGACGATCTTTTCGGCGACGATGCGGGCGCGCTCCTGCGCGGGCGCCTGGGCGATGCGTTCGGCGACGGGCTCCTCGTCCTCCAGCGTCTCGTCGTCGAGAAGCTGCGAGTTGAGCGGTTGCGAGAGCTTCGAGCCGTCGCGGTAAAGCGCGTTCGCCTTCAGCGCGAGTTTCCAGGAGAGCATGTAGCTCGCCTTGCAATCCTCGACGGTCGCCGCGTTCGGCATGTTGATGGTCTTCGAGATCGCGCCCGAGATGAAGGGCTGGGCGGCGGCCATCATGAGGATGTGGCTGTCGACCGAGAGGAAGCGCGTGCCGGTGCGGCCGCAGGGATTGGCGCAGTCGAAGACGGGGAGGTGTTCGTCTTTCAGATGCGGGGCGCCTTCGAGCGTCATGGTGCCGCAGACGTAGAGGTTCGCGGCGTCGATCTCGGCCTTCGTGAAGCCGATCGCTTCCAGGAGGTCGAAATCAAGATCGTCCATCGCGTCGGCGTCGAGGCCGAGGGTTTCGGTGCAGAAGTCTTCGCCGAGCGACCATTTGTTGAAGGCAAAGCGGATGTCGAAGGCGGTGGCGACCGCGGCTTCGATGGCGTCGATCTTGTCGTCGGTGAAACCCTTCGCGCGCAGCGTGTCATGATTGACGCCGGGCGCACGCTCCAGCGTACCGAAGCCGACGGCGTGGTTCACCATCTCCTCGATCTCATGCTCCGTGTAGCCGAGCGTGCGCAGCGCCTGCGGGACGGCGCGGTTGATGATCTTGAAATAGCCGCCGCCGGCGAGCTTCTTGAATTTCACCAGCGCGAAGTCGGGCTCGATGCCGGTGGTGTCGCAATCCATGACGAGGCCGATCGTGCCGGTCGGCGCGATGACGGTCGCCTGGGCGTTGCGGTAGCCGTAGCGCTCGCCCATCGAGACGGCGAGGTCCCATGAGGCGCGGGCGTGATCGACGAGGTCGCGCTGCGGGCAGTTCGCATGGTCGAGGGGCACGGGGGCGATGCTCAGGCCCTCATAGCCGTCGGTCTGGCCGTGCGCGGCGCGGGCATGATTGCGCATCACGCGCAGCATGTGTTCGCGGTTTTCGGGATAGCCGTGGAAGGCGCCGAGCTCGCGCGCCATCTGGGCCGAGGTCGCATAGGCGACGCCGGTCATGATCGCGCTGATCGCGCCGGCATAGGCGCGACCTTCGTCGGAATCGTAAGCGAGGCCCGAGGACATCAGCAAACCGCCGATATTGGCGAAGCCGAGGCCGAGGGTGCGATAGTTGAAGGAGCGCTCCGCGATCTCGCGGCTCGGAAACTGCGCCATCAGCACCGAGATTTCGAGCACGATGGTCCAGAGCTTGACGGCATGCTCGAAGGCTTCGACGTCGAAGCGTCCGCCCTGCTCGCGGAAGGTCATCAGGTTCAGCGAGGCGAGATTGCAGGCCGTGTCGTCGAGGAACATGTATTCCGAGCACGGATTGCTGGCGCGGATGGGGCCGGAAGCCGGGCAGGTGTGCCAGTCGTTGATCGTGGTATGGAACTGGATGCCCGGATCGGCGGACGCCCAGGCCGCATGGGCGATCTGTTCCCAGAGCTCGCGCGCCTTCAGTGTCTTCGAGATGCGGCCGTCGGTGCGGCGGACGAGGTTCCAGTCGCCATCGTTTTCGACGGCGCGCAGGAAGTCGTCCTCGACGCGGACGGTGTTGTTCGAGTTCTGACCGGAGACGGTGAGATAGGCTTCCGAGTCCCAGTCGGTGTCGTAGGTGCGGAAGTCGATATCGGTGTAGCCCTGACGCGCGAACTGGATGACGCGCTGGATATAGTTCTCCGGCACCTGCAGGCGGCGCGCGGCGACGATCTCGCGCTTCAGCGCCGGGTTCTTCTTGGGATCGAAGCAGTCGTCATTGTGGCCTTCGCAATTCACGCAGGCCCGCATGATCGCGTTGAGGTGCTTCTGGTTGATCTTCGAGCCGGTGACGAGGGCGGCGACCTTCTGCTCCTCGATGACCTTCCAGTTGATGAAGTTCTCGATATCGGGATGGTCGGCGTCGACGATGACCATCTTCGCGGCGCGGCGCGTGGTGCCGCCCGACTTGATAGCGCCCGCCGCGCGGTCGCCGATCTTCAGGAAGCTCATCAGGCCCGACGACTTGCCGCCGCCGGAAAGCTTCTCATCTTCGCCGCGCAGGCTCGAGAAGTTGGAGCCGGTGCCGGAGCCGTATTTGAAGAGGCGCGCCTCGCGGACCCAGAGGTCCATGATGCCGTTTTCGTTGACGAGGTCGTCGTTGACGCTCTGGATGAAGCAGGCATGCGGCTGCGGGCGCTCATAGGCGCTGGTCGCGCCGACGGTCTCACCCGTGCGGTGGTCGACGTAATAGTGACCCTGGGCCGGGCCGTCGATGCCATAGGCCCAATGCAGGCCGGTGTTAAACCATTGAGGGGAGTTGGGCGCGCAAATCTGGGCGGCCAGCATGAAGGCGAGTTCGTCGCGGAAGGCGACGGCGTCTTCTTCCGAGTCGAAATAGCCGCCCTTCCAGCCCCAATAGGTCCACGTGCCGGCGAGACGGTCGAAGACCTGGCGGGCATCGCGCTCGGGGCCGAAGCGGTCGTCGGGGCGGAGTGCCTCCAGCGCGTCGGCGTCCGGCTCATGGCGCCAGAGGAATTCGGGCACGCCTTCCTCGGCGATGGGGCGCAGCACGGCGGCAATGCCGGCTTTACGGAAATATTTCTGCGCGAGGATATCGCAGGCGACCTGGCTCCATTCGACCGGAACGGCGATCTCGTCGAGATGGAAGACCAGCGAACCGTCGGGATTTCGGATCTCGCTCGTCGCGGTCCGGAAGGAGATGCCTTCATAGGGCGACTGCCCCTCGACGGTGAAGCAACGCTGGATACGCATCTGGCCCCCGGGCTTTTTCTGGGCACCCTCGGACAGGGCGCCATTGTTGCGGCTCTCTTCGTGGGCGGCTGGGCGATCCCGTGGCAGATACGACTGGACAAAGCTCCGCCGCAGCGTCCAATCGCATTCTTTTCCAAGCTCTCAAGTGCCTGAATTCAAACGCTTTCGGTCGCTCGATCCGTAGCTTGCCAGTGAATCTGTTTGGCCTCGCTCGCCGCCCCTCGACGAAGGGAAATCCTAGCCCAGCCATGCTCCACGTCAAGGCATAGTAGGGAAAGGCTGGCAGAGCGCGACATCTAGCGCGGGGCAGAGCGGGGCGAGGTTGGATAGGCAACCGAATCGGTGCGGAAGCCCCGGTTAGCCACTTGGTAACGTGAAACGTTTAAAACCGAACGGCGAAAAGGGCGGAGATTCGCGCGTTATGGCACGACCCATCAGCACAGCTTTCGGCGCTTCGCTGCGGAATCTCGACATCCTGATTGTCGACGACAACGCCAACATGCGCCTGTTGCTGCGCACGATCCTGCGGAGCTTCGGTCTGCAGGATGTGCGACAGGCGCGGGACGGGACGACCGGCCTCGGTGAAATCGAGCGCCGGCTGCCCAGCCTCATCATCTCCGATTGGGAAATGTCGCCCATGAATGGCGCCGATTTCCTGCGAGCGGTCCGCCGCGTCGGCCGCGAGCCATCGTGCTTCGTGCCTATCATCGTGCTGACGGCCCATGCCTCCCGCGACATCGTAGAGGCGGCCTTCGACCAGGGCGCGACGCAGCTTCTGGTAAAGCCGGTGACACCGGCCAATCTGCTGCAGCGGATCACCTGGGTGCTGGAGGACGAGCGGCCCTTCGAGAAGGTCGGCGACATCTACCGGCAGGAAATGCGGATCGCCAAGGCAAAACCCCAGGCCACCGTTCCCGCCCGCAAGGCCAGCGTCGTCTGGTCCATCGACTGATCCCCTTGCAAAGCCCGGCCTACAAACCCTAGACCGTTGCGCGGCCGGGTGTCATATTCGGCCCGCTTCCGCTCCGGCGGAATCGCCCCGTTCTCGCGGAGCGTAACGACAGCCGACCGCGCCCTGCGGTCCTCTCGACGGTGGTTTCATGGGTCTCTTCTCCGAAATCTTCATCTGGTGGCAAGGCCAGACGATGGGCACCCGCTTCTATACGTGGCGCAAGGGCCGGCTGGTCGGGACCGACTCGCAGGGGAACCGCTATTACGAGGCGAAGGACGGCGCCCGCGTCGGCGGATATCCGCGCCGCTGGGTGGTCTATGACGGGCTTGCGGAGGCTTCACGCGTGCCGCCGGACTGGCATGGCTGGCTCCACAATACGGTCGACGTGCCGCCGACCGCGGAAGAGTACGCGCCGCGCCCCTGGCAGCAGCCGCACCGGCCGAACATGACCGGTACGCAGTATGCCTATCGTCCGAAGGGCAGCATCATTCGCGGCGGACAGCGTCCCAAGGCGACCGGCGACTACGAGCCGTGGCGTCCCCAGTGAATGCGTTCGCGTCGACTTTTCCATATTCACCCCTGAAGTGAACCCGGACGGGGTCAGAGGACCGGCATGCAAAGCAATCTCGTCGAAACATTGATCGGCGCCGTCGTCGTCATCATTGCGGGCGTCTTTCTCTTTTACGGCTATTCGACTTCCGGCATGCGCAGCACGGCGGGCTACCACGTCAAGGCCGAGTTCGACCGTGTCGACGGTTTGGCGAATGGCAGCGATGTGCGTCTGTCGGGCATCAAGATCGGCACCGTCGTCGCGCAGCGGATCGACCCGTCGAATTATCAGGCGATCGTGACGCTGAGCCTCGCGCCCGACGTCAAGATTCCGGACGATTCCAGCGCCAAGATCACCAGCGAAAGCCTGCTCGGCTCGAACTACATTTCGGTGACGCCGGGCGGCAGCAGCGAATTCCTGAAGGACGGCAGCGAGATTTCCTTCACGCAAGGTTCCGTCGATCTGATGGGGCTCATCAGCCAGGCGATCTTCTCGACCGGCGGCGGCTCGAAGGGCGGCGACAAGAAGGGTCAGCCGGCGCCTTCGGATGCCGCTCCCTCGACGCCGAAATAGGGTCCGGCCGTTGCGCGCCATCGCTCAGCTCATCGTCGCCGCGGCGCTTGCCGCCGGGCTCTCCGGACCGGCCGCCGCCGATCCCTTTCCCGTCGCCGTGTTCAGCGGTCTCGACAAGACGACGGCGCGCGTGACGAAGTTCGAGGCAGAGATCGGCAAGCCCGTTCGTTTCGGCGCGCTGGAGATCACGGTCAGGGCTTGCGACAAGAAGCCCCCCGAGGATCCGCCGCAGACGGCCGTTTATGTCGAAGTGCGCCAGATCGACGAGGAAAAAAACGAAGTCGAGCCCGCGCCGATCTTCAAGGGCTGGATGTTTGCGGAGAGCCCGGGCCTCAACGCGCTTGAGCATCCGGTCTATGACGTCTGGCTCAACACCTGCAAGACTTCCATGGGCGCAGCGTCGAGCGGCAAGCGGTAGAAGTCCGCTTTTTCCAGCGTCGCCATGTGCAGCTTCGCGCGATAGACGTCGCGAGGAATTTCCATCGTTCCGAACTGTTTCAGATGCTCCGTCACGAATTGCGTGTCGAGGAGCCTGTAGCCGCCGACGATGAGGCGCGCGACGAGATAGACGAGGGCGACCTTGCTTGCGTCGGTTTCGCGGCTGAACATGCTTTCGCCGAAAAACGCCGCACCGAGCGAGACCCCGTAAAGCCCGCCGACCAGCCTGCCGGATTGCCAGCACTCGACCGAATGGGCATGGCCACGCGCAAAGAGCTCGCCATAAAGGGCAAGGATGCGATCGTTGATCCAGGTGCCCTGACGGTCCGAGGCCGCTTCCGCGCATCCGAGCATGACATCGCGGAAGGCCGTGTCGATACGGATTTCGAAGGGCGCCGATCTGACCGTTCGCTTCAAACGACGCGGCAGATGAAAGGCTTCGAGCGGCAGCACGCCGCGACGTTCGGGATCGATCCAGTAGAGCTGCGGGTCGTCGCGCGACTCCGCCATGGGGAAGACGCCATAGGCGTAGGCGCGAAGGAGCACATCGGAATCAATGTTGCTCATACCGACTTTCCGCCCTTCGCATATGTCGCGAGCACGCGGGCTCAGGCCTTTTCCTTGAGGTAGTTCTCGAGCCAGTGGATGTGGTAGTCGCCGTTGATGAAGTCCGGCTCGTTCACGAGATCCTGGAAGAGCGGGATCGTCGTCTTGATGCCGTCGATCACAAATTCATGTAGCGAGCGGCGCAGGCGCATCAAGCATTCGTTGCGATTGCGACCGTGGACGATCAGCTTGCCGATGAGGCTGTCGTAATAGGGTGGGATGCGGTAGCCGGAATAAGCGGCGGAGTCGACGCGCACGCCGAGGCCGCCCGGCGTATGGAAACCCTTGATCGTGCCCGGCGAGGGCGTGAAGGTCTTGGGGTCTTCGGCGTTGATGCGGCATTCGATGGCGTGGCCCGAGAACGTCACGTCATCCTGCGTGAAGCTCATTTCGAGGCCGGCGGCAATGCGTATCTGTTCGCGCACGATGTCGATGCCGGTGACGGCTTCGGTGATCGGATGCTCGACCTGAAGGCGCGTGTTCATTTCGATGAAATAGAACTCGCCGTTCTCGTAGAGAAATTCGATCGTGCCGACGCCGAGATAGCCGAGCTTGGCGATGGCGTTACGGACGATGTCGCCGATCTTCTGGCGCTGTTCGGCATTGAGGGCGGGGGAGGGGCATTCCTCCAGCACCTTCTGGTGGCGGCGCTGCAGCGAGCAGTCGCGCTCGCCGAGATGAGCGACGTTGCCATGCGCATCGGCGATGATCTGCATCTCGATGTGGCGCGGCTGGCCCAGATATTTTTCCATGTAGAGCGCATCGTCGCCGAAGGCCGCCTTCGCCTCGGCGCGCGCGGTGGAGAGTGCGCCCGAAAGTTCCTCGCGCGAACGGGCGACCTTCATGCCGCGTCCGCCGCCGCCGGCAGCCGCCT
>CAISYL010000287.1 GCA_903889655.1 uncultured Alphaproteobacteria bacterium | reverse complement strand
GCCGCCGACGCCGGCCTGAAGCCGGCAAAGCCGGTCGCCGCCGGGAAAAAGACAGCGGCGAAGCCCGCCAAACCAGCAGCCGAGCCTCAGGCGGCCGCGCCTGCCGCCTCGACACCCGGCCAGATGCAGCCTGTGCCGGATGTGGAAGAGGAGGATACACCTCCGCCGCCGGCGGACACCACGCCCGGTACCCAAGACACGCCGGGTGTCGAATGATGGCCCGGCTCGACCCCTATACGCCAACGCCCGCCGCCCGCGCCGGGCGCATCGTCATGACCGTGATGCCTTTCGTGATGGGGCTGATCTGCGTGCTGCTGTCCTTCGTGCCCTTCGGCCGCATCTTCGGCACGTCGGTCATGCCGGCCTTTGCGCTGATGGCGATCTACTACTGGGGCATCGTCCGGCCTGAAATGTTTCCGGTCTATGCGGTCTTCCTCGTCGGGCTGGTCTTCGATCTGCTGTCGGGCGGACCCATCGGTCTCTGGGCTTTCGTCTATGTGCTGACCTACATCATCGTGCTGACGCAGCGCTTTCTGGTCATCAACGCGCCGTTCTCGGTCTTCTGGCTCGGCTTTCTGATGGCGGCCGCATTTGCCGGCGTCGTCGGCTGGGCGGCGGCATCGCTCTTCTACGGGACCTTGCTTCCGGCGCGGCCGATCGTCTGGCACCTCTTCGTGACGGTCGCGCTCTATCCGCTTTTCTCTATGATCTTCGGGCGCATCGAGCGCCGCATCCTTCCGTCGGCTTAGGGAAGGATCGGGGGCGAGACATGCAGGTCGATGGACGTGACAACTCGCGTTACAAGACATTCACCCGCCGGATGATGGTCCTCGGCGGGGGGCAGGCGGTTGCCTTCGTCGTCCTCGCCGGCCGTATGTATTATCTGCAAATCCTGAAGACCGACGAATACCAGATGCTGGCGGAGGAAAACCGCATCAACGTCCGCCTCCTCGCACCGCTCCGGGGACGCATCGTCGACCGTTACGGCACCGTGCTCGCCTCCAATCGGCAGAACTATCGTGCGGTGCTGGTCGCCGAACAGACGCCGGACATAGCCGATACGCTCGGCAAGCTCTCGCGCATCGTCCCGATCACGCCTTTCGACCGCAAGAAGATCATGCGCGATCTTGCGCGCTCGCCGCGATTCATGCCGGTAACGGTCGCCGAAGACCTGACCTGGGACCAATTCGCGCAGCTCAACATCAACGAACCCGATCTCGCGGGCGTACAGCCCGATGTCGGCGAGACGCGGCAATATCCCTATGCGATGGAGCTTGCGCATGTCGTCGGCTATGTCGGTCCTGTCGCCGACAAGGAAATGGACGCCGCCGACGACGAGCAGCCGCTGCTGAAGCTGCCCGGATTCCGCATCGGCAAGAGCGGCATCGAAAAGACCTACGACATGCAGCTCCGCGGCACGGCGGGCGCGAGCCATGTCGAGGTCAACGCCTATGGGCGCGTCATCCGCGAATTGTCGAAGGATCCAGGCAAGCCCGGCGACGAAGTCGTGCTGACGCTCGACATGGGCATTCAGCAATTCGCCTGCGACCGCCTCAAGGAGGAATCCGCGAGCGCCGTCGTGATGGACATTCACAGCGGCGAGGTGCTGTCCTTCGTCTCGACGCCGGCTTTCGATCCCAATGAATTCAACATGGGATTGAGCCAGGACCAGTGGAACATGCTGGTCCAGAATCCCTACAAGCCGCTCACCAACAAGGCGCTGGCCGGCCTCTATCCGCCGGGCTCGACCTTCAAGACGATGACCGCGATCGCCGCGCTCGAGTCCGGCGTCGATCCGAGCCACACCGTTCATTGCAACGGCAAATACGCGCTGGGCAACCACCTCTTCCATTGCTGGAGGAAGGAGGGCCACGGCTCGATGGACATGCATAACGGGCTCAAGAATTCCTGCGACGTCTATTTCTACGACGTCGCCAAGCGCATCGGCATCGATGCGATCGAGAAGGTCGCGAAACGCTTCGGGCTGGGCGAGACCTACAACCTCGAAATCCCCGGCGAAAAAGCGGGCATCGTTCCGAGCCGCGAATGGAAGCGCGCCGTCACCGGCATAGGCTGGCAGCAGGGTGAAACGCTCATCACCGGCATCGGGCAGGGCTTCCTGCTGACGACGCCGTTGCAGCTCGCGGTGATGGCGTCGCGCCTCGCCAATGGCGGCTATGCGGTGAAGCCGCGCCTGACGCGCGCCGTCGGCGGCGAACTTCTTCCCGTTCCGCAGGCGCCCAAAATGGACGTCGATCCCGAGCATCTGAAGATCGTGCAGGGCGGCATGAACGGCGTCTCCAACGAGCCCGGCGGCACGGCCTACAAGTCGCGCATCACCGAGGTGGGGATGGAACTTGCAGGAAAGACCGGCTCAGCCCAGGTCCGTCGCATCAGCATGGCCGAACGCGACTCCGGCGTGCGCAAGAATGACACGCTGGAATGGCGCCTGCGCGATCATGCGCTCTTCATCTGTTTCGCGCCGGTCGCGGAGCCGAGATTTGCAATGTCGCTGGTGATCGAGCATGGCGGCTCGGGCGCCGGTGCCGCCGCGCCTGCCGCCCGCGACATCATGCTCGAAGTCGAGAAGCGCAGCCTGGCGCGTCCGCAGGCCTATATGCCGCGCCACGACGTGGAGGAGGGCTGATGTTCGACCTGCGCCGCTTCACCGGCCGCGAAATGCGGATCGGCGACAAGCTCTTCGAGTTCAACTGGGGCTTCTTGCTGCTGCTCACCGTGATCTCCTGCATGGGCTTTGCCATGCTCTATTCGGTCGCGGACGGCAATTTCTCGCCCTGGGCCTGGAAGCAGATGGTCCGCTTCGTCCTCGGTGCCGGCATCATGGTGGTGGTGGCGCTGATCGATCTCCGGCTCTGGATGCGCGTCGCCTATCCGATGTATGCGGTGGCGCTGGTGCTCGTCGCCGCCGTCGACGTGGTCGGCTTCAAGGGCATGGGCGCGCAGCGCTGGCTCAATCTCGGCATCATCCAGATCCAGCCCTCCGAGATCATGAAGGTCGCGATCCTGCTGGCGCTGTCGCGATATTTCCACGGTCTGACGCTCGATGAAGTCTCGCGCGTCAAGAACCTTATCGTGCCGCTGTTGCTGATCTTCGTGCCCGTGGGCCTCGTCGTGAAACAGCCGGATCTCGGCACCGCGATCCTGCTTACCGTCTCCGGCGTGGTGCTCTTCTTCGCGGCGGGTCTCGCCTGGCGCTATTTCATTCTGGGAGGTGTCGCCGTGCTGGCGGCGATTCCCGTCATCTGGGGGCGGCTGCACGATTATCAGCGCAACCGCGTCTTCACCTTCCTCGATCCCGAGCGCGATCCGCTCGGCGCCGGCTACCATATCCTGCAGTCGAAAATCGCGCTGGGCTCCGGCGGCGTCTTCGGCAAGGGCTTCATGGCGGGCACGCAGGCGCATCTGAACTTCCTGCCCGAAAAGCAGACCGACTTCATCTTCACCATGCTGGGCGAGGAGCTGGGCTTCGTCGGCGGGCTGACGCTGCTCGCCTTCTATTCTGTGGTGCTGATCTTCTCCTTCAGCGTCGCGATGCAGTGCCGCAACCAGTTCGGACGGCTGCTGGCGCTCGGCGTTTCGATCACCTTCTTCTTCTATGTCTTCATCAACACGGCCATGGTCATGGGCCTCCTGCCGGTGGTGGGCGTGCCGCTGCCGCTGGTTTCCTATGGCGGTACGGCCATGCTGTCGCTGATGTTCGCCTTCGGCCTGCTGATGAGCGTCTATATCCACCGGAATCTTGAAATAGCCCGCAGCCCCAGCGCTTTCTGGTAGGCCCGGGGCAGGCCGAACCCGCCGACAAAAAAGCTTCAAGAAGGTTGCTGGACAGGCCCCTCAGGCTTTGCTATTAGCTGCGCTCTCTCAGGGATTTGGTGGTCCCCGAGACCCGCGGCTCAGCCCGACACGTCGGACGCGAGCCCTCGGCGGGCGCATAGCTCAGTTGGTAGAGCAGCTGACTCTTAATCAGCGGGTCCTAGGTTCGAGCCCTAGTGCGCCCACCAAATATCAAAATTCGACTCCGCAATTGTGCGTTTGTCCCGTTCCGGGGATCGCACTATTCCTCAGGGTAGTGGATACGAAGATCGAACTCGAACACCGTCTTACCCAAGTAGGAACAGGACTGTTTGACCGATTCGATCTCGCCCCCGGCCCTTGCTGGCGCAATCGCATATTGCGGATTGAAGAAATGACCGTCGCGGCTTTGCAGCGCTATTTCGTAGTGCGCATCGGAAACGTCCTTTTCCAGTTCGGCGGACGGGTTGCCGAAGCTTCCCCGGATAGACGACGAAAACGTGCATTGAAGTTTAATCTCGTCTTTCGGCGACCGGTAGTCGAAGGAGTATCCGTACCATGTGCAGGCGCTGTGCCGTCTGTTGTAAACGCAGGTACTCTCGTTGGTGATCTGGATATCGTTCGTCTGGAAGCAGATTCTCCGATTGTCGTCCGGCCCGCAAACGAGTCCGACCTTGAGATTGGAAATGACCACCGCGTCGTTCTGCTGAGCTTGAGCGGCGGCGGGGACGACACCGGATAGGGCGATCAGGACGCAGACCGTTCGTCGCCGGCCGCGTATTGTCCCGGCAAGTTTGGTTTTCAACTGCGCCATTTTCAACTCAGTCCCCCATGAAGTTGCCGGCCAGGTTTCGGGGGATGTTAACCGCCGCCGAACCGATAGGTCAGTTCGACGCCGAACATCCGCGGCGCGCCGTAGATCGAGGAAACCGTGCCGATGGTGCTTTCGAGTGCGTTGGCGCCGATCTTGTAGGTCTCGTCGGTGATGTTGTTGACGAAGAAACCGAGATCGGCGGTCGAGCCGAACACACCGTTGACGTCGAGCCGCATGTTCATCACGCCGTAGCTGTCCTGATAGGCGTCGGGTTCCTGATCGGCGAAGTCCGAGAACCACACCTTGCTCTGGCGGAAATAGGTCGCCGTGACGACCGGCGTGCCGATGGAGCGTTCCCGCATCGTGTAGGTGCCGGTGACGCCGAATTTGTGCTTCGGCGTATAGGCGAAGGGATCCGAGGCGTGATCGCCGCTGAAGGTCTTGAACGTGTCGTAGACCGCATGCGTATAGGAATAATAGAGGTCGAGATCGAGCGCATCGGTGAGCGCGAAGTCGGTGCTGTATTCGAGGCCTGAGATGTTGGCCTTCGCGCCGTTGACGGTGAGGACGACGAAGGATTTGCCCGGGACAGCGCAGGAGAAGACGGAGCCGGAGCCGACGCTGCCCGTCGTCCGGTCGACGCAGGCGAAATCGTTCTTCTGGACGTCCTTGTACCAGCCGTAATAGACGTCGACATTCGTCCGTCCACGGATGCCGAAAAGCCGCCACAAGGTCTTCGCGCCGATTTCGACATCCGTCAGATATTCGGAGTTGAACTTGGAGTAGTCGATGGGCGTGCTCGGCGCGCCGGCATTGAAGCCGCCGCTCTTGTAGCCGCGCCGCGTCGTCGCATAGAAAAGCGTTGCCGGCGTCGCCTGATAGCTTGCGGCGAGCGTCCATGTCGGCGCATGGAAATCGGCGCCCGCGCCGGAGCCGTTCGGAAGAGGCGCGGCGCAATCGGATGGCGTGCTCGGTACGCAGTCATAGGTATCCGGGGTCGCCCGATCCCAGGAGAGGCGCCCGCCGGCCGTGAATGAAAGTCCCTCCAGCAGGGCCGAGAGATCGTAGGTTGCCTGGGCGAAGATCGCGTTCGATTCCGTGCGCGAATTGGTCGTCTGGAATTCGGAGCCGCCAAGCGTGCCGAGCTGCTGGCGATAAGTTTCGGCATAACCGTTCGGACGGTCGAGTTCGTGGTAATAGCCGGCGATCCAGGAAAGCCGCTTGCCAAAGGATTCGCCCTGCAGCTGGAGTTCTTCCGTGATCTGCAGTGCATTGGTCTGCCATGTGCGCGAATCCGGCAGATTGAGAATTGGGAAGCTCGAGCCGTCATAGTCGAAGGCCGGCTGCTCCTTGTCTGTACGGTAGCCGAAGATGTTGCGGATGCGCAGATTGTCGGTGAACTCGTAGCTCGCGATGTCGGTCACGCCGAAGAGCTCGGTGCGGTTGAACAGGTAGGTGTCGAGCGCGACGCTGCGCGGGCCCCTCGCATTCTGCTGATCCAGCGCGTCCTGCAGGCTCGTGCCGGTAGGCGGAACGAAAGGCGTGCCGGCGAGAAGGGCCGCGGGCGTGCCGGGTTGAAAAGCGGTCAGGATCGACGCCGTGCCGTTATTGTTGCTCCTGTAGCTGTCGACCAGCAGATAGTTCTCGAAGCCCTCGAAAGGTCGCGCGGTCAGGCCGACGCGGATGGCATTGTGATCCTCGTCGTCGAGTTTGCGATTGTAGGTCACGTCGTCGGTGAAGCCATCGCGCTTGGTCACGTCTCCGGCAACGCGCAGCAGCAGCTTGTCGGAAACGATCGGCACGTTGAGCGCGCCCTGAAATTCCCTGAGGCCGTAATTGCCGGCGGTTGTCGTCACATAGCCGCCGATCTCGTTGGTCGGCCGCTTTGGCTCGAACAGCACGGCGCCGCCTGTGGTGTTCCGTCCAAAGAGCGTTCCCTGGGGCCCGTTCAGCACCTGCACGTTGTCGAGATCGAAATAGACGCCGGGCCCGCCGGCATTGAAGGGTACTTCGGCAAAATAGGTCTGGACGCCCGGATGCGCGCCGCCGAAAGGCTGACTCTGCCCGCGGATCGTGAAGACGTCCGCGTCGCGTTGCCCGAGGTTGCCCGAGACATTGAGCGAAGGGGCGAGGTTCTGCAGATCGAGGGAAGACTTCGTCCCCCTCTCTTTCAGGTCGTCGCCGCTCAGCGCTGTGACTGCCTGCGGAATATGTTCGGGGTCTTCCTTCTTGCGCCGGGCCGTCACGACGATCGTCTGGATCTCGCCCGCGTCGGTGGCGGAGGGAGCGACGGCCGGCGTATCGGCCGCCTCACCGGATGCGCCGGGTGTGGACGCGATCGGGGGAGCGTCGGCGGCATTTGCCGAAAAGCAGGAGGCAATGCCCATTATCGTCGCTATGCCGGCTGACAAGAACACGCGCTTCATCGATCGTTCCCTGACCTGAGCGTTTTGGCTCCTCCGAATTTGCGGGTCTGGACGGGACGAAGTCAAATCTCCCGGATGCACGCGCGCTCACAAAGCGCGCGGGGCGTGCGTAAAGGCCATTGAAGCAGTAAGGTAAAGACAATGAGCAAGGCTTTCACCAGAGAATCGGATGACGAGGCAGACGACGATGTCGAAGCCGCCGAGCCTCTGCCCGCTGGTGTCAAGAATTACATGACCCGCCAGGGATTCGAGCGGCTGCAGGACGAACTGCGCCATCTCAGGCGCGTCGAGCGGCCGAAAGTCGTCGAGACGGTTGCCTGGGCCGCCGGCAACGGCGATCGTTCGGAGAATGGCGACTACATCTACGGCAAGAAGCGATTGCGGGAGATCGACCGGCGGATGCGCTTCCTGATGAAGCGCCTCGAAAGCGCGGAGGTGGTCGATCCTGCCTTGCAGAAGAAGCGCGATCAGGTCTTCTTCGGCGCAACCGTCACCTACGCCAATTCGGCGGGCGAGGAACGGACGGTGCGGATCGTCGGGGTGGACGAGGCGCGGCTCGAAGCCGGCGAGATAAGCTGGGTCTCGCCCGTCGCGCGCGCGCTCCTGAAGGCTGAGGAAGGCGACCTGGTTGAGGTGCGCACGCCGACGGGTCCGGAGACGCTCGAGATTATGGACATACGATACGAAACCGATTGAAGTCTTTCACGAACGAAGGCAAGGGGGCGCAGATGCAGGGAAAAGTCGTCGTCATCACAGGCGGGACATCCGGGATCGGTGAGATCGCGGCGGAGAAACTCGCCGCGATGGGCGCCCGCATCGTGCTGGTTGCGCGCGACAGGGAGAGAGGCGAGGCCGTGCTGAAGCGGCTCCGCGAGCTGGGGCCCGGCGTCGCGCACGGCGTCCATTATGCGGACCTTTCGTCTCTCGCCGAGATGAAGCGCGTCACCGCCGAAATCGCGGCCGCTGAGCCGCGTGTCGACATTCTCATCAACAATGCCGGCGCTATGTTCAGCAAACGGCACGTCACCAAGGACGGCTTCGAGCTGACCTTCGCGCTCAATCACCTGGCTTATTTCGTCGTGACGCTCGGACTTCTCGACCGTCTGAAGGCGTCGGGCGCCGCCCGCATCGTCAGCACGGCATCGACTGGCCACAAGGTCGCGAAACTCGATTTCGACGATCTGCAATCGTTGAAGAGCTACAGCGCGATGCAGTCCTACGGACGCTCCAAGCTCTACAACATTCTCTTCACGCGGGAACTCGCGCGGCGTCTCGCCGGTACCGGCGTCACCGCGAACTGCCTCCATCCGGGCTTCGTCGCATCCAGATTCGGAAACCAGAGCGGCGGCGTTCTCCAATCGCTCTTCGGTGTCGCGAAGCTCTTCGCCATCACGCCGGAAAAGGGGGCGGAGACGATCATCTATCTGGCGAGTTCACCGGAAGTCGCGAACGTCAGCGGTGGATATTTCTACCGATGCCGTCAGGTGCGCCCCTCCGCGCAGGCGCAGAGCGATGCCGCGGCACAGCGCCTCTGGGCCGAAACGGAAAAGCTGACGGGCGTTGCGGGATAGATGTTGCCGCGACCCGGCCTATGCTATGCAGGCCTCCGATTTCCGCTGGAGTGCGCCGATGAGTGAAATTCGCTTCGTACCGGCCTGGCGTCGCGATGATCCGAATATCCGCGACGATGCCTTTGCGCTATGGGATCGCTTGAAGGTTCTTCCTGCCGGTGTGACTCCTGAGGTTCGTGCCCGGGAAATCTGTGCCGCGGCCTATGAGGGCGATCGCCTGATCGGCCTTTCCAGCGCGGCCATCGTGCTTTATCCCCCACTTCGTCAGAATTTTGCTTTCACACGCGTACTTGTCGACCCGGAGCAGCGGCGGCGGACGCTGGCACGGCAGTTCATTCTGCAGTCGCGTGACATTCTGCAAGCCTGGGCCAAGGTGCATCCGGAAGCGGCGCTGGCGGGCCTGGCGGCGATCATCACGGTGCCGCGCATGCTCGACAAACCGGTCGCGGAGAGCGGCCTCGCGCTGGTCGGCTACACGCCGGAGGGTTACGAGGTGCGTGTGATATGGTTCGATCATTTCCGGGTGCCGCGATGACCGAAAATCCGATGGACGACATTTCCTTCATCCCGGTCTGGCAATCGGCGAGCGCTGCCGTCGAGCGCGACGTCATGGCGTTATGGACGGCGCTCGGAGTTCTGCCGCCAGGTGTAAAGGCGGAGGAGAGGATCAAGGAACTCGTCGCGGTGGCCTATGCAGGAGACAGCATCGTCGGCGTTCTGACCGCGCAATTTTTGATGCACCCGCCGCTTCGCCAGCGCTTTGCCTTCCTGAGATCTCTGACACATCCGGATTACGGCGGGCGCGATGTGTCGCGCCGTCTTATTGTCTGTGCTGACGAGGCATTGTCGAAATGGGCGATCGCGCATCCGGGTGAGAAGCTCGCCGGACTCGCGGCGATCTATGAAAATCCGCTTCCGCAGAGCAAGCCTATCGAACGGGTGGGGCTCATTCTGGTTGGCTATACGCCGGACGGGCAGCAGGTGCGTGTGAAGTGGTTTGAACATTTCAGGCTTCACTAAGCGAAGCCAGACGGTCATAACGTGACCGCGCTGCAATGCCGCGCCGCAATTGTGGAAGACGGCCCGGTTTGCCCTTGCTGTCCATACCGTACTTAACTTAACTGATGACGGAATATATGAGGATTCGTCAGGGACGAAATCCTCGGGCAGTGGGGGGATTTCTATGAAAGCGATGAACTCGCGGTTTCGCGCACATGTGCTCGGGACAACGGCACTCGTGGCGCTTGGGAGCTTCACGCTGGGCGCGGGCAGTGCATCGGCGCTCCCCCCTGCGGGTTCATGCAGCAGCTATGCACCGGGTGCCGGCGAGACAGTGACCTGCTCCGGCTATGTCGGCCAGCCCGTCATCGCACAGAGCGGCGCGGCGAATGTCACGGTCAATCTCGACAAGACGGCCAATCTCTATGCCAACGGATTCGACACCGGTATCGAGGTACACGACGGCGGCAAGGTGACGCTGAACGGCGATTCGGAATCCGCTGCGCAGGTCTATGTCTCGAACCCATTCGCGCGGGGCATCTTCGGAGATGGCGAGAACACCAGCGTCACGCTGAACGGTGCTTCCGTGGTGGAGGTCTATGGCATCGGTGCGGCCGGCATAGTGAGCTATGATGGCGGCAAGGTGACGTTGAACAACACCTCCGCGGTCCAGGCACATGGTCTGAAATATGCCACTGGTATTGCCACTGAGGGAACTGGCAGCAAGATCACGCTGAACGATCATGCCAACGTGTCCGTCTACGCCGAAAAATATGCAACGGGCATTTCTGCCTACGGCGACAAGAATACGATCACGCTCAACGGGCAGTCGTCTGTCAACGTCACCAACTACGGCGTGAGCGCCGGCAGTGTCGGCACGGAGTCCATCGACTATGGTTCCGTGGTCGGGATAGGCGTAAATGGGGACGGAAACACCGTGTCGCTCAATGGCGGCTCGTCTATTCATGTGAGCGCGGGCGGCAATTCGAAATACATCGCCGGCATTCTCGTCAGCAACCAATCGATCGAACCGACCACTATCGGCGGCGGGTCATCCCTTTCCGGCAATACCGTCGTGCTCAACGACACGACGAGCGTTGTCGTCGATCACGATTTGGTCGCGCCCCTGGATATCACCACGGAGAGTTATGCGCCCTCTCTGGCGGTCGGTGGCATTCTTGCAGGTGGCTCGAACAATAATATTACGCTGAACGATCAGTCGTCCGTCACGGTCAATGCGGAAAATAGCGAATCCTACGTCTTCATTGGCGTCGGCTCGGGATTTCTGTCCGGAACGATGGGGGCGACTGACTACGTTCCGGTGAGCGGCAATACGATAACTCTCAACGGCTCGTCGCGCGTCGATCTGAACGTCAACTATAGTGCAGGGTTTCTCGCCAGCGGCATTGCTGTTGCAGGATACGACAACAAGATCGTGCTCAACGACAATGCGTCGGTGAATGTCAATGCTACCGACAGTGATATCAAGTATGTGGCAGGCGCCACGCTCAACGGTCCGGGCAACACGCTGACACTCAACGGCTCGTCGTCGATCAATGTCAGGTCCGATTACATCTATACGGACGCTCTTCACACGGAGGGGGCGCCGTCCAAATACCTTTCCGGCGTCGACGTTCAAGGTGACGGAACGGTGACGTTGAACGGCAACTCGTCGATCAACGTCAGCAATTATGGCAGCTACGCTCGCGGCTACGGCGTGCGCATGACGAATGACGGCAATGTGCTGACCCTTAACGGCCATTCGTCCATCAACGTCTATGGCGATGCGGTCGGCGTCGGCATCTCGGGTTCGTTCGGCGATACCGTGACGCTTGCGGGTAATTCGTCGATCTATTCCGCCGGGCGTGCCGCAGTCTACGCATACGATACTTCGGATCTGACGATCACCATCAATGAAAACGCCAGAGCCTCCGGCGAGTTTGGCATCGTGCTCGATAATTCGGATTTCGCGAATATCTATGTCGCGGGAACCGTGACCGGTCGCAATGACAGCATCGACATCAGCGGCAACAACAACACGTTGACGCTCGATACGGGTGCGGCGATCACGGGCGACATCTATGCTGACGGCGGCAACAACAGCCTTGTCCTGCAGGGGCACGGCCGGCTCGGTTCCGGTATCGAATCAGCCAGTATCAGCAGCGAAGTTTCAGCCGAATATATTCCCTCAGGAACCAATGTTTATGGTTTCCAGCACCTGACCGTGAACGGGGACGGAATCTGGAATCTGGACAATTACACCGAACTCGCCGACGGTTCGGGCGAAGCCACGATCAACAGCGGCACCTTGGCCGTCAACGGCACCCTGATTGCGCCCGGCGGTGTCACGGTCGAGAAGGGCGGTACGCTCGGCGGTTCCGGAGACATCACAGGCGATATCGTCAACTACGGCACGATTTCGCCCGGCAATTCGCCCGGAACCTTGCACGTCACCGGTGATGTGGGCTTCGGTTCAGGCTCCGAATTCTTCGTACAGACCGACGGCACGACGGCCGACCTGCTCGATGTGACAGGCAATGTCACCATCGATCCGACGTCCACCGTCAAGGTTGAATTCCTGAACGGTGTCGATGGTTACGAAGGCGACATCATCACTGCGACAGGCACGGTCACGGGCAATTTCGGCAGCGTCAATGGCGGTGCTCTGACCTATACGCCGGGTGTCGTCTCGCTCCACGCGATGAGTCCGACCTCGGTCAATGCCGGTCTGCTCGGCGGCGCGGAGACGGGCTTTACTTTCCTCGATGCGGTCAACGGTCAGGCCCGTCAGGGCATCGGTCATTCGAAGGGGCTCTGGGCAACCGGCGTCGCCGAGAACGCCGATCGCAACAACCCCGACTTCGGCAGTGGATTTTACCGGCGGACGCGGGGGCTCGTCTTCGGTGGCGACGTCTATGACGAAGGCTCGGTCGTGCTGGGCGTTGCGGCCGGCTACCTCGACACGACGGCGGATGCGAACAATGCCGGTTCGAAGACCGACATCAACGGCTATCACCTCGGCCTTTATGGTTCGTACACGGTGGACGGCAGCTTCCTGACCGGCGCCGTCACGGGTGCCTATCAGGATCAGAGCATCGACCGGCACGTTCTCTCCGGCGGCACGTTGATGACCGCGACTTCGAGCCCGAATGCCTACTCCTACGGTGCCGGCCTGGTGGCGGGCCACGCGTTCCCAATCCAGGGCGCATGGACGCTGACGCCGACGGCGAATATCGGTTACCAGCACGTCTCGCGTGACGGCTATAGCGAAACGGGCGGCGGCGCGGCGGCGGTCTCGGTCACCGATCAATCCGCCGACACGTTGAGGGCGGGCGTCGGAGCCGAACTCGGCCTCACGATCCACGACCCGGCTTCGAACTGGACGGTCCGTCCTTCGCTGAAGGCGGGCGTCGGTCACGAATGGCAGTTCGGCGACAGCACTGTCAGCGGCAACTTCCTCGCGATGACAAATGGCGGGTTCACCGCCACGCTCGATACCCGCGATCAGAACGTGGTGACGGCCGGTGCCGGCGTCGATGCCGAGATCGGGAATGGCGTGACGGCCTTCGCGAGCTATGACGGTAAGTTCGGAGAGGTCGAAAAGAACAGCCTCTTCACGATCGGCGTGCGCCTGACGTGGTAAGCTGATGCGCCTTCGGGCGCATCGTGCCGGCCAGCGGGAGGAAGGCTTTTTGAGAGACCGGGGCTTTTCTCTGCAAGGTCTGATCGAGGACTACAGGGCGGAACTGATTTCGCCGGTCGACGAGAAAACACAGAATCTTGTCGACCGGTTCATCGCTCCCAATCAGGCCGCCATCGTTCGCGATATGTACGAGCTTCGGGCCGAAACCGACAAGCACCTGCTGGCGCGGCTCGGGGAGGCTGTGAAGCCCGACGAGGGACTGGATGGCAAGAAGGGCTATCCCGTCAGTTTTTGTCTCGAGATCACCCGGTACATGCTCAGGCTGATGTCGCGCGAACCTGTGCCGCCGCATATGACGGGATTGAAGGCGCTCCACGATTTCGTGCGCGCGGGCGGCATCGTCAAGCGTATATGGGGAGCCCTGCGCGGCACCTATTTCCAGAACGCGATCCAGGTCGGCAGCTTCTATCTCGACGTTGCGAACGACACGGTCAATCCCGACAAGGACGACATCGAGATGCTGCCGCTGGTCGAGTCCGGCTTCCGCAGCCTGGATTCCTATTTCGAATTCGCGCAAGTGGGACAGATCTACTGGAAGTACCGGATGATCCCAAACCGCTTCTTCCCGCATCTCGCGCCTTTCTACCCGATCATCTCTTTTTCGAAGGAAGGCGTCATTCGGCTCGAAAGCTCCAATTCCTATATGTTTCCGATGAATATCGAGAAGCGCTTCAGCCCGGCCCGGGAGTTCGTGCTGGCTGGCGAGGGTGCGGATGAAGCCGCAGCACCCTATGAACGGTTGCTCGTGCGCGTGGCAGCCATGGATCCGCGTACCAGCCGGCCGGACAGCGCCCTCTATTTCACGCCGAATGCCGACGACGCCACTCTGGCGCGGAATTTTGCGAGACGCGAAGCGCGCTCCGCCGTCGAACTCGAGCGGGACGTCGAGAAAGTGCTTCGGATCGACACGCGTTTGTGGAAAGTAGATTTGCGAAAGAACGGACTCGAGCACGCGGAGTAGAGGCGACATGTCGAACACGCCCATGATCGTCGGTGACGATGTCGGCAAGGAGCTGGTAGCCCCTTTCCACATGACCTTCTCCAATCACTTCCGGCCCTGGCTGGCGCGGCTCGATATCGGCATCGCCTTTTCGACCTATGCGGCCGGCAAGATCGTCCTGATCGGCCTCGGCGGAAAGAGCGGCTATGCCGTTTCGGAGCGGACCTTCGATATGGCCATGGCCATGACGACCACCGAAGACGGCCTGATGCTCGCGATGCGGCATCAGGTCTGGCGCTTTGCGAACAGCCTGCTGCCCGGCCAGATTCATGAAGGATGGGACCGGATCTACCTGCCGCGCGAATGCCATGTCACGGGCGCGGTCGACGTGCACGATCTCGCCATCGACAAGAAGGGGCGGCTTCTGGCCGTGGTGACGGGCTACAATTGCATCGCCAGCCTCGACATGCGCGGCAGCTTCAATCCGGTCTGGCGCCCGCCCTTCATCGACCGCATCGTCGGCGAGGATCGTTGTCACCTGAACGGCTTCTGCCTCGAAGCGGGCATGCCTGCTTATGTCACCGTGATCGGGCCGACCAACACCGCCGGTGGGTGGCGGCCGCACCGCGCCGATGGCGGGCAGGTGATCGATGTGCGCACCGACAAGACGGTTGCTTCCGGTCTTGCCATGCCGCATTCGCCGCGTCTCTATCGCGGCAGATTATGGGTGCTGGAAGCGGGAACGGGCTGGTTCGGCTGGGTTGATACGGGCACGGGGACGTTCAATCGCGTCACCTGGTGCCCCGGCTTCGTTCGCGGGCTGCGTTTCATCGGCGACTATGCGATCGTCGGACTGTCGAAGCCGCGCAACAAGGTTTTCGAGGGATTGCCGCTCGACGACGAATTGAAGACGCGCGGCGCGGAACCGGTCTGCGGCATCTATGCCATCAACCTCGCCAGCGGCGAGATCGAACATACGATCACGATCACCGGCTCGGTTGAGGAATTGTATGACGTTGCTTTCCTGCCCGGTGCGCAGGCACCGCTGCTGGTCGGCTTGCAGGGCGACGAGGCCAAGAAGTTCGTCTTTCTTGGCCCCGACACATCTGGAAAAAATTAGCGAAAGAAACTAGCCGGCGTTGCGCTTGCGGGCGCGGCTGCCGGGGCGGTTGCCGCCCTGTTTGCGGGCCTCGCCCGGACGGCCATCATTCTTGCGCTGCTCGCCATGGCCCGCTCCGCCGTGGCCGCCCGAGGGGCCCTGACGTTTGCCATGCGCCTGCGGCTTGCCCTGGCGCGGCTGTCCCTGCTTCGGGCGTTGCTGCTGGTGACGGCGTTCGCCCTGCGGTTCCGCGAAGGCGGGGGAGGCGACATCGCCGATCAGCGGACGTGTATCGACGACCTTGAGCTGGCGCCGCGTCAGGCGTTCGATGTCCTTGAGATAGGAACGCTCGGACGCATCGCAGAAGGAGAGGGCGATGCCTGTTGCGCCGGCGCGCGCGGTGCGGCCGATGCGGTGGACGTAGCTTTCAGGCTCGTTCGGCAATTCGTAATTGATGACATGTGTGATGCCGTCGACATCGATCCCGCGCGCCGCGATATCGGTCGCGACGAGGACGCGGGCCTCACCGCTGCGGAACTGCTCCAGCGCCCGCTGCCGCGCACCCTGCGACTTGTTGCCGTGGATGGCTTCCGACGGCACGCCGTTCTTGTCGAGCTGTTCGCTGACGCGGTTGGCGCAATGCTTGGTGCGCGTGAAGATGATGACACGCGCGAGATCGGGGTTTTCGAGAAGCTTCGACAGAAGCTCGCGCTTGCGCTTCTGGTCGACGAAAAGCACATGCTGCTCGATGCGGTCGACCGTTACGACTTCAGGCGTCACTTCGACGCGGACCGGCTGGCGGAGAATTTCAGCGGCGAGAGATTCGATCGATTTCGGCATCGTGGCCGAGAAGAGCAACGACTGACGCTCGCGCGGCATCGTCGCGATGATCTTCTTCACATCGTTTACGAAGCCCATGTCGAGCATGCGGTCGGCTTCGTCGAGCACGAGAATCTTCGTGTCGGCGAGTTTGACGTGGCGCTGGTTCATGAGGTCGAGCAGCCGGCCCGGCGTCGCGACGACGATGTCGACGCCGTTCGCCATCGCCTTGACCTGGCGGACCTGACTGACGCCACCGAAAATCACGGTGTGGCTGAGATGAAGGTGGCGGCCATAGACGCGCAGGCTCTCGTCGATCTGGATCGCGAGTTCGCGCGTCGGCGCGAGGATGAGGGCGCGCGCGCCGCGGGGCATGCGCTTCGTCTGGTCGTGAGCGAGTTTCTGCAGGATCGGCAGCGCGAAGGCTGCCGTCTTGCCGGTGCCCGTCTGGGCGAGACCGAGCAGGTCGCGGCCCTGAAGGAGCGAGGGGATCGCCTGCATCTGAATGGGAGTGGGGGTCTCGTAACCCTCGGCGGCGAGGGCACGGCAAATCGGCTCGGCAACGCCGAGGTCGGCAAAAGTCTTGGACGTCATTCTGTCATGTATCTTTCTGACAAGCGTATCGGCACCGACCGGAAAGGTCGGACCTCTGGCGCGGGTTACCGCGTCCAACGCGCTTGGATCGGGGGGATCTGACTGTATCGAGATTAGGCGCGTCCGGGGTCGAAACCCGCTTCTGGGGACGGCGCAAAGCGCGCTCGCGAGAACAGTCAGGGGGTAAATGCGCCCTCCACCGGCATAAGTCAAGCCGCCATGACGGCGCGGTCGGCCTCCATCCCTCCGAATTCAGACTATTTTTACCATGTCTCTCTACGGTTTGGGGATCGTCCGGAGGTCCGGACTCCCTTATTCGGAGACGATACATGCTCGACCGCGTTCGCCTGGCTGTGGCCACGCCCTGCTTCGGCGGGCAGGTGTCCAGCATCTATACCGGCTCGATCTTCAATCTCCAGCGTGAGCTGCGCGGGACCGGCATCGAGCTGAAGCTGATGCTCCGGGAAGGGGATGCGCTTATCACGCGCGCCCGCGCCAATCTGGTCGCGCAATTTCTCGACGATCCCGAGGCGACGCATCTTCTCTTCGTCGATGCCGATATCGGCTTCACGCCTGCCCAGGTCATTCGCCTCATCACCAGCGAAGCCGACATGGTCGCCGGCGTCTATCCGATCAAGCGGGTGGATTGGGACAAGGCGCGCCGCGTGATGGACGTGAACCATCCCAATCCCGGCGCTGCATCGCTCCACTATGT
>CAISYL010000286.1 GCA_903889655.1 uncultured Alphaproteobacteria bacterium | reverse complement strand
GATCGCCGGTCAGTCTGCGACCGGACTTCATCGCCGCCCAGGTGAGCGGCTCGAGTTCATGCTGCTCGGGCTCTCGTCCCTTCGCAGCGATAAGACGGCCCATGCCCGCCGCGAAGTTCGAGGCGGAGACGCAGCCCTGCGCCTGATAGAGCGTACGATAATCGATGCCGAGCCCTCTGGGCACAAGCTCATGACCGAGGCTCTTCAGCGTATCGGCCGTGCGCTCGAGCGCCGCCTGCACTTCGGGATCGATGGGGCGACCCGATGGCGTTTCGCTCGACCAGGCGATACGGAGTTTGCCGGGGCTCTTCGTGATCTCTTCCATATAGGGCCGGGCCTTGGGCGGCGGCGCATAGGGTGAGGCTGGCTCGGGATAGCCGGTCGCATCGAGCATGGCGGCGCTGTCGCGGACGGTGCGGCTGACGATGTGATCGACGCTGAAGCCGATGGCGCGATCGTAATCGTCCGGTCCCTGCGGGTTACGATCGCGCGTGATCTTCATGCCGACAAGACCGCAGCACGCGGCCGGGATGCGAATCGATCCGAGCCCATCGCTCGCATGGGCCATCGGTACGATTCCGGCAGCGGTCGCCGACGCGGCGCCGCCCGACGAACCGCCGGCGATGTGGTTCGTATTCCAGGGCGAACGGCAGGGCCCGAGCAGGGCCGATTCCGTCGTGCCGGTGATGCCGTATTCAGGGGTGTTGGTCTTGCCGACCAGCACGACGCCGCTCGTGCGGAAACGCTTCGTCAACTCGCTGTCTTCTCTGTCGACGACATCGGCGACGAACCGGCTGCCGCTGGTGCGCGGCCATCCTGTCACTTTGGTGCCGAGATCCTTGATAAGAAACGGCACGCCCTTGAACGGACCATCGGGCAGCTCGCCCTTCGCGACGGCCCGCGCATCCTCATAGCCCTTGTAGACGACGGCATTGAGCGCGGGATTGTGTTTCTCGATCCGGTCGATCGCCGCATCGACGAGTTCCGTCGGCGTCACTTCGCCTTTGGCCACCAGTTCAGCAAGGCCGAGGCCGTCATATTTGGAATAATCCGCAATACCCATGACGTGCTCCTAGTTCCAGATTTTCGGATGCTTGTCTTTCCATGGCAGCACTTCTTCGAGCTGCGCCGCCAGCCTGAGCAGCAGCGCCTCTTCGCCGAAGCGTCCGGCGAACATCATGCCGACCGGCAGGCCATCGGCCGACCAATGCAGCGGCAGCGAAATGGCGGGCTGCCCCGTCGCATTTTCAAGCGCGGTGAAGGGCACATAGTCGATCACCGGAGCGAAAGCCTTCTGCGGATCGCGCTCGTTGATGTCGATTGTGCCGAGCTTGATAGGCGGCGCACCGAGCGTCGATGTCAGCCACACGTCATGCGACGCCATGAAACGCGCAAGAATGCGCGACATCATCTGCACCTGTGCGATAGCCATCTGATACTGAACGGCCGTGATCTGCTTTCCAGCCTCATAAAGCCCCCAGGTCAGACCCTCGAATTCATTGTCGCTCGGCGTCCGGCCCGTCATCATCGCATGCACGTCGATCTGCACCGCAAGACCCGCCGCCCAGAGCGCCATAAAGGCGCCCGAAAGCATTTCCATGGGCAGTTCCGGCGCCGCTTCCACAACTTCGTGGCCGAGGTCTGCGAGAAGCCTCGCCGTCTCCTCGACGCCCTTCACACATTCAGGATGAACCTTCTTGCCGTCGAGCGCCGTGACGCTGTAGGCGATGCGAAGCTTGCCGGGTTTCCGCGCGATTTCGTCGAGGAAAGGCCGCTCGACCGGGGGCGCATAATAGGGATCGCCCGTCTCGTGACCATGCGTGCAGTCGAGCATTGCCGCCGTGTCGCGCACGCTGCGCGAGACGATGTGCTCGTGGATGAGCCCGCCCATAATGTCGCCGAGATCGGGACCGAGCGGATTGCGGCCACGTGTCGGCTTCAACCCGACAAGACCGCAGCAGGCGGCCGGAATGCGGATCGAGCCGCCGCCGTCATTGGCATGGGCGATCGGCACGATACCGGCCGCGACAGCCGCCGCCGAACCGCCCGAGGAACCGCCGGTCGAATAGGCGGGGTTCCATGGATTATGCGCCGGTCCGTAAAAGGCGCTTTCCGTCGTCGGCAGCAGCCCGAATTCCGGCACGTTGGTCTTGCCGAGGATGACAACCCCGGCCTTTTTGAAACGCGCCGTCAGCGTCGAGTCCCGCGTCGCCGGTATGCCGCTCATGAAGCGCGAGCCCGACTGGGTGGGAACGCCCTCGTAATCGCCGAGAATATCCTTCAGGAGAAAAGGGACACCTTTGAATGGCCCCTCGGCCGGTGCCTTCGCCGCCGCCCGGCCTTGCTCGTATAACTTGGTGACGACCGCATTGAGGGCGGGATTGTGCTTCTCGATCCGCCCGATCGCCTCTTCGGCGAGTTCCGCCGCCGTAACCTTGCCTGTCTTCACGAGCTCCGCCAGCCCGAGCGCGTCATGGGACGCATAGTCCGAAATCGCCACCTCACCCCTCCGCAATCACATGGGCAGGCTCTTCGCGGCCCGCCTCCTTGAAGAAAGCTTAGGGGGAGATGGCGCGAACGCAAGCGGAAGACGCATCAGGCAACGATGTGGGAGAAGGGAAAGGCGGGCACCCCCTCGAATGTCGGCCCCTCGAGCACGGGGTCCGCGCCGCCTGCCCAGGACTTGACCGTGAAACGTGACCGCCGCAAAGGTGCCGCTCCTTCCGGCCCCGCGTCCTTCGAAACGTCGCCGACATTGACGAGCTCGACCTTCGCGTCGTTCTCGCTGAGTGTTGCGATGCCGAAACCGTGCGAATTGGAGTCGAGAAAGGAAAGGCCAGGGCTCGCGCGCTCGTTGCGGAACATGCCGCCGATCTTCACCGAGTTGGTGTAGTTGGTGAGAATGCCGGCCCTCAATCCGTTGACCAGCGTATGGTTGAAGTTCTCCAGCTTCGCGCCACCGCTGTCGATCTCGACGGCGCGATGGAAGAAGGCGCTGGTCCGCGCGCCACGCTCGGCACCGCTATACATCGAGCCGGAACTGATGCCTGTGGTGACGAACTCAACGGCCGAATAAGAAAAGCTCTCTGCATCTGGATCGACCGGCAGCCGCCCTGCGATATGCGCGTGATAGTCGCCCGAGCAGGAGACGACGTTGCCGATCCTGGCCTCCTTCAGAAAGCCCATCAACTCCTTCAACTCGCCGGGATAACCCTGCCAGCTATCGACGCCGACGTAACCGTCTTCGAGACCGGCAAGAGGCAGACTCGAAAAGTCTATCCGCATTGCCAACGCCGGCACGCTGTTTGCCCAGACGCGCCAGCGCGCCGTCGAGGCCGTCATCACGGATTTGAACCAGGCCTTTTGCGGTCCGCCCATATGCGTGCCGTGTGG
This sequence comes from uncultured Alphaproteobacteria bacterium, assembly GCA_903889655.1. GTDB lineage: Bacteria > Pseudomonadota > Alphaproteobacteria > Parvibaculales > Parvibaculaceae > Parvibaculum. Next base: position 6,690 of record CAISYL010000286.1, on the reverse strand, counting down.
CGCATGTCGCCGCGGATTTGCCAGTTCCCGGTCCTTGTAGACGAGCTTTTCGGGGGGCTCTCCGTTCCCGGCTGTCCGGCCCGCATCGAGCAGCTGGACGATCCGCACCGGCGGAAGCGGCGCGCCCTTGACGAAGGCCTTCACCTCTTCGGTCATGACGGGCGGACTGCGATAGCTGCGGAGATCCGTGATGACGAGGTCGAGCATCGCGCCCCATGAAAATGCGCGGTAGATGGTCAGGCTGCCGATCGCTTTCAGATTTTCCTCGCCCTGCAGGAGAAAGTTCCCATCGGGTTCTCCCATGGGCGCGTTCCGGACTTTCACCGGAACGAGATCGCGGGCGGGCGATTTGATGCCGCCAAAATCCGGCGCGTCGGAAAGCAACGCGGGAATGAACTCGAACCAGGCCTGATTGGCCGCGAGCTTGCGTTGCTGCGCCGGCTCGCCATCGCCGAAATAGGTGTCGTGCGCCTGCCAGCAGTCATTCGTGAATTCGTGATCGTCCCAGGTATGTATGAAGGGGAAACGTGCGCGGGCCGCCTGCAGGTCCGGATCGGTCAGATAAAGTTTGTAGAGGAACCGGTAATCCGCCAGCGTTTCCGGCGTCTGGCCACCAGCTTGCCAGTTTGTGCGTTTTCCATCGGGCACCCAGGGCATCGAGCCGTCGGGCAGGGGGCCGACATGGCGCGCGGGCGTCTCGCCAACCGGTACATCGCCGGTATGCTCGTAGATGAAATCGCCGAGATGCAGAACGAATTCGATCCGGTCTTCTGGCTTCGCGGCAATGTCGTCATTCACCAGGCGGCGATAAGCACCATAATAGCCTTGCTCGTAATTCTGGCAGCAGAGGAAGGCGAAGCGCACGGAACGTTTCGCATCGCGCAGCGGTGCCGTTCGTGTGCGCCCAGAAAAGAGCGACTGATCGGAGCCGGCGATAAAGCGATAATAATAATAGGTGTCCGGCTTGAGCCCGTTCACGAGCAGCCGAACCGTATGATCCGCTTCGGGAAGAGCATGCAGGGCGCGCTCGACAACGAGCTTCGTGAAAGCCTCGTCCTCCGCCACCTGAACATGAAGGTCGATGGCGACTTTCGCCGCTCCATTGACCGGCACGACACGCGTCCAGAGCATGACCGCGTCCGGTTGCGGATCGCCCGACGCGAGTCCTTGCGGGAAATGATAGACGCCCTCGACAGCAGCAGCGCGGGAAAGACGGGAGACAAATGGAATTGGCGAAGCTCCGACTGCGAAGCAACCTGCCGTGGCCGCAAAAAGCTTCAGAAATTCGCGGCGATCGAACCTGGACATCGGAAGCCCCCCTAGCGTATTGCGCTACGCCTTTATAGGGGGATTGTGGAGAGTTCGGAAGCACGGCCGGTAGACTTCCGCAAATGTCCCATTTGGGATACCCAGGTTTCAAGGTTTCGTCGCCAGCACGATTTCACCAGTCTCAAGTAGCGATTTGAGATTTGAGAGAATACGGGGCCAGCCGCCGGAAACGGCTTCAATGAATTTCGATTTCTCGCGGTTGATCGAATGGGTGATCGTCAGCTTCACGGCGTCTTGCACCTGCTCGATATCCATCGTGCAGATCGACTGCCCCTCGGATTTCAAATCCGGTCTGAACTCGTTGCGCCATTTGATCACGAGGCGTTTCGCCGGCACGGCTTCGACGATTTCGCCGATATCGCTGACCTGACCGCCCGGCTGGATCATTCGCCACGACGACCCGGATTTCCATTCGCTCTCGCAATAGGTGCCGAACCAGTATTGCTTCATGAATTCGGCATCCGTCAGCGCCAACCACAATTTCTCGGGCGTCGTGCGGATATAACTGACATAGACGAAGCTGCTTGCGGCGTTTTCAGTCATGATCTTCTCCTTCTAGGTTTTTCTTGAGTTTCGAGAGAGCGCTCAGGCGCGGTTGTTCAAATTTTCCGATCCAGCGTTCGGCGATCTGGTTGATCGGCACCGGATTGATGAAGTGCAGTTTCTCGCGGCCTTCACGTTTCCAGGACACGAGGTTGGCATCCTCCAGAATTGCCAGGTGCTTCGCGACGGCCTGGCGCGTCATGTCGAGCCCCCGGCATAGCTCTCCGAGCGTCTGCCCGTTTTTCTTGTGCAGACGGTCCAGCAACTGGCGACGGCTTGCATCCGCCAGAGCGCGAAAAACATTGTCGTCGTTCATTCGTCTAATATGCAACTAAATGGTTGCATGTCAAGGCGCCCAAAATCCCCGCGTCAGGCGCGAGGCTCCACGCCGTCAGCGTACGCCGGCTGACTTTTTGGGTTTTGCCGCCGTAGCGGTCTTTTGAACGGCAGCCGTCTTGCCCGGCCGCCGCTTGAAGAGTTCACGGAGGTAATGGCCGGTGTAGCTGCGCTCGACCTTCGCCACATCCTCGGGCGTTCCCGCCGCAACGATCTCGCCGCCCGCATCGCCACCTTCAGGTCCGAGATCGATGATCCAGTCGGCCGTCTTGATGACTTCGAGATTATGCTCGATCACCACGACCGAATTGCCCTGCTCGACGAGTTCGTGCAGCACCTCGAGCAATTTCGCGACGTCATGGAAGTGAAGACCCGTCGTCGGCTCGTCGAGAATATAGATCGTACGGCCGGTCGATCGCTTCGACAGCTCCTTGGAGAGCTTCACGCGTTGCGCCTCACCGCCCGACAGCGTCGTCGCCTGCTGGCCGACCTTGATGTAGCCCAAGCCGACCTGCTGCAGCACTTCCATCTTGTCGCGCACCGCGGGAACCGCCTTGAAGAAATCGGCGGCCTCGTCGACCGTCATCTCCAGAACGTCGGCAATCGACTTGCCCTTGAACTTCACTTCAAGCGTCTCGCGATTGTAGCGATGCCCGTGGCACGTATCGCACTCGACATAGACGTCGGGCAGGAAGTGCATTTCGATCTTGATGACGCCGTCGCCCTGGCAGACTTCGCAGCGGCCGCCCTTGACGTTGAAGGAGAAGCGTCCGGCCTTGTAGCCGCGCGCGCGCGCCTCCGGCAGCTCTGCAAACCAGTCGCGGATGAAGGTGAAGGCGCCCGTATAGGTCGCGGGGTTCGAGCGAGGTGTGCGGCCAATCGGTGATTGATCGATATCGATGATCTTGTCGAGATGTTCGAGGCCGAAAATCTCGTCGAAATCGCCCGGATGATCGCGCGTATCGTTGAGGCGTCGTGCGACGGCCTTGTAGATCGTCTCGATCAGCAGCGTCGACTTGCCGCCGCCGGAAACGCCGGTGACGCATGTGAACGTGCCGAGCGGAATTTCCGCCGTCACGTTCTTGAGATTGTTCGACTTGGCGCCCGTGACCTTGAGCCACTTGCCATTGCCCTCGCGGCGGACCGCAGGCACCTCAATCTGCCGGAAACCGGTGAGATACTGGCCCGTCAGGCTTTTGGGGTTCGCCATGATGTCTTCGGGCGTGCCCTCGGCCACGACCTCGCCACCATGAATGCCGGCGCCGGGACCGATATCGACCACATAATCGGCAAGGCGGATCGCATCCTCGTCATGCTCGACGACGATGACCGTATTGCCAAGATCGCGCAGCCGCTTCAGCGTTTCGAGTAACCGGTCGTTATCACGCTGGTGAAGGCCGATCGACGGCTCGTCGAGAACATAGAGAACGCCGGTGAGGCCCGAACCGATCTGCGAAGCAAGCCGGATGCGCTGGCTCTCGCCGCCCGACAGCGTGCCGGAGTTGCGCGCCAGTGTCAGATATACGAGACCGACATTGTTGAGGACATGCAGGCGCTCGCGGAATTCCTTCAGCACTCGGCCGGCGAGCTCGTTCTGCTTCGCGGTCAGATGTTGCGAAAGCTCCGAGAACCAGCGGTCGGCCTCGCGGATCGACATCTCGGAGACCTGGCCGATATGCAGCTTGTTGATCTTGACCGCCAGCGCCTCGGGCTTCAGGCGATAGCCGCCGCAATCGTCGCAATTCGTGATGCCCTGAAACCGCTCGATCTCTTCACGCGACCATGAGGAATCCGTTTCGCGCCAGCGCCGCTCGAGATTGGGAATGACGCCTTCGAAGGGCTTCGTCGTCTTGTAGGAACGAAGCCCGTCATCATAGGCGAAGGTGACAGGGTCTTCGCCCGTGCCGTAGAGGATGATCTGCTGCGCTTTCTTCGGCAGCTGCGACCACGGCACCGTCACCGAAAATTTGTAGGCCTTGGCGAGGCTGTCCAGCGTTTGCGTGTAGTAGGGCGATGTCGACTTCGCCCAGGGTGCAATGGCTCCCTTGCGCAGCGAGAGTCCGTGATCCGGCACGACGAGATCCGGGTCCATGTAATGTTGCGTGCCCAGGCCGTCGCAGGCCGGACAGGCGCCGAAAGGGTTGTTGAACGAAAAGAGCCGCGGCTCGATCTCGTCGATGGTGAAGCCGGAGACGGGGCAGGCGAAGCGCGACGAGAAGATGATCCGCTCGGGCTCCGCGCCCTTCTTGGCGTCGGCGAACTCGACGACGGCGATACCGTCGGCAAGGCCGAGTGCGATCTCGAAACTGTCGGCGAGACGGTTGCCAAGATCTTCGCGCACGACCAGGCGATCGATGACGACGTCGATGTCGTGCTTCAGCTTCTTGTTGAGTGCCGGCACGGCGTCGATCTCGTGGAACGTGCCGTCGACCTTCACGCGCTGGAATCCCTTGCGTTGAAGATCGCCGAATTCCTTGCGGTATTCGCCCTTGCGGCCGCGCACCATCGGCGCGAGCAGATAGAGCCGCGTGCCTTCGGGCAGCGCCATGACGCGGTCGACCATCTGACTGACGGTCTGGCTTTCGATCGGAAGCCCGGTCGCCGGTGAGTAGGGGATGCCGATGCGCGCCCAGAGGAGGCGCATGTAGTCGTAGATTTCGGTGACGGTGCCGACCGTCGAACGCGGATTGCGCGAGGTCGTCTTCTGTTCGATCGAAATGGCGGGCGACAGACCGTCGATCTGGTCGACATCCGGCTTCTGCATCATCTCGAGGAATTGTCGCGCATAGGCGGACAGGCTTTCGACATAACGCCGCTGCCCTTCGGCGTAAATCGTGTCGAAGGCGAGCGACGATTTGCCGGAGCCTGAGAGCCCCGTGATGACGATCAGCTTATCGCGAGGCAGCTCGATCGAGATGTTCTTGAGATTGTGTTCCCGCGCACCTCGGACGGCGAGCACCTTCGAGGAGGCAAGAGAGGAAGACACCGGGGACGCCGGACGCGACGCGTCAGCCATGGACCGTTTACTCGTTGACTTGCGAGGGGAAGGCATTCGCTCTGCAATGTAGTTTATCGGGCGCGGCAAACAAGCATCGCGCCGTCGGCTGACGGACCAATCCGCCGGATCGATTGTCGCGCGGGCGACGAATCTTCGACGGCCGTTGCATTGTGAAGCCAATGCCACCGACAGACAAGAACAAAAAGTGAACTATATTGAAGTGCAGGACGAGGCGAAGCGGTTCCGCGCCGGGCCGGCATCGCCCGACATCACCACCGCTCGAGGATGCGCGAGATCGGCGAGCTTTCCGGCGCCTTTCCAGACAACCGCCGCGATGGCGGCGCCGACCATGCCATCCAACGCATAGTGAAAGGCGAGCATGATGGAGCCGAGAAAAATCAGTAGAGCAAAGACCGTGTACGCCGCGCCGGCAACCCGGCCGAGCCGCCAGCCATAAATTGCAAGCACGGCAGCCATGGTTACGTGCAGGCTGGGCATCGCCGAAATACCGCTCCCGCCGATCGTGCTTCCCGAGGCATAGAGGTTCCACAACATGCTCTGCACGCGCTGGGAGGTCAGATCATATCCCGCGCGCTGCAGATTCCCGAGATGCTCAAGAAGCCCGTCATAGGGCGTCGGACCATCCCACAGATGCGGGAGAAAAGCGGGCCCCGCAGAAGGGAACGCGATGGCGGCGAAAGAACCGACCACACCCCAGCAGACGGCTATGGTCAGCAGGAATTGCAGCCGAAGGTGGGGATCCCTGAATGAGAACATCCGCCAGACAAAAGTGGCGCAGAGGACCGGAAACCAGAGGTAATAGAGATCGTCCAGCGCAACGATGGCCCAGGGATGATCGAAAAGACCCTCGAAATAGGTCCATGCTGGCTTTCCGCCGATCAGGTGTGTCGTCATCCGTATGATCGGGCCGTCATATTCGAAGTTCTGGAGGTGGCCGATCTGGACTTTCGTCGAGAGAAACGTCCCGAGAATGAAGGGCAATGTGGCGAGCACCGGCAGCACGCGAGCCACGCGCGTGGGTTCCAGCAGCCCGGTCCTGCGGCCTTCGGCGGCGAGGTGGCCGAGATCGAATTTCCGATGCCGCAGACACTGGACCGTCAGCCAGAGAAGAAGCGTCACGACGACAGGCAGAAAAACGGCATAGGCAAGATCGGAGATATTCCGGGCGAGCAGTTCGGTCGCGTTGCCGACCCGCAACGTGAGCATCAGCCAGGCGGTAAGCAGGTAATAACCGCAATAGACGAGGTAGTGGCGATGTTCGACGAGGGAAAAGCGCAGGGCATTCCGCCATTCCCGGGGCTCCGTTGAGGCTTGCGCAGATTTCCAGGTGGCGGCGTCCATCGGCTTCCCTTTGCTTCAAAGCAATAATGAACCGCGGAATTTCCCAATTCGTTAATTTCGTTAATCGCATTTGAATGGACACAAAGACAGGAACATTATAGGAACATATCAACGACGCGGCG
>CAISYL010000285.1 GCA_903889655.1 uncultured Alphaproteobacteria bacterium | reverse complement strand
CGGAAATCCATCTCAAGCCCAACCGCCTCGTCAAATACGACTACGTCGCCAAGGTCCTCGCCGCCGCCCAGCGCCTCGGCGTCAAGCGCATCGGATTCGTCGGAAACGAACAGTATATGGACTGAGGTCTGGTTCGACTGAGATTATTTGCTCCTAGCTGATTCATATCTTCAGAGAGTTCGTCATGCCTAAAGCATATTGGATCGCGCGCGTCACAGTTACCGATCCAGAACGATATGCCCTCTATGCAGCCGAGGCGACGAAGGTCTTCGCGACATATAACGCGAAAATCCTGGCAAGGGGCGGTGCCTTCAATGCCGTCGAGGGAAATGCCCGACCGAGGAATGTGATCGTCGAATTCGAGTCCATGGACGCTGCTCTCGATTGCTATCACTCGCCTGCCTATGCGTCGGCGAGGCAGCATCGGAAGGGCGCAGGCATCGCCGAGATCGTATTGGTGGAAGGTGCTTGATATGCCGGTCAGCCGGAACGGAGCCATGGCGCTTCACGGGGGAGCGATCATCGATCCCGAGAAGGACTATGGATCTGAAATCGCGCATATGCGGGAGCTCGTCGAACTGGCGAGAAAGCAACTCGCAGCCGGGGACGCGGCCATCGATATCGCCAGCGACATTGTGCGCGAGATGGAAATGTCGGGGCTTTATGTTGCGGGACGGGGCGCGTCGCCCAACGATGAAGGTTGGTATGAGCTCGATGCTGCCGTGATGGACGGTGCGACCGCACGGGGCGGCGCGGTTGCCGCATTGCAGGGGTTCAAGAGCCCTGTTGCTGTCGCCCGTGCTGTCATGGAGAGCTCGCCGCATGTTCTTCTCGTCGGCAGGGGAGCCGCCGGTTTCGCACAGAGAAGCGGCCTTGAGCCCGTTCCGGATGATGGCTGGTATACTCATGTGGGATCTGATCCCTCCGCCGCGCGGCGTGAGAATCGGCCGTTCGGCACAGTCGGCTGCGTTGTTCTCGATCGCTCTGGCCGGCTCGCCGCAGCGACCTCGACGGCCGGAATTTTCGGAAAACAGGCGGGCCGCGTCGGCGACAGCCCGATTCTCGGCGCGGGTACCTGGGCGGATCGGTTCTGCGCAGTATCCTGCACGGGCCATGGCGAATTTTTTCTCCGGACGGCCGCTGCCGTGCAGCTCGCTCATCGGGTGCATTATGCCGGACAGAATCTGGACGAAGCCGCCGGTGCCGTCCTTCGGGAGGTCCGAACGCTCGGCGGCAGCGGTGGGCTCATCGCTATAGATGCTCAAGGAAGAATCGCAATGCCGTTCGTCTCTGCCGGGATGAAGCGCGCTGCGCTCTCTGTCGACGGGTCCTCCAGCGCCGACGTGCTCTGATCGCGCATTGGTTCGTGTCAGGCGCGTCGACGCCGGTGCGCGGAATATCGACACGATGACATCCAAATAAGCACGAAAAGCCCATAAAAACGGCATTTCCGGAACATCCGGTGCTCAGGGTGTCGCAAGAAGTCCTCATGCGACGGATTCCCGTGTCGGTTAATATGAACGATGTTGACATAAAAAAGTTCGCCCCCCTAATGTGAACGATGTTGATATGGCGCCGCATTCTGCTGCACGCTGTTTCCGACGGGTCGAAGGGGCGCGGGGGACACTCGTTGCAGCGCCTCTTTTTTAAAAAAGGGGTTGAAGTTATGCATCTGCTACCAAGGTTTCGAAGTGCCCTGCTCGCTTCGGTCAGTCTGCCGCTGCTAGCCGCGCCGGTGTGCGTCCCGGTGGGGGCGGCGATGGCTGCCGATGCGCCTGTCGCAGCGGATGCGGACAAGGCGGTCAAAAAGGACGAAAAGGTAAAGGCGCCGGTGGCCGCCGAGGACAGCGGCGGCGTGGAAGAAATCGTCGTCACGGCGCGCCGTCGCTCGGAGACGCTGTTCGACGTTCCCGCCTCGGTATCCGCCGTGTCGGGCGAGGCGCTTCGCGATGCAGGGATCAGCGACATGAAGGACGTCGTCGCGCTAATTCCCAATGCGGTGATCCCTACCAATCCCGACAACAGCAACACCTATGTCAACATTCGCGGCATACGGCAGGCGGACCTTTATGCCGAGCCGAACTTCGGCCTCTACCGCAATGGCATCTTCTATGGCGGCTCACGGTCGAACCTCGGCTCGCAGGTCGATGTGGAACGTATCGAAGTCCTTCGCGGTCCGCAGGGAGGACTCTACGGTCGCAACGCGGTGGGCGGCGCAATCAACGTTATCTATGCAACGCCGACGGACGAACTCGGAGGGTATGCGCGCGCGAGCTACGGCCGTTACGACAGAACCGAGCTCGAGGGCGCGATCAACGCCCCTGTGAACAGCAAGTTCTCGACGCGCATGGCGGGCTGGTGGTTCAACCAGGACAAGGGCGAGTATTACAATCAGACGCTCCACCAGGAAATCGACAAGGGCTTCGACGAAGGGCTTCGCTTCAGCGCGAAGGCGCAGGCGACGGAAGACCTTTCGATTCTATGGATGGCCGAATATCAGAAGACGGAGGGACCGGCGCTCCGCGCCTATGCGCCGAATGGTGTGCTGAACGACGTCGCGCTCGGAACCAACCGGAGCGATCCTGAATCCTATCGCACGATTCACCAAGACACACCGTCGCGGGCAACGTCGGAGACCTACTACGTCTCGCAGAACATCGCCTACGAAACCGATATCGGCCTCTTCAATCTTCTGGCGTCCTACAAGGACTATGACCATCACAGCATCCAGGACGCGGATTATACGGATTTCGCACCGACGACGCTCGGCGCGTTGCAGCGGGTAATGAAGGGCAGTGAATCGACAAATGACCTCTATGTCGAAGGACTGTGGACGTCGAAAGAGGACATACCGCTCACCTGGATTGCCGGCGTTTCCTATTTCGATGAGACCTTCGACTACTCACGCATTTACGACACGACACTGGATATCGGTGCATTCGGCATTCCCGGCTATGGCGTGGTCACCGGCAGCGCGGGTCTTCCGTTGGACGGCACGTCCATCAAGACCAAATCGATCTCGACCTTCGCGGAACTTACCTACCATTTCAACGACGACCTGTCGGTGTTCGGCGGTCTGCGCTGGACACGCGACAAGAAGACTCTGAACTTCGCTCAAGGGATCATTCCGACGTCGGATCCGACGTTGAATGCGTATCTTGGAGCGCTTTTCGGATCGGCGGCACCTTCCTACACGTTGCATGATGAGCCGACGTTCCATTTCCTCGCGCCCTCGGCCGGTATCAACTACAAGGCGACAGAGAATGTGAACCTGTACGCTCTCTATTCGACCGGCTTTCGCGCGGGTTCGTTCAACGCGTCGACTTCGGACCCGGCCTATGTGCCTTACGGGCAGGAGAGCGCCAAGAACTATGAAGTGGGCATCAAGACCCAGTGGCTCGATGGAAAGCTCGGCATCAATCTCGCCGCCTTCATCATGGACCAGAAGAATCTGCTCGTGCAGTTCGACGATCCGAACGACAATACCTATGGCTATTATTATCTCGCCAATGCGGGAGACGCGAGAACCTACGGCGCTGAACTTGAAGGGTTCGTCAGAATTGCGTCCTGGTTGAGGGGAACCGCGAGTGCTGGTTATCTCCATGACCGGTTCACCAAGGGGCTCCAGTATCCCGGGACGAGCTCAGCCTTCGACCTTTCGGGGACGAAGATTCCCTATACACGCGACTGGACCTTCAACGCCAGGCTGGATGCGAACTATCCGTTGTCGGACAAATTGTCGCTGGTCGGTAGCGCGGCCGTCCGCGAGGAGGTTGGCGGAATTCTCGATCCGGCCCTGCAGACCCCTTACGAGAATCTGACGAAGATCGACCTGACGGGTGGCGTAGTGATCAACGGCAGTACGCGCCTGACGGCCTTCGTTGATAACTTGCTGGACGACCGGATCGTCGAGTTTGAATACTACGCCGGTCCCGTCTCGACTTCCTATGGCCGGACGTTCGGTATCCAGGTCTCGCATGACTTCTAGTTCACGCGCGAGTATCGCGTGAATGCATCATGCCCGTTCCGGGAAACCGGGGCGGGCATGGCGTCATGCGGGTGAACTAATCCCTGCTGCGCTTGGCAAGTACAAAGTTCTGGCCGGTAATGAGAAGATCGACGACTTCCAGGACGAAGCGCCGCAGCTCGGCTTTGGTCCCGGAGGGGAAGGTTATCTGGTTCTCGATAATGTTCCGGGCGAGGCCGTACATGAACGAAAAGAGCGCATAGGCGTCCCGGCAATGTTCATGCGACCAGGCGACATCATCCGGTCTGTAGATGTCTTCGCCGTAAAGCAGGTGAACCAGCTCGGCAAAGGAGCCCTCGGCCGCGTCGCGGAATCGCTCGTGTGTTGTGGCATTCGGAATTTGCCCGAACATGATCCGGAAGAGCTGGTGATTGGCAATTGCGAATTCGACGAAAGCGAGCGAGACCATGCGAACGGCCTCGGTTCGCGGTTTCGAACTGCTTATCATGCGTTTGACGAGCCGGGCGCGCAGATCGAAGGCATCTGCGGCAAGCGACAGCAGGAGATCGTCGAGGCTTTCGAAATGATTGTAGAAGTTGCCGGGCGTCACGCCGACTTCCCGTGCGAGACGACGCACGGAAAGATCTTCGAAGCGCTCGTTCTGGAGAATGCGCGAGGCCGCCGCGAGCAGGTCCTCGGACACATTCCCTTTATGATAGGGACGCGAAGATTTTCGCTTCGTCGTTGTCCTCTCGGTAACCGTCACGCCGTCCTCCGTCGACAACCGCAAATCAGGGTATCGACTGCGGTTTTAGCGCCGGGACGCGGCAGGGGCAAGCCAAGTAGTGCGGGCCCGGCGAGTCTTCTGTCCGCGGTCAATCGATCGTCGTCAGGCGGCCATGCCTCAACAGGATCTTCTGCACCCGCTCTATGGGCAGGCCGGGAATGCTGTTGCCGTCGCGGCCGACCATCGTCTGGTTCGCGAAGATGCTGTTCATGATCGCTTCATCGACGGCCTGAATGGTCGCTTCGTAGAAGGCGCTCATCGCCGCCTCCCCGACGAAGCTCGCCGAGTTCAGTCCGGCGTGCGTGTCGACTGCTTCCTTGTTGGCGGTGGAGAAGCTCAAGAACAGATCTCCGGATTCGTTCGATGCAATTCCGCCTGAGCGCGCGATTCCGTAGGCGGCGCGCCGGGCCATGCGATTGAGTTGATGCGGCAGCATGGGGGCGTCCGTCGCGACGACACCGATGATCGAGCCATATTCGCCGACGTCGTCGCTGGTGACGGGTATCTCAAGTCCGACGGGAATGCCGGCGATGGTCATCAGGTGTCGCTTGCCGAAATTCGACTGGACGAAAGCGCCGACATGGTAGGTCGTGTCGGCATAGACCACTTCGCGGGAGGCTGAACCCGAGCCACCCTTGAACTCGTAGCATCGCATGCCCGTACCGCCGCCGACGCTGCCTTCCTCGATCGGGCCGCTGCGAGCGTCATCGAAGGCCGCATAGACATGCTCGTGTTTCACATGATGGCCGTTGATGTCGTTTAGGTAGCCGTCGAAGGTCTCTGCCGCGACGGGCAGCCAAAAGGGCTGATCGGATTTCTTGGCGGGATCGAGGCGGTTGAACATCCACTGGGCGGTCGCGTCGCGCGTTATGCCACAGGAATGTGTGTTGGTAATGGTGATCGGCCCGTCGAAGCGGCCGCGTTCCTCGATGAAGGCGGCGCCGCTCATCTCGCCATTGCCGCTCATGCTGAAATAACCGCTATAGACGGCGACTTCCGGATGTTCCCTGCCGCGCGGAAAGATCGCGGTGACGCCGGTTCTGACCGGTCCCTGTCCGACGACAAGGGGACCCTCGCCGGTGATCAGCGTGCAATACCCGACCTCGACGCCCGGAACATCAGTGATGGCATTGTTCGGACCCGGTTTGCCGATGAAGGGAACGCCGGCACCGCGCGCCCGCAGTTTTCCGGAGGGGGTGTTTTTATGGGCGGGCAGCATTTATTTGTCCAGTTTGCGAAGGGCGTTTAGGGCCTTGTCCAGAGTGTGGTCGATATCGGCATCGGTGACAGCGGTCGAAAAGACAAAGAATCCGGGCGCCCCCATCAGAATGCCATTGTTCAGCATATGGTTGAAGAATGCCTCCGCCCGCTGCGATGCCGAGGCGTTCGAACGCATCATGGAGACGACGTCGCGATAATTATGTGCCTCGCCCTCCACATGGAACAGCGATGTCATGGATGCCGACCCCTTCACGGTCGCCGGAACGCCGGCGATCTTGACTGCCTCGCGCAGCCCGGCCCTGAAGCGATCGGACAAGACGGACAGACGGTCGAACGATTCGCGGTCGAAAAGTTCCATTGCGACGACGCCGGCGGCCATGGTCATCGGATTGGCATTGAACGTGCCGCCATGTCCGAGCTTCGGCTTTCCGGTGCGAGGATCGAAGAGCTCGGTCATCAGCGGCGCGCGTCCGCCCACGGCACCGACCGGCAATCCGCCGCCGATGATCTTTCCCATCGCCGTCAGATCGGGGGTCACGCCGACAGCGCCCTGCGCGCCGTTGAAACCGAGGCGGAAGCTGTAAACTTCGTCGAAGATCAGCATTGCGCCGCAGCGCGACGTTTCCTCGCGGAGCATCTTCACGAAGGCGGGGGTGGCGGGCTCGTATCCTAGATTCTTGACCAGCGGATCGAGTATGACACCGGCGAGCTCGCTGGCATGGGCGCGGATGATGCGCCGCGCCGTCTCGACCTCGTTCATCGGCAGAATGACGACGTCCTGCGCGGCCCCGGGGCCGGTTCCTGCCGGAGCGACGCTCGCAGGTGCTTCCGCATCTCCCCATTTGTCGGGCGTTGGCCCGGTGCTGATACCGGCTGTGTCGTCGCTGCCGTGATAGGCGCCTTCGATCTTCGCGATCTTTGGCCGGTTCGTGTAGGCGCGGGCGGCCTTGATCGCGAACATGACGCCTTCGGTGCCCGAATTGCAGAAACGTATCTGTTCGACGCCAGGCACCCGGTCGGTGACGATCTCGGCGAGCTCGATCTCCTTTCGCGTCGGAAGTGCGATCGAAAGGATGTTCTGGGCCTGCGCGACAATCGCTTCGACGATTCGGGGGTGGTTGTGTCCGTGGATGAGAGACGAATAGTTGTTGATGAGATCGATGCGTTCGACGCCGTCTTCGTCCCACACCCGCGCGCCCCGGCCCCGCGCCGCGTAGACCGGATAGGGTTTGAAAAACACGGTGTGCCTCGAATTGCCCCCCGGCATCACCCGGAGCGCGCGCTGATAGAGCGCGGCCGAGGCGGAATTCGTATCGGGAAACGATGCGCCGCTTGCGGGGACATCCGGAACTGAGCTGTCGGTCATGTGGTGTGGGGCCTTTCTGCGGCGGGATAGCGGCCGGCGGCTGATCACGCCGATCTAATATAAACAACGTACACATTCAAGCAATGCGTTTTCGTTAAATTTCGCTTCGGTGAGTTTTATTGCGGTCTCGGCGTCACCTCTCTTGACGGGCGCGAGAACCAGAATATAAATGAACAACGTATACATTGTCATGCGTCGGCATAAGGTCGACAATGAGGGCTGGGATGGCAACGAGAGACCCCCGTATCGAACAACTCAGGACCGGCCTTCTTCCGATCGTGCGGATCGAAGGCGAGGAAGTTCGCTACCGGATGGAAGACCGGCTGGCGGCCTATGGATGTCCAGCTGTCGGAGTGGCCGTCATGGATGGCGGGGCGCTCGCCTGGTCGGAGGGCTTTGGCCGCCTTCATAAGGGCGGCGATCAGCCCGCCGATGCCGACACGATGTTCGCCGGCGCGTCGATCAGCAAGCCGGTTACGGCCGCACTCGCGCTTCAGCTCGTCGAGCGTGGCGTCTTCGACCTCGATACAGATGTCAACACCTACCTCAAGTCCTGGAAGATTCCGGAGAATGAGTTCACGCGTCAGTCACCGGTCACCTTGCGTTGGCTTCTCAGTCACAAGGCGGGGACGACCGTGCATGGATTCGGCGGCGTCGGGCCTGGAAGCATCGACGACGTCGTGACGACGCAGCCGACGGTGGTCGATATGCTCGAGGGGCGTGTGCCGGGCCGCATGTCGGGCGCCGTGCGCGTGGACAAAGTGCCGGGTGGCACCGTCAGATATTCGGGCGGCGGCACGATGATCGTGCAGTTGATGCTTGAGGAAGCGACGGGCAAGCCTTTTGCCGAGCTCGCGGAAGAAAATATCTTCGCGCCGCTCGGCATGACGCGCACGACCTTTCGTTATCCGCTGCCGGACAGGTTCAGGGCCAACGCCGCCTGGGGGCACGACACCGAAGGCGACACCATTCCCGAAAAGTGGACGGTGACGCCCGAGTCTGCCGCGGGCGGCATTTATACGACGGCGGGCGATTACGCGCGCTTCATGCTCGCCTGCCGCGATGCCTGGCTCGGCAAGCCGGGCAGTATCCTGGGGCGTGAGATCGCGACCGAGATGATGACGCCGCAGGGTGGCGAGTTCGGCCTTGGCTGGATCATTGTCGGCGAAGGCAAGCAGAAGCGCTTTACGCATGGCGGTTCCTGCGAAGGGTATCAGTGCGAGACGTCTTGCTATCTCGAGGACGGTAAGGGAGCCGTGGTGCTCACCAATGCGGTTTCCGGGCTGCAGTTCTACTGGGAGGTTCTGAACGCGATCGCCGACATGTATCAATGGAACGGCTTCATGCCGGCACCGAAGAAGATCGTTCCCATACCTCGCTCGGACTTTGACCGTTACGCCGGAACTTATGAAATCGTCTCCGGCGTCGATGCGCCTTTCTTCCGCATCTGGGAGGAGGGCGGCGTTCTGCGAAGCGAAATCAAGGGCATGAGGGGCGGTCCGCGCGATGTGCTGATGGATCAGAACGGCTACTTCTTCAATCGCGTCGGGCCCTATGAAACCCACATCATATATGACGCGGATGGCCTGGCGTCGGAGCTCGTCGTTTATCTGTCGGGTACGACGGAGATCATGCGGGCGAGGCGCGCTTCATGACGCAGACGGTTTGCGATCGCTGTCTCATCGAGATTGAAAATATCGGCGCTAAAATCGCCCTGATCCCGCTTGCCGAGCCAAGAACCATTGCGCGCGGGACCGAGACCGCCGCCAAGACCGTGCAGGTGAGGGTCTCGGGGGCTGGAAAGGTCGGATTGGGCGAGGCCTGCGCGATGAGCCGTTATGGCGAAACGCAGGAGTCGGTTCTCGCCCAGATCGAGGCCGTTGCGCCAAAGCTCGTCGGACGCTTCGCGCGCGAAGACCTGGCGAATGTCCTGCCGGCAGGGGCGGCGCGAAACGCCCTCGATTGCGCGTTCTGGGACCTCGAAGCCAAGCAGTCGGGCGTGGCGGCCGAGGTCAGGGCGATGGTCGCTCCCATGGCGCCGATCGTCACCGCTTATACGATCACGATCAAGTCGCCGGAGGAGATGGCGGAGGTCGCGCGCCGGGAGGGCCATAGGCCGCTTCTCAAGATCAAGCTGGGACATTTCGAGGACGACCGCGCTCGCATGGAGCATGTCAGACGCGCTGCGCCTGATACGCGCCTTATCGTCGATGCAAATGAAGGTTGGACCTTCGACCAGCTCAAGGAAATGGTGCCCGTTCTCAAGGCCGCCGGTGTCGAGCTGATCGAACAACCACTTCACGCAACGAGAGACGATCCACTGTGCGGCTACGAATGCGGTATTCCGCTCTGCGCGGATGAGGCCTGTCACACGCGCGCCTCGCTCCCGGACGTCGAGGGAAAATATGGCTATATCAACATCAAACTCGACAAGACGGGCGGGGTGACGGAGGCGCTTGCTCTCGCCAGGGAGGCGCGGAAGCGCGGCTTCGGCGTGATGATCGGCTGCACGAACGGGACGACGCTCGCGATGGCGCCGGGACTCATCGTGGCGCAGCTTTGTTCCATCTGCGATCTCGATGCGGCGATGTTCCTCAGGGAGGTCGAGTCCGGCGAGACGGTTTATATGGGATCGGAGCTCGACTGGTCGTCCGCTCGCCGCTGGGGGTTGCCGTAGCGCCGCCGCTCGAAACGGGCCTTGACGGCCAGCTATCTCGATGTTCATATGAACATCGTTCATATTAAGATGATGCGGACAGGATGAAATGACTTTGGATATCGAGTTGGTGCGATCGCAGTTTCCATCCCTCGCCGTGAAGGATGGAGGTCGGCGGCGCATCTATTTCGACAATCCGGCTGGCACACAGGTCTCGAAGTTCGTCACCGACCGCATCTCGGACTATTTCCTTCATCATAATGCGAACAAGGACGGCGCGTTTGTCACGACGCGCGCGACAAGCGCCATCATCGATACCGTCCGCCAGGGTATGGCCGCCTTCTTCAATGCAGGCACGGTCGAAGAGGTCGTCATAGGCCCCAGCATGACGGCGCTGACGTTCCGGATGGCGCGTGGCCTCGAAAGTCGCTTCGCGCCGGGCGACGAGATCATCGTTACCAGCATGGATCACGACGGCAACGTGTCGCCCTGGTTGCAGATGGCTGAGCGGCGCGGGCTGGTGGTAAAGCGTCTCGAGTTCGATCGCGAAACCTATCGCTACGACATGGCAGCCTTCGAGCGGCTGTTGACGCCGCGCACGAAATTCGCCGCGGTCAATTATGCGAGCAACATCACGGGTACCATCAACGAGGTCGGAGCGATTGCCCGGCGCATGAAGGCGAATGGCGGCCTCACCTATGTCGATGCCGTTCAATATGCGCCTCATGGCGTGATCGACGTGCAGACGCTTGGCTGCGACTTCCTCGTCTGCTCCGCCTACAAGTTCTACGGTCCTCATCTCGGCATTCTGTGGGGACGGAAGGAATTGCTTGCGGACATGCCGATAGACAAGCTCAGGGCCGCGCCGACTTATCTTCCGGGACGCTTCGAACAGGGTTCGGCCCCCTTCGAGCTTCTCGCGGGCCTTCTGGGCGCACTTCACTATTATGCGTGGGTCGGCGGCGACAAAACCGTCTTTGGCCCGTTCGATGTCCCGGCACGGACGTCGATCAATGCCGGCAAGCTGAAGATGCTGAAGCAAGAGGAGCGACTTGCGCAGCGCCTGATCGAGGGGTTGCGGGCCTTGCCCGGAATTCATGTCCACGGTCTAACCGGAGACAACGAGATGAGCGAGCGCGTGTCGACGGTTTCCATCAGCGTGGTGGGCCGGAATCCCGACCAGCTCGCGGAGGCTCTTGCCGAAAGGAATATTTTCGTCTGGAGCGGACATAATTATGCGCTCGACGTCATTTCGCATCTCGGTCTCGGCGATGCCGGCGTCTTGCGTATCGGGCCGGTGCATTACAATACCGATGGTGAAGTTGACGAGATTCTGTCGGCAATGAAGGAGCTTGTCGCATGAGCAATGTCTGTCCTCTTCCCCGGCACATCCGCCCTTACGACTTCTGAGCGGAGGAGACTATGGACGCTCCTGCATCTGGTCAGATCAGGCTTGCGGATTACAGGCCATCTTCTTTCCTGATCGATCGGGTCCATCTGGCATTCGAACTCGATGCGCAACGGACCCGCGTGACGTCGAAGCTCGAGATGCGGCGGCGGCCGGGCGCGGCGCGCGAGTCGCTCCGGCTCGATGGCGAGAGGCTCGATCTGATTTCGGTGGTTCTGGACGGCCGAAAACTCGAACCGCAGGAATATGTGCTCGACCCGCAAAGTCTGACGATCGCCGAACTGCCGGACAGCTTTCTCCTTGAGATTGAGACGGAGATGAGCCCCGCCGCCAACAAGTCGGGCCGGGGACTTTTTGAGATTGGCGGTAAGCTCTCGACGCAATGCGAGGCCGTCGGCTTCCGGCGCATCACCTATTTTCTCGACAGGCCCGATATTCTTGCCGTCTATACGGTCCGGTTGCTAGCTGACCGGTCGCGCTATCCTGTTCTGCTTTCCAACGGGAATCTTGTCGCGGCGGGCGAGGACGCGGATGGATGGCATTGGGTCGAATGGCACGATCCATTCCCGAAGCCTTCCTATATCTTCGCGGTCTGTGCCGGCGACTTCGGCGTTCTCGCCGACAGCTTCACGACCATGAGCGGAAGGACGATCCGCCTCTTCATTTATTCGGATCGCGAACTGATCGAGAAGTGCCGGTTCGCAATGTCTGCGCTCAAGCGCTCGCTCAGCTGGGACGAAGAAACATTCGGTCTCGAATACGACCTCGATACGTTCCATCTGGTCGCCCTGTCCGGCTGGGCCGGGGCCATGGAGAACAAGGGCCTCAATATTATCGAGGCGCATGGCGTCGTTGCGGATCGGCAGATCACGACCGATGACGACTACATTCTGATCGAACGCATCATTGGCCATGAACAGTTCCACAACTGGACTGGCAATCGCGTCACCTGCAGGGACTGGTTTCAGCTCAGCCTGAAAGAGGGGCTGACGCGCTACCGCGATCAGCTTTTCATGGAGAGCACGCTGGGGACCGGTGCCTGGCGCATCGAAATGGTAAAGGCGCTTCGGCGCAACCAGTTCCCGGAGGATGACGGTCCTGCCGCGCATCCGGTGAAGCCGGATGTCTACACGGCCATCGACAATTTCTATACGGGAACGGTCTATGAGAAGGGGGCTGAAGTCATCCGCATGATGGCGACGCTTCTCGGTCGGGAGGTCTTCCGCGCCGGCTTCGATCTTTATATCGAACGGCATGACGGACAGGCGGTGACGACCGAGGATTTCGTGCAGGCGATGGAGGACGCATCCGGGCGGGACCTCTCGCAGTTCCGCCGTTGGTACCAACAGGCCGGGCGGCCGCGCATTCAGGCCAGCGGCCGCTATGATGCGGACCGCTCGCGTTACACGCTGACGCTTCGGCAAAGCTGCCGCACGGTACATGACCGCGCTCCGGCGGAGCCGTTTCATATTCCTGTACGCGTCGGGCTGGTGTCCAGCGAGGGCCGCGCCTTGTCCTTCAGGCTGGCGAATGATGGCGCCGCATCGACCATGACGGACGTTGTCCTGAATCTCACTGAAGTCGAACAGATATTCGTCTTCGAGAATGTGTCCGTCAGGCCGATCCCTTCTCTGCTGCGCGGGTTTTCGGCGCCGGTGACGGTCATTTCGGATCTGACGCAGGACGATCTCGCCACGCTTCTGGCGGTCGATCCTGACCCCTTCGCGCGATGGGATGCCGGCCAGACCCTTTTTATCGGGCTGATCCGAACTCTTGCCGCGAAGCGTGCCGCAGGGCAGGAGATGGCCCTTCCCGCCGCGGTGGTTGACGCTTTCGCCCGCATTCTTTCGGACGAAGATGCCGACCCGTTTCTGAAATCCCAGCTTCTTACGATCCCTGATGAGCCTGTGTTGAGCGAGGGGCTCGACCTCATCGATCTCGATGGGCACATGGCGGCGCGGACTTTCGTGCGCCATGCCCTGGCGACGGCCCTGAAGGTGCAACTGATCGACAGGTATCGGTCTCTCGCCGCCGCCGGGCCTTACGAACAGGACTTTCCGGCCATCGGACGGCGCAAGTTCAGGAATGCCTGTCTTGAGCTTCTGACTGCGCTTGGCGCACCGGATGTGCTCGACCTTTGTCTCGGGCAATTGAAAAATGCCGACAACATGACGGACATGTTCGAGGCTCTTTGCTACCTGAGCCATATCGATTGCCCGCAGCGGCGGGAAGCCATCGCGTGGTTCTACGAAAAATGGAAAGACGCGCCCACGGTCATCGACAAGTGGTTCAACGCCCAAGCCCTCTCGCGTATGCCCGGTGTGATCGACGAGATCGTCGCATTGGAAAGCCATCCGGCTTTCGACCTCAATAACATGGCGCGCGCCATGCTCTTTTATGGCGGGTTCTTCCGGCAAAACCGGGTGATGTTTCATGACCCAAGCGGCAAGGGGTATGACTTCCTCGCCGATCGCCTGATCATGATGGACAAGCTGGGGCGGCAGGGCAGTTTCTGGATCATGCCCCAGATCAATCAGTGGCGCCGCTACGATCCGCATCGCCGGCAATTGATGAAGCAGGCACTCGAACGCGTGGCCGGTACGCCCGGCATCAGCAACGGTCTGCGCGAGAGCATAAACAACGCATTGAACTAGGAGTATCCCGTGCGAACAGTGATTGAAACGGCGGAGCTTGTCCGCAAGGGAGAACTCACGGCCCGCGAGGCAGTGTCCGAAGCCTTCAATGTGATCGAAGAGAAGAATCCCGCACTCAATGCCTTCATCATGCTCGACCGGGCGAATGCCGAGCGGATGGCCGATGAAGTCGACGCGAGGGTGGCGCGCGGCGAAGATCCCGGGCCGCTTGCCGGCGTGCCGATCGGCGTCAAGGATCTCGAGGATTGCATCGGCTTTCCGACGACTCAAGGCTGCTATTTCCTGAAGGAAACGCCGCCGCTCACAACAGAATCGCTTCATGTGCAAAGGTTGCGCGCGGCGGGTGCCATTCCGATCGGGAAGACGGCTGCATCGGAGTTCGGCATGGACTCGGCAACCTTCACCAAGGCATGGGGCGTCACGCGCAACCCCTGGAATCCGCAAAAGACGCCCGGCGGCAGCAGCGGTGGCTCTTCCTCCGCCGTTGCGGCCGGCATGGTGCCCCTCGCAACCGCGACCGATGCCGGCGGATCGACGCGCGAACCCGCGGCCTTCACCGGGCTCGTCGGATTGAAGCCGAGCCATGCCCGCATTCCAAAGGGAAACGGCTTTGCGAACTGGTCCGTCCACGGGGCGGTGACGCGCACTGTGGCGGATACCGCGCGTTATCTCGACGTCGTGGCGGGGCCGGACGACCGAGACAGGCAGTCGCTACCCGCCGTCGGGTACCGCTATGAGGATGTAATCGAGACCGCGGACGTTTCCGGGCTGCGCGTCGTCTGGTCGGCGGATCACGGCTACGCTCCGGTGGAACGCGAGGTGGCCGAGATTGCGCGCCGTGCAGCGGAACGCCTGATAGCCGCGGCGAAGCTGACTGAAGTGCAGGAGAGTTTTCGCCCGACGAATGTCTACCGCCATTGGGGCGCGATCATGCTGGTCAATATCGAGACCGATCTCACCGAGCAGGGAATCCTGCCCGACGGCTTCGATATGCTGTCCGAGCAGACCAAGCGGATGGTGCTGCTGATGCGCGAGCGCAAGAACGAGATCAACCTGAAGGAGTCCTGGGCGGCGATCTACAAGCTCGAACAGGAAGTGGCGGCGCTATTCCGCTCCTGCGACCTCCTGATGACACCCGCCACGGCCTGCCGGCCTTACGATGCGGATTCGACCATTCCGACGATCGTTGACGGCAGGGATGCGAGCGAGTCCGGCGCCGAGCCTTTCGGGTCGATCGCGAATGTCTGCTGGAATCCGTCGATCTCGATCCCGGCCGGGCTGACATCCGACGGGTTGCCCGTAGGGCTGCAGATCACGGGCAGGCGTCACCGCGACGATCAGCTTCTGCGGCTTGCCCGCATCTACGAGAAAGCGTTTCCCTGGTCCTACCCCTGGGCCTGAGGCATCACTGCCTCAGGCGACGGGCGGGTCGATGTCCGGCGAGGCGAAAGGAATGGCCGCTCGCCGCTCAATCCTGCGGCGGATGGTTGAATGCCGCCGTGCCGTCAGCGGGAAACGCCATATCAGGGCCGCTGAGCACAGGTTCAGAATGGCCGGCAGGATGAGATAGCAGGTGATAAGTCCGAAATTCGCGACGTCGCCATTGGGCTTCCCAACGCTGTAGCCGGCGAAGCCGAGGAGGCCGAAGGCGAGCCCTGTTCCGGATGCCATGGTGGCCTTGATCATCAGCGTATTGAGAGCAAAGAAATTGCCGGCATTGTTGACGCCGGTCTTCATCTGGCCGTAGTCGACGATATCGCCAAGAGCCGCGCCCGGCGCGATGTTGGCGGGCGTATTCAGGAAAGCCGAAACCGCACCGAGAAGAAACATCGGCACCATGGCGGACGATCCCGGCTCGAAAAGCAAAATGGCCGGCCGCAGCATGATTTCGATGACCACGCCGATGGCCCAGGCTCGATGCTTTCCGATGCGCGACATGATGCGATACCAGATCGGCATGGAGCCGATCTGAATGAAGAAGAACATGACCATCAGGAATGGGAAGATCGAACCCAGCTTCATGTAGTCGCTGAGGAAGATAAGCAGCGTCGACATGTATGCGCCCTGTGCGAGCCCCCATAAGGCGATCGCCGCCGCATATATCCAGAGCGGCTTGTTGTCGCGCAGAGCTCGGATGAGCGATCCGATGGTCGGGTTGCCTTCGCTCGCCTTGACGCCGTTGCGGACGGCGATGATGGCGATACCGATGCCGAGTGGCATCAGCGTTGCGTAGAGGAAGGCGATTGCGGAGAGAGATGTGCCGGTGATCTCTGTTGTGCCCGTCATCTGGAAGAGCAGAAGCGGCATGACCCAGAAGACGAGGCTGCCGGCAACGCTGAAGCCGGCCGAATAGGTCGATATCCTGGAGCGCTGATTGTAGTCCCGGCTGATTTCGACCGACCAGGCGCTGCGCGGAATTTCGAACAGCGTGAAGCCGAAATAGACGGCGAACGACCAGAATCCATAATACGCGAAATTCGCGCTCGACGGCGGTTGAAAGAGAAAGAAGATGGCGACCGAGCAGAGAAGACCGCCAGCCAGCACCCATGGCTTGCGTCGTCCGAGAGGTGAGCGCGTCCGGTCCGAAAGATAGCCGGTCAGCGGATCTAGTATGGCGTCGAATATACGTGTGAATGACGTCAGCACGGCGATCTGGGCAAGCGTCACGCTGGTATGAGCCGCATAGAACGTCGGAATGACGATGTTGAGCGGCATAATGACGAAGGCGTGGGGCAGAGAAGGGAACGCGAAGGCGAGAAGCTCGCGGACGCGAGGCGTTCGCTCTTCAGGCTTTCCTTCGGCGTCGCCGACAAAAGGGGCCGACTTAACTTCTTTATCCATCACGCGCCCCCAATCGGTACGAACTTCGTAAAATATACATCGTTCATATGTGCGCGCAAGCCGGGGGGCCGCATTGCGGTACCGATTGGACGGTGGCTTCGCTGGCCTTGGCTCGTGACGTCAAGCGTCAGGCCGCAGGGCGTTTCCTCGGGGGCTTGAACGGAACCGGCATTCGGACGATGTTGGGCTCTTGAATCCCCTGACGCAGGACATCATGGCCACGCCGAACCACCTGATTTCCGTCGCCCCCATGATGGACTGGACGGACCGGCATGACCGGTTTTTCCTGCGGCTCATCACGCGGCGCGCGCTGCTTTATACCGAGATGGTGACGACGGGCGCCGTTATTCACGGCGACCGGGACCATCTGCTCGGCTTCGACGAGAGCGAGCATCCCGTGGCGGTGCAACTCGGCGGGTCGGAACCTGGCGATCTCGCCGAGGCCGCGCGGATCGCCGAAGGTTTCGGCTATGACGAGGTCAACCTCAATGTCGGTTGCCCGTCGGACCGGGTGCAGTCAGGCCGTTTCGGCGCCTGTCTGATGCGCGAGCCGGCGCTCGTCGCGCAATGCGTGGCGGCGATGCGGAGGGCCGTTTCCATTCCTGTGACGGTCAAGTGCCGCATCGGTGTCGACGATCAGGATCCGTCGGTCGCGCTTCCGATGCTCGCGCATATGGTGCGCGGCGAAGGCTGCCGGACGCTCATCGTTCATGCGCGCAAGGCCTGGCTCGACGGGCTTTCTCCACGCGAGAACCGCGACATTCCTCCGCTTGAATACGAGCGCGCCTATCAACTGAAGCGCGACATGCCGGATATGGAAATCGTCATCAATGGCGGCATCCTGTCTCTCGACGAGGCGGCGGCGCATCTCGACCATGTCGACGGCGCGATGCTGGGCCGGGCGGCCTATCAGACACCCTGGGTTCTTGCCGATGTCGACCGGCGTTTCTACGGCGAGACGCGGGAGCCGCTGACGCGTCACGACGTGCTGGAGGCATTTCTGCCTTATGTCGAGGAACAGCTTGCGCGCGGCATTCATCTGCATGCCATGTCGCGCCACATTCTCGGGCTTTTCCACGGCGCGCCGGGGGCGCGCGCTTTCCGCCGTCATATCTCGGAGAATGCGCCAAGACCGGGCGCCGGGGTTCAGATCATCCGCGACGCGATGGCGAAGGTGCCGCGCGAAGCGGACCTCGCCATCGCCTGACGCTTCAGATCTTCTGGTCGTATTCGCCCACTTCCGGATTGGCGCTGAGGCGCTTGTCGATCTCGGCGAAGATGCCGCGCATATTGGCTTCCGATGTCGGGCTTTCGACCACGACGACGAGGCCGGGCTTGTTCGACGAGGCGCGGACGAGGCCCCAGGTACCGTCCTCGAGCACGACGCGGATGCCGTTGACCGTCACAAGGTCGCGGATCTTCTGTCCAAGGATCGTCTCGTTCTTCGCCTTCATGTCGGTGAACATCTTCACCATGCGGTCGACGACCTGATATTTCACTTCGTCCGGGCAGAAGGGCGACATGGTGGGCGAGCCCCAGGTCTTGGGCAGCGCCTCGCGCAGCTCGGACATCTTCCTTCCGGGATTGCGGTCGAGCATGTCGCAGATCGCGATCGCCGAGACGAGGCCGTCGTCATAGCCGCGGCCGATCGGCGGATTGAAGAAGTAGTGGCCGGACTTCTCGAAGCCGACCAGCGCGTTCAGTTCATGCGCGCGGCGCTTGATGTAGGAGTGGCCGGTCTTCCAGTAATCGGTCTTGGCGCCATTGGCGATCAGCACCGGATCGGTCAGGAAGAGGCCGGTCGACTTCACGTCGACGACGAATTGCGCATTGGGGTGGCGCGACGAGAGATCGCGGGCGAGCATGACGCCCACCTTGTCGGCGAAGATTTCCTCGCCCGTGTCGTCGACCACGCCGCAGCGGTCGCCGTCGCCGTCGAAGCCGAGACCGACATCGGCGCCTTCCGCCAGCACCTTGTCGCGGAGGGCATGGAGCATTTCCATATCCTCCGGGTTCGGATTGTAATGCGGGAAGGTGTAGTCGAGATCGCAATCGAGCGGGATCACCTCCGCGCCGATGCCTTCGAGGATGCGCGGCGCGAAATGGCCCGCCGTGCCGTTGCCGCAGGCGGCGACAACGCGGAGCTTGCGGGTGATCTTCGGGCGGTCGGTCAGGTCCTTGATGTAGCGCTCGGCCATGTCCGGCACGCGGATATATTTGCCGCCGCCGGCTTCCTTGAAGGCGCCGGCGAGAACGATCTCCTTCAGCCGGCCCATCTCGTCGGGCCCGAAGGTCAGCGGCCGCTGCGCGCCCATCTTGACGCCGGTCCAGCCGTTCTCGTTGTGGCTCGCCGTCACCATGGCGACGCAGGGCACGTCGAGCGCGAATTGCGAGAAATAGGCGACCGGCGACAGCGCAAGCCCGATGTCGTGGACCTCGCAGCCCGAAGCGAGAAGGCCGATGGTCAGCGCGTGTTTGATCGAGGCCGAATAGGAGCGATAGTCGTGGCCGACCGCGATCGCGGGACGCACGCCCATTTCGTGGATCAGCGTACCGAGGCCGAGGCCGAGCGCCTGCACGCCGACGAGGTTGATCTGCTCGGGATAAAGCCAGCGCGCGTCATATTCGCGGAAGCCCGACGGGGAGACGAGGGGCAGCGCCTCGAAGTCGTAGGTGTTGGGCTTGAGGTCGGCGCGCGGTTTGGGAAGCATCCCTGTCTCCTTGATGGGTCGCATTCTGGCCCGCCCGTTATAGCGGGTCGGTACACCTGTTTGGATGTCGATTTTGGTTTGTTTGTGGCAAATCGGAGCAAAGACCCCGACTTAATCGGTCGCGTGACGATTACTCGCGGAGCACGAGCCGGTTCCCCTGAACCTCGAAGCCGCGCAGCTCGTCGAGGAAGCTCATGCCGAGCAGCGACTGGCCGAGCCCCGCCCGCGAGACGGAGGCGCGGACGTTGCGCAGCTTGATGTCGCCGATGGTGATCTCGTCGAGGTTGACGCGCGCGGCAAGCACCGTTCCGTTCGCCGTTCCATAGGGCATGGTGTAGGCGAGCTTGTCGAGGTCGAAGCCCAGACGCTTCGCATCCTCCGGCGTCAGTGCGACGTCGCTCGCGCCGGTATCGACCATGAAATGGACATGCGTTCCGTTGACCAGCGCGTCGGCGCCGAAATGGCCGGAGAGGTCGCGCGTGAGATAGACGACACCGGGCGCCGCCTGCGTCGCATTGCTCGGCACAAGGGCCGCCATGCTGCGTTCCGCGAGCTGGCCGCCGAGGCCCATGAAATCGTCGCGATAGGAATAAGCGACCACCAGAATGAAGGCGATGGCGATCCAGGCCAGCGCCTGCCTGAGCGCGAGCCCTGCGCTTCCGCGCCAACCGACGGCGACGCTGGACAGGATCAGCGTCAGCCAGACGAGGCCATAGGCAAGGTGCATTCGCTGCCCGTCTTCCGCCAGCGCGCCCGGAAAGCGGCTGTTGAGGAAGAAGAGCAGGGCGACGACCGCGAGCAGCAGCAAGGCCGCCCATGTCCATCTGTTGTCTCTCATGAAGAAAGCCTAGGGTGAAGCGGTGACCAAGGGGTGAAGGTCTACATTATATCAAGTGTCACCCCGGGCTTGTCCCGGGGCCCAGGGGCGGCTCGCTCCGCGCCTGTTGCCCTGGATCCCGGCACAAGCCTGCCCTTGGGCTCGCCGGAGGCGAGACCCGAGGGGCCGGGATGACAGCGAGGGGGCGGTCGGCCCTTGATCCCCGGCGACAGGGCTCTATTTACGTGATATGCTGCGACTAGTCAGAAAATAACAATCCAGATCGGTGAAATGAGCGACGGCAGGGTCGTAAAGCTGGGCGGACGGGCGGCGGAGGATTTGTCCGCGCGCCTCGGCCTGCCTGCCTTCGAGCCCGGCTGGGTCTGGCTCGTGGGCGCGGGGCCGGGCGATCCGGGCCTGCTGACGCTCCACGCGGTCAACGCGCTCAACCAGGCCGACGTCATCGTCTACGACGCGCTGGTCGACGAGGCGGTGCTTTCCCTCGCGAGCCCGCGCGCGAAACTCGAATATTCCGGCAAGCGCGGCGGCAAGCCGAGTCCGAAGCAGCGCGACATCTCGGCCCGGCTGGTTGAACTCGCGCGGCAGGGCAAGCGCGTCCTCAGGCTCAAGGGCGGCGATCCCTTCGTCTTCGGACGCGGCGGCGAAGAGGCGCTGGCGCTGGTCGATGCGGGCATTCCCTTCCGCCTCGTGCCGGGCGTCACGGCGGGCATCGGCGGCCTTGGCTATGCGGGCATCCCGGTCACGCACCGCGACGTCAATCACGCCGTCACCTTCATCACCGGCCACATGGCGGGCGGCGAAGTGCCGGAACATCTCGACTGGCCGTCGATCGCGAAGGGTTCGCCCGTCATCGTGCTCTACATGGCGCTGTCGCACCTGCCGCGCATCGCCGATCTGCTCATCTCCAACGGTCGGCAGGCGGACGAACCCGTGGCGCTGGTCCGCAATGCGACGCTGAAGGACCAGCAGGTGCTCGAAACGACGCTGGCGAGCGCCGCCGCCGATGTCGAGCGCACGGGCTTCAAGGCGCCGGCCATCATCGTCATCGGCGAGGTCGTGCGGCTCCGCGACGGGCTCGACTGGCTCGGCGCGCTCGAAGGCCGCGTGCTGAAGCGCGATCCGCTGGACACGCGCGGCCAACGCGACGCGGTCTGACGCCTGCTTCAAACCGTCCGCTTGCGGTTCGCCGCCCCGCCGCCTAAAGAGGGCCATCATTCCTCCAAGCGGACAGAGCCCATGACCCTCATCGTCAAGGACAGCAACGGCAACGAGCTCAAGGACGGCGACAGCGTCATGGTCATCAAGGACCTGAAGGTGAAGGGCACCTCCGTCACGCTGAAGCGCGGCACGGTCGTCAAGAACATCCGCCTCACCGGCGACGAAGGCCTGATCGAGTGCAACGCCGAAAAGGTGAAGGGCCTCGTGCTGAAGACGGAATTCCTGAAGAAGGCCTGAGCTTCTCCCGTCATCGCGAGCGTCAGCGAAGCAATGACGATAGAGAGGGTCTCCGGGAAACCCCGTCTTTCTGGCGGTGGACCTCTCTGCTAGCCTCCTCGCCCGAGTAAGCCGAGGAGACACGCCCGCATGACCGATCCGACGACCGACGCCGCGACGGGAGTTCCTGCGCGCCGCAGCCGTTTCCTCGCAGGCGTGGCCTTCTTCGCCAGCGCGTGGCTTCTCGCCTTCGGTCTCGACGGCACGCTGTCGACGCTGGACGATCTGCTGGGGATCGGCGGCATTCACGTCCTGTCGGCCATCCGCAACGATTTCGCGCTGGCCGTCGTCCTGCTGCTCGCTTTCCCGATGGCGCTGCTGCTCGTCTTCGTGCCGCATCTGCCGAAGCGCATTTTCCTGCTGCCGGTCCTCTACACATTCTGGGCCAATCTCATCGCCTGGCCCTTCTCGGTCACGGGCGGGCCGCTGGCGAGTCTGCCGCTCGATCTTCTTCAGGTCGCGGTCTTCGGCCTTGCGATCTTTCTCGTGAGGCGGCGGACGGGGCGACTTTACCTGCGCGCCGCCGATCT
>CAISYL010000284.1 GCA_903889655.1 uncultured Alphaproteobacteria bacterium | reverse complement strand
TGCTGCACGATGGTCGACTGGCTGAAGATCTTCGCCGCGAGCAGCCAGCCGAAGATCGCGAAGAAGGGCAGCGCCGGCAGCAGGAGCAGCGTCAGCGAGGCCGATTGATGCAGCATGAAGGCGAAGGCGATGATGCCGGAAAAGCCGAGCACGAAGAGAAGTCGCGAGCCCAGACCGATCATCTGGCGGATCAGCGAGATGTCGTTGATGGCGCGCGCCATCAGGTCGCCGGTCGTCACTTTCGCGAAGAACTTCGGCCCCATCAGCTGAAGGTGCCAGTAAAGCCGCTGACGAAGCTCGAAGGCGACCTCGACGCCGACTTCGCGGACGAAGCGGCGTCCGTAGTTGAAGGCAACGTAGCGCAGGAGCATCAGGCCGAGAATGGCAAGCGCGGGCCCGGCGAGGCGGGTGTCGCCGACGGCGACCCTGTCGATGCCGGCCTTCAGTTCGAGCGGCATCAGCGCCTCGAAGACGCGTCCGACATTGATGAAGCTCATGCCGCCCCAGAAGCGCCAGGGGGTGCGATGGATCAAAGGCATGAGCCGCCACAAGGGATTCCTTGCGGAAGGGCCCGTTCTCGAGGGGCTTTGGGGAGGGAGCGTCACGGAACTGACCGGGCTGGGCGTGTTTCCACGCACGTAAGACGGTATCCGCCCGCCTCGTCTCCCGAAAGAGACGACGGCGTTTCCGCCTTTTTATGAGTCGATTGATAAAACTATACGCCCTTCATGAGCCGGGGGAAGCGTTGTCATCAAAAGGGTCTGGTTTCCATCAATCTGTGCTCGCATTGTCACATTCGACACAAGAAGTTCATCAGCACTTCACGGAACCCCTGTAGCTGCTCGAAGGCCGGCACGGGATTCATGGGCACACGATTCGCCGGCCACATCCGCGAAAGCGAGGGACGACGTGACCGATCAGGCCGCAGCCATTTCCGAGACCCTGGAAGAAGGCGCCCTGCTGCGCCCGAAAGACCGTCTGAAGCGCGCCGTGCACCGGCACCGGGCGGCTTCGAAAGAAGGTGTGCTGGAGCGGCTTTTCACGCTGCTTTTCACCGGCCTCGTCTACCCGCAAATCTGGGAAGACCCGGTGGTCGATCTCGAGGCGATGGAGCTCCGGCCGGAGCATCACGTCGTCACGATCGCGTCGGGCGGCTGCAACGTCATGTCCTATCTCGCCGCCGGTCCGGGCCGGATCACGGCCGTCGACCTCAACCGGGCGCATGTGGCGTTGACGCGGTTGAAGCTCGCCGGCGCCGCCCATATGCCGAGCTATGAGCATTTCTTCCGCTTTTTCGGCGAGGCCGATACGCGCGCCAACATGGAAGCCTACAGGCTCTTCCTGCGCGACCGGCTCGACGACGAGACCTATAATTACTGGGAGCGGCGTTCTCTTTCGGGACGCAAACGCATTTCGCTCTTCGCGCGCAATTTCTATCGCTACGGGCTTCTTGGCTATTTCATCGGCTGGGCGCATCTCGCGGCGAAGCTTTATGGCGTCGATTTCCGTCCGCTGCTCGATGCGGGCTCGCTCGCCGGCCAGCGCGTCTTCTTCGACACCAAGCTTGCGCCGCTCTTCGACAAGAAGTTCGTGCGCCGCTTCACCGACAATCCGGCTTCGCTCTACGGCCTCGGCATTCCGCCGTCGCAATATGAAAAGCTCTCCGGCGGCCGGCCGATGCACGAGGTGCTGCGCGAGCGCCTCGAAAGGCTGACTTGCGGCTTCCCGATCGCCGACAATTATTTCGCCTGGCAGGCATTCGCGCGCCACTACGCGCCCGGCGAGACGCCGTCGCTCCCGCCCTATCTGCAACGCGAGAATTTCTCGGCCCTGCAGGCCGGCTCGGCCCGCGTCGAGGTGCTGAATCGCAACTTCATCGAATTCCTGGCCGGCGAAGAGCCGCAGAGCGCCGACCGTTATGTGCTGCTCGACGCGCAGGACTGGATGACCGACATCCAGCTCAACGATCTCTGGCGCGAGATCACGCGCACGGCGCGGCCCGGTGCGCGCGTCATCTTCCGCACGGCCGCCGAGCCGAGCCTGCTGCCGGGCCGTGTCGCGCCGGAGGTTCTCGACCGCTGGCACTACGAGGCGGAGCGTTCGCTCGACTGGACGACCAAAGACCGTTCGTCGATCTACGGCGGCTTCCATCTCTATACGTTCAAAGGCTGAGGCCATGACGCTCGTCGAGCCCGGACATTCGGCATTGATGGACCGGGTCTACCGGAACCAGCGTCATGTCTACGATCTGACGCGGCGCTATTACCTGCTCGGCCGGGACCGGCTCATCGCCGGGCTCAATGCCAAGCCCGGCATGAGCGTCCTCGAAGTCGGTTGCGGCACGGGGCGCAATCTCGTGGCGGCATCGCGCAGTTTCCCGCGCGCGGCGTTCTACGGCATGGACATTTCGTCCGAAATGCTGGCGACGGCGCGCTCCGCCGTCTGCAAGGCGCGGCTCGAACAGCGCGTCAGCCTCGCTCAGGGGGATGCCACGGATTTCGATCCGGGGCTTGCCTTCGGCGTTTCCGGCTTCGACCGGATTTTCATGTCTTATACGGTTTCGATGATCCCGGTCTGGCGGGAGGCGATCGAACAGGCGATGCGCAATCTGGCGCCGGGCGGCAGTCTTCATATCGTCGATTTCGGCCAGCAGGAGCAGCTTCCGGGCTTTTTCCGCATCATACTCTTCGCCTGGCTCCGCTGGTTCCATGTCGCGCCGCGGGCCGCGCTTCGCGAAGTTCTGCAGGAAATCGCGGAGACGCATGGTGCAACGCTCGATTTTCAGCCCCTCCATCGCGGCTATAGCTGGCTCGCCGTGCTGCACAGGCGGCCCTGAATTTTTTCCCGCGTTGATCTGCCCCAATGGAATCCCGTGCGCCTGCCCCTAAGTTGAGGTTCAGGCCGTCCAGGCGTTCAGCCCTCGAAGCGGGTTTTGTTCAGTGCAGCGTTGTCGTTTGTCTCTCGGTCGGCTGGCGGGTTTGACCCTTTTGCTGGTCCCGGCCTTCTTTCTGCAAGCGGGAGAGGCGAAGGCGCAGGCTTGCGCCGATCCGCTGGCGAGCGTTTCCGCGCTTCGTCCCGACATCCGGGCGGATCTTGATCTCGATATCATCCAGCGTTTTTATGCGAGCGCACCGGGCGTCTGCGTCTGGCAGCCGGAGGATGCGGCGGCTCTGATCGCCACACTCGGCGCGGCACCGGAGCAAGGCCTCGATCCCAGCCCCTTCCATCTCGGCGAGATCGAGCGGCTGAGCCATTCATCGGGTGGAGCGGTGGCGGGCATGCGCGACCTTCTGCTCACCGACGCCGCCTTGCGTTACGCGCGCGACATGACGCGGGGGCGCGTCGATCCGGCGCGTGTCGACGACGATGTCGATTTCGAGATTTATCCCGTCGACCCGGTTTTCGATCTCAGGTCGGTGCTGAGACGCGGCGATGTTGCGGGCTGGCTCAAGA
Source organism: uncultured Alphaproteobacteria bacterium (assembly GCA_903889655.1). Classification (GTDB taxonomy): domain Bacteria; phylum Pseudomonadota; class Alphaproteobacteria; order Parvibaculales; family Parvibaculaceae; genus Parvibaculum. Next base: position 4,431 of record CAISYL010000284.1, on the reverse strand, counting down.
GCCTGCCGCCACGCCAGCCAGAGTATGCTGCGCTGAAGGTGCTTCTCGCGCGCTATCGCGATCTCTCGGCGCATGGCGACTGGGCGAAGCTCGATGCCCCGGCAAAGGCGGTGAAGCCGGGCAAGGCGAGCCCCCTCGTGCCTCTCCTGCGCGCGCGCCTTGCCGCCGAGGGCTATCTCGCAGGCACACAGACGCAGGATGAGCTTCTGACAGGTGAGACCCTCGATGCGCTGAAGCGCTTTCAGGCGGATCACGGCCTTGCAGAGGATGGCACGCTCGGCAAGAAGACGGTGGAGGCGCTCAATGTCGGTCCGGCGGAGCGCGTCCGCCAGATCGCGCTCAATCTCGAGCGCTGGCGGCAATTCTCGCGCGGCATTCCTTCGACGCGGATCGAGGTGAATACGGCGGCGGCGAGTGCGGCGCTCATCATCGGCGACAAGCGCGTGCTTGCCATGCGGGCGGTTGTCGGCAAGAAGGCCACGCCGACGCCGCTGGTGCGCAGCGATCTTCATGCCGTGGTGATCGATCCGCCCTGGATCGTGCCGGCCTCGATCATCCGCAAGGAGATCATCCCGGCCCTGAAGCGCAAGCCGGATTACCTCGAAAAGAACAATATGCACTGGCAGGGCAACCAGCTCGTGCAGGCGCCGGGCGAAAAGAATTCCCTCGGCCGGATCAAGTTCGAATTCCCGAGCAATTTCGACGTCTATCTGCACGACACGCCGGCGCGCAGTCTCTTTACGCACGAGGCCCTCGACGATCGCACCCGCAGCCATGGCTGCATCCGTCTCGAGAAGCCGCTCGACCTTGCCGAAATTCTGCTCAAGGACAATGGGGACTGGCCGCGCGAGCGTATCGAGCAGGCGATGGCCGAGGGCACAACGGTGCGCGTGCCGGTGGCGGACGAAATTCCAGTCGTCATCGCCTATTGGACGGCCTTTGCGGCTGAAGACGGTCGTGCGCAATTCCGCGACGACATCTATGGCCGGGATGCACGGCTGTTCGATGCGCTGACGCGGCGGCAGCTTGCGAACCCGTCTTCGGCACCCAATGCGGCTACATCCTTTTGCGGTTCCTGAGGCAATTCCCATAACATAATTACGGTCATTTTCGTTGACCGCGCCGCAGTTTGACCTCTATAGGGGAAGAAGCTGGTTAGGTTTGCTTGTCCCACGAAGAGGTATGGCGTTGGATTTCACGCGCAGGGGGTTTCTCGGTACGGCTTCGCTTGCTGTGGCTTCGCTCGCGATCGTCAGGCCGGGAATGGCGTCGGTCAGCGCACCGCGCAAACTCGAATTTCACAACACGCATACCGGCGAAAGCCTTGCGGCGACCTATTGGGCCGATGGCGCCTATGTGCCCGAAGCCATGGCCGCGATCAAAAAAGTGCTGCGCGATCATCGCGACGGCGCCGAGCATGACATCGATCCAAAGCTTCTCGATCTCCTCGTCGTATTGCGCGGCAAGCTCGACACGACGGCCCGTTACGAGGTCATTTCGGGCTATCGCTCGCCGCATTCGAACGGGCTGATGCATGAGGCGAGCAGCGGCGTCGCCAAGCACAGCCTGCATATGGAAGGCCGTGCCATCGATATTCGCGTGCCGGGCCGGGATCTGACGCTGGTGCATAACGCAGCGCTTGCCCTCAAGGGCGGCGGCGTCGGCTATTACCCCGCGAGCGACTTCGTGCATGTCGATTGCGGCAAGGTCCGCCATTGGGGCCAGCGCCGCGAGGCGTAACGCTTACGCCTTGGCGCGGACGCTCGCCCGGCGGGCGGTCTCGACATTCGGCAGGAAGCCGGCGATGAGACCGATCAGCGGCAGGAAGGCGCAGACGCCATAAACGAAGGTGATGCTCGTATGGTCGGCGAGTTCGCCGAGCACGGCCGCGCCGATGCCGCCCATGCCGAAAGCGAAGCCGAAGAAGAGGCCGGCCACCGTGCCGACGCGCCCGGGCAGCAATTCCTGCGCATAGACGATGATCGCCGGAAAGGCCGAGGCGAGGATGAGGCCGATGGGCACGCTGAGGACCGCCGTCCAGAAGAGATTGGCGTGCGGCAGGATCAGCGTGAAGGGCAGCACGCCGAGGATCGACGCCCAGATTACATATTTGCGCCCGAAGCGGTCGCCGAGTGGGCCGCCGATGATCGTACCGGCAGCGACGGCGCCGAGGAAAACAAAGAGCAGCACCTGCGCGTGCTCGACCGAGACGTGGAAATTCTCGATCAGATAGAAGGTGTAGTAGCTGGTGAAGCTCGCGAGATAGAAATATTTCGAGAAGATCAGCAGCAGCAGGATGCCGATCGCCATCTGCACGCGCCGCGTCGGGATTTCGGCGACATGGGAAACGCCATGCGCCGGGCCCTTGGCGATGGGAGCCGCGTGGCGCTTGTACCAGGCACCGACATTCCAGAGCAGCACGATGCCGAGCATGGCGGCGACCGAGAACCAGGCGACGCTTCCCTGGCCGCGCTGGATCACGATGAAGGCGGCGAGCAGTGGGCCCGATGCGGAGCCCGCATTGCCGCCGACCTGAAAGAGCGATTGCGCGAGGCCGTGACGTCCGCCCGATGCCATGCGCGCGACGCGCGAGGATTCTGGATGGAAGATCGAGGAGCCGGTTCCGACCAGCGCGGCGGCGACGAGCAACATCAGGAAGTGGCTCGCGACCGAGAGAAGCAGCAGCCCCACCAGCGTGAAGCCCATGCCGATCGCGAGCGACCAGGGGCTCGAGCGCTTGTCGGTATAGAGGCCGACGACGGGCTGCAGCAACGAAGCCGTCAACTGATAGGTGAGGGTGATGAGGCCGACCTGCCCGAAATCGAGGCCGTAATTTTCCTTCAGCATCGGATAGATCGCGGGCAGCAACGACTGCAGCATGTCGTTGATGAAATGACAGAGGCTGATCGCGCCGAGCACGATGAAGGCGGTGTCTTTCACCGACGAGGCATGCGCCGGCGAGGACGAGACGGAGGGGGCGGGAGCATTCGCAGTCGTATCGGTCACGATCTTTTCCTCTGTCCCCCCGGACGCGGGATCAGGCCCGCACCATCGTCAATAAAAGGCCTGTATCCCCGTGATCTCGCGGCCGAGGATCAGCGCATGGACGTCATGCGTTCCTTCATAAGTGTTGACCGCTTCGAGGTTCATGACGTGGCGGATGACATGGTATTCGTCGGAGACGCCATTGCCGCCATGCATGTCGCGCGCGACGCGGGCGATATCAAGAGCCTTGCCGCAATTATTGCGCTTCATCAGCGAAATCGCGGCGGGTGCGGCCTTGCCCTCGTCGAAGAGGCGGCCGAGCTGGAGACAGCCCTGAAGGCCGAGCGTGATCTCGGTCTGCATGTCGGCAAGTTTCTTCTGGATCAACTGGTTCGCGGCCAGCGGACGGCCGAACTGCTTGCGGTCGAGCGTATATTGCCGCGCCGCGTGCCAGCAGAATTCGGCGGCACCCATGGCGCCCCAGGCAATGCCGTAACGGGCGCGGTTGAGGCAGCCGAAGGGACCGGCAAGGCCGCGCACGTTGGGCAGCAGATTCTCGTCGGGGACGAAGACGTCCTGCAGCGAAATTTCACCGGTGATCGAGGCGCGGAGCGAGAACTTGCCCTCGATCTTCGGCGTCGTGAAACCCTTGAACGAACGCTCGACGACGAAGCCGCGGATGACGTCGTCTTCGGTCTTCGCCCAGACGACGGCGAGATCGGAAATCGGTGCGTTGGTGATCCACATCTTCGCGCCGTTGAGGATGTAGCCGCCATCGACCTTCTTCGCGCGGGTCTTCATCGACCCCGGATCGGAACCGTGATCGGGCTCGGTCAGGCCGAAGCAGCCGACCCATTCGCCGCTCGCGAGTTTCGGCAGGTACTTCTCGCGCTGGGCTTCCGTGCCATAGGCATAGATCGGATGCATGACGAGCGACGACTGCACGCTCATCGCCGAGCGGTAGCCTGAGTCCACGCGCTCGACTTCGCGGGCGGTAAGGCCGTAGCAGACATAGGAGAGACCGGCGCAGCCATATTTCTCGGGCAGCGTCGGGCCAAGGAGGCCTTGCGCGCCCATCTCGTTCATGATCTCGCGATGGAATATCTCGTTGCGGTTCGCCTCTTTGACCCGCGTGAAGAGCTTCTCCTGCGCATAGGCGCGGGCGGCATCGCGCACCATCCGCTCTTCCTCGGTGAGCTGTTCGTCGAGGAGCAGCGGGTCCTCCCAGTTGAAGGGAGCCAGAGGCGGATTGGCGACCGGGGTTTGCGCGGCGGCTTGGGACATCGGATTGACCTCGCGGAGACAGGCGTTTGGCCGCTCATATAGCAGGGCGGCGGGGGAGACGCGACTCCCTTGGGCCGTCCCGTTTTCGTCATGCCGGACCTGGTCCGGCATCCATCTCCATCTGAATCCGGGGCAAAGATGGGTCCCGGATCAGGTCCGGGA
>CAISYL010000283.1 GCA_903889655.1 uncultured Alphaproteobacteria bacterium | reverse complement strand
GAACCGAGGAAGAGCTGCTTGAGATCGTAACCGGTGTTGTCCTTGCGAAGACCTCTGAGCCCGTCCCAGATGCGGCCGTCGGCGAGTACGACTTCTAGACCGAGCACGAGATCGCGCGCATTGCCGTAATGGAGCACCGCCGTGCCGCCGGCATTGGTCGAGAGATTGCCGCCGATCTGGCAGCTTCCTTCGGAGGCAAGGCTCAGCGGGAAAAGCCTGTCGGCATCTTCGGCGGCGGCCTGCGCGGCGGCCAGCGTGACGCCGGCTTCGACCGTCAACGTGTTATTCTGCGCATCGAGCGCGAGCACGCGATTCATGCGCGCAAGCGAGAGGACGATTTCGTCGCCCGTCTCGAAGGGAATCTGTCCGCCGACAAGACCTGTATTTCCGCCTTGCGGCACGACGGGCGTGCCGGTCTCGTGGGCGATGCGCATCAGCGCGGCGACTTCCCCGGTCGAGGCGGGCTTCAGGATCGCCGCCGCGCGGCCCTTGTAAAGCTCGCGGCGCTCGACGAGATAGGGCGCCATGTCGGCGGCATCGTCGATGAAGCCTTTCGGTCCGACGATCTCCTTCATGCGGGCGAGCGTTTCGGGCGTGGGCATCAGGCGTCCGTCCTTCGATGCGCGCGCACACCATGATGGAGATAGCGCGGATGTCCGCCCGCATCGCGATCGAGAAAGTGATAGGTCGCGGGGAGCGTATAGCCCGGCTGAGTGCCGACGAAAAGCTCCGCATCGACCGGCCTCAGGGGCACCTCGAAGGCACCTTGCAGCAGCGCGCTTTCGGGCGTCGGGCTGTGGCGGGCGACGAGCGCGCCGTCGCGCGCGACGATCTCGATAATGGCGGCGCTGCGTCGATAGGCGCCGAGATAGGGCGCCGGATCGAACCGCAGCGTGTCGTCCGGTGCGGGGGTCTCCGGCGGCGTGAGGCCGGCCTGCGCGCCGAATATGTCGCGCAGAAGGTCGTGCGCCAGCCCTTTGCCGTTGCCGCCATTGGTGAGCAGGGCGACGACGGTGCCGCTTGCCGGGTGATAACGCAGCCAGGCCGCCTGGCCGATGGTCGAGCCGTCATGGCCGAATGTTTCGTAAACTCCGTCGCCGTTCCAGTCCCACATGAAAGTGGCGAGGCCGATCGCGTCGATGTTCATGCGCCGCGGGCAGACGACATTCATCTCGTGCATCGCCTCGACGCTCGCTTGCGAAAGGAGGCGAGCGCCATTGGGCGCGACGCCGCCCGCCATCAGCATGCGGGCAAAAGCGACGACGTCGCGGGCGCGCGCCATCGGCATGGAGCCGGCGGGTGCGTTCGATTGCGCGAGATAGGCGATGGGCGTGACGGCGAGCGCGCCGGGGGCGCCGAGATGGCCGATCGCGGTCAGATGGCGCATCGCCTGCTCGGGCAATGTCGAGAAGGCGGGCGTGTCGAGCGGCTTTGCGATGCGGCGGCGGATCGCCTTGTCCCAGATTTCGCCGCCGGCGATTTCGATCAGGCGGCCGGCGATGACGAAGCCCGTGTTGCAGTAGGAAAACATCGCGCCGGGCACATGAAGCTGCTGCAATGTGCCGAGCATGCCGACGAAGCGCGCGATGCGATCCTCGCCGCGTCCGGCGTCCTTGAAGAAGTCGCCTTCGATGCCGCTGGTGTGGTTGAGCAAATGGCGCAGCGTCAGCGTCGCGCTTGCCTGTTCGTCGGCGACGCGGAACTCCGGAAGCCAGTGGCGGATCGGCTCGTCGAGTGCGAGCTTTCCTTCCTCGACGAGCTGGAGGCAGAGCGCGGCGGTGTAGAGCTTCGTGATCGAGCCGATCTGGAACAGTGCCTCGGACGTTACGGGCACGCGGGTCTCGATATTGACGACGCCGGATGCGGCCTCCGTCAGCGCGCCGTTCGCCCACACGGCGAGGGACGCGCCGGGGACGCCGTAGGCCTCGAGGCGGTCGTCGAGAAGTTGCCGATCGATATTCATCAGGGATTATCTGGTCCGCAGAATTGCAGGCTTCGCAGGGCGCGCATCAAAGTCTAGCATGGCGGCTCAAGCGGCAAGCCTCCAGAGAGAGACATGACAGAAACGCCACTGGTTACCGCCGTCGAGCGCCTCGTCATCGCGGTGCGCGATCTCGCGGAAGCCGAACGGATTTATACACGCATTCTCGGCCGTTCGCCGTCCTGGCGCCATGAGGACCCCGGGGGCGGGACGGCGCATGTGCTCTACCGGCTCGACAATATCGGCCTCGAACTGGTGACGCCGACCGGCGATGGGCCCTGGGGTCTGGTCGTCTCGCGGCATCTCGAAAAACAGGGGGAGGGCATTCAGGTGCTTTTCCTCGCGACGTCCGATGCGGTCGCGGCGACGGAGCAACTGAAGGGGCGGGGTCTGCCGGCGGTGGCCCTGCCGGAAGGCGGGGCGAAGAGCGGCAGCCGGATCCGGCGCTGGCGCAGCGTGATCCTGCCGCCGCATGTCACGCGGCATCTGCCGATCATCGTCAACGAGGTCATCAGCGCGCCCGACGTCGTGCCGCTTGCCCCCTTGCGCGAAGGCGTCGCGGCCGGGGACGCCATTTCGGCGCTCGACCATGTGGTGGTGATGACGCCGGACGCCGAGGCCTGCAAAAAACTTTTCGGCGAGCAGCTCGGCATACGCCTTGCGCTCGACCAGTCGAAACCGGAATGGGGCGTACGCCAGCTCTTCTTCCGCGTCGGCGGCGTCACGATCGAAGTGGTCGAGCCGCTGGACAAGGAGAAGGCGCCCAAGATCGATGCCTTCTGGGGCATGGCGTTTCGCGCCGCGAGCGTCGGCGCCGTGCGCGACCGTCTCGCGCGGGAGGGGGCGGATGTGTCGGATGTTCGCGTCGGCCGCAAGAAGGGAACGAAGGTCGCGACGATCCGCAAGCCGACCTGCGGCGTGCCGGTGCTGCTCGTCGGGCCTTCGCCGGAGACGGTCTGAAAGACTGGATTTTTCCGGGCGCGACGCCATATCCAACGCGAACATGTCATCGAGGGGTTCCAATGAAGTCCGTTGAGTTGCTGATCGAGCGGGTCATCCTGTCGAGCCGCTGGGTGCTCGTCGTCTTCTATCTCGGACTTGCGGCGGCGCTTGCGCTTTATGCGTTCAGCTTCGTTCTGAAACTCGGCAAGGTCTTCCAGACCGCACTCGATCTCGACGAGGCCGAGATGATCCTCGCCATGCTGGGGCTCATCGATGCGGCGCTGGTGGCAAGCCTTGTGCTGATGGTGATGATCTCGAGCTACGAGAATTTCGTCAGCCGTTTCGACGACAAGAGCATCGATCTCTCATGGCTCGGCAAGCTCGATGCCGGCAGCCTCAAGGTCAAGGTGGCCTCGGCCATCGTCGCGATTTCGTCGATCCATCTGTTGCAGGTGTTCCTGAACGTGTCGGAAGTCGAGGACGGCAAGATCATGTGGATGACGATCATGCACATGGCCTTTGTCGGTTCGGCGGTGGCGCTCGGCTTCCTTGACCGGATGTCGCTTAAAAAATAAGAGCCCGGACGCGAAGGTCCGGGCTCCATTTTTCGTTGGGAGAGAGGCTTCAGGCGGCCTTGACGCCGGCGAGGAAGCTGTCGACTTCCTGGCTGAGGTCGTTGGAGTTGCGGGCAAGTTCCCCGGCGGCTCCGAGAACCTCGGCCGACGCGGCGCCGGTGTCCGTCGCAGCCTGACGTACATCGACGATGCTCTGCGAGACCTCTTCCGTGCCACGGGCGGCCTGCTGCACGTTGCGCGAGATTTCGAGCGTCGCCGCACCCTGTTCCTCGACGGCGGCAGCAATCGCGCCGGCAATCTCGCTCATCTCCTGGATCGTCGTGCTGATCCCCTGGATGGCGGAGACGGCCTGACCGGTCGCGTCCTGAATCTGGGTGATCTGGGCGCTGATCTCGTCGGTCGCCTTGGCGGTCTGCGTCGCGAGCGACTTGACCTCGGAAGCGACGACCGCGAAACCCTTGCCGGCTTCGCCGGCGCGGGCCGCTTCGATGGTCGCATTCAAGGCGAGCAGGTTCGTCTGGCTCGCGATGTCGTTGATGAGCTGCACGATCTCGCCGATCTTCTGTGCGCCGATGGCGAGTTCCTGCACCACGGCGTCGGTCGCCCGCGCGTCGTCGACAGCCCGGCTTGCGATACGGGCGGAGTTTGCGACCTGGGACGAGATTTCCTGGATCGAGGCGGAAAGCTCTTCGGTCGCGGTCGCCACCGTCTGGACGTTGGCCGACGTCTGCTCCGATGCGGCGGCCACAGTCATTGCCTTGTTGTTGCCCTGCTCGGCGAGAGACGTCATCGAGCTTGCAGTCGATTCCATCTCCGTCGCGGCGGCCGACAAGGACTGCACGAGCGTGCCGACCTTGGTTTCGAAATTCTGCGTCAGAGCTTCCAGACGCGCAGCACGCGCCTGCTTGGCTTCGTTTTCCTTGGCCTGGGCAGCGGTGAGTTCGTCGGCGCGGATCATGTTGTCCTTGAAGACCTGCACGGCGGAGGCCATCGAGCCGACTTCGTCCTTGCGGTCCCGGCCGACGATCTCGGTCGTCAGATCGTGATCGGCAAGGCGGCGCATCGCAGCCGTCATCGCCTGGATGGGCGAGGAGACGGAGACGATGATCGCGATACCGGACAGAAGGCAGAGAAGGGCTGAAAGTCCAATGGCGACGAAGGTCCATGTCCTGCCGGACGCGTAGACCGTGGCGCCATGGTCGGCAGCGTCGTCGCCGCCCTTGACGTTCAGAGCGACATCGTCATCAAGCAATTGCGAGAGCTTGAGGAAGGCGGGCCGCATCGTCTTGGTATAGAAGGAGGCCGCCCCAGGGTCGCTGCGGCGCGACATCTCCAGAAACTGGCTTTCGAGTCCGAGATATTCCTTCCACGTCGCCGTAATGGAGTCGGCCAGTTTTTGCTCGGCGTCCGACGAGATCAGCTTCACGTAGCCAGCCCATTTGATGTCGAACTTGCTCTGCAGATCGGTAAGGGCCTTCTCATCGACCTGCTTTTCTTCGGGCGTCGTATGGAGCGCGTGCAAGGCTTCATAGGCGCGGACGCGCGCCGTCAGATAGTTGACCGAATGAATGAGATCGACAGTGGGAAGCCAGTTCGTCCGAATCTGTTCGGCAGACTCGTTCATCGCCGACATCCGGCTGATGGAAAAGATTCCAAGGCCTGCAGAGACGACAAGGACGAGCGCGAATGCCGAGATGACCTTCGCCTTGATTGAGAGATTCTGGAGTGACGTCGTGAGCGTGGACATGACCAAACCTTATGTTCGGACGAAGCCGCGTCTCGCGGTTTCGTCGTGTTCGGCAACTATGAAATAGGAAACAGTTTAACGATCGGAAAATGTCATTTTAGATAAGTCATTGTTTTCTAAGGTGAATTATCTGTTTTTGGGACGATCGAGGGTGAATCCCGATTTCACGCTGGCCTTCTCGTTAATCCCGTTCAGCGCGGGATAGAGCCGATTTCGGGAGACTCCACATCGATGCATTAACGAAGCGGCGGACCGGGCTGCGATGACACGCCGCAGGACGATCCGTGCGCGCTTGCGGCCCGGAATCCTCCTTTGCAGGCGACGACGCGGGTTGGAGAAACGAAGAAGGCGCTGCGCGGAATTTCCGGCAGCGCCTTTCG
>CAISYL010000282.1 GCA_903889655.1 uncultured Alphaproteobacteria bacterium | reverse complement strand
TTCGACCTTGCCGAAGGTGATCGAGGCAATGGTGATCGTCACGTCGGCGTTCGCCGCATTGAGCTGGTCGAGCGGGACGGGATCGCGACTGAAAACCGGCCCACCCTTGCTCTTGCCGGAGCCATCACCTGCGGCGAAAGGCGTCGCGTCGAATTTCGGGCTCGTCAGCGCGCCGACAATGCTCGGCTTCGGACCGCCGAGACCGATCGTGAGGTCGCCCTTGGCGCTCGTACCCGCGACGGAGACCGCCGCGTTCTTCAGCGCGATCTCGTTCGCGGTCTGGAAGACGTCGGAGTCGAAGGAGATCGTCGAACCATTGACGTCGCCCTCGACCGTCGCGTGGACGCCCGTGCCCTTGGCTTCGATGCTGACCTTCTTGAAGTCCGCCGTCGACACCTTCTGGGTCTTGCCGTCGCGATAGGTGACTTTCAGGTCGGCGATGGAAACATCGGGCACACCGGCGAGCGAGGGGCCGCCGCCGGGCTTTGCAGGCGCCTGCGAGGGCGCCGCCGTGCCGAATTCCCAATTGCCTTTGCCGGACTTGTCCGTCTCGACATAAATGTCGGCGCCGTCGAGTTCGACCGATTTGAGCGCGACCTGTCCCTTCAGAAGCGGCAGCACGGCGATCTTCAGCGCCAGCTTGTCCGCGCTCACCATGTCAGGCCGCGTGCCCCAGGCGGCATTCGAGAAGCTCACTTTTTCAGCGACGAGTTCGGGCTCCAGCGAAATGCCGATATGGAGCGGACCGGCGATCTTGAGGTCGCGTCCGGTCGCCTGCTTTGCGGCGGCCTCGATCTGCGGCGAGAAGCGCCCGAGATCGACGAAGCTCAAGGCGACGACGGCGACGACGAGAATGACGAAGACGATAAGAAGCAACCGGCCGATGAATCTCATATGACAGCCTCCCCCGAAAGTGACGTCGTCCATATCCTGTCCAGCGCAGGATGAAGCTCGGCGAAATCCGACAGGATGGTCGCCGCGCCGGCCTGCGCAAGAATTTCCGAAGGATGATAACCCCAATCGACGCCGAACGCATGCGTCCCGGCGGCGCGGGCCATATGAATGTCGTATGACGTATCACCCACCAATACGGTGTCGAGCGGTCTCGTCCCGGCTTCGGCCATGGCGCGCTCGAGCATCATCGGATGCGGCTTCGACGGCGCATCATCCGCCGTCTGAAGGGTCACGAAAAAGCGTGCAAGATCATGCTGTTCGAGCGCGAGGCGCAGACCCTTCTGCGACTTGCCGGTCGCGATGCCGAGCGACAGATCGTCACGTGCCGCGAGCCGTTCGATCGCGTCGCGGGCGCCGGGAAAGAGCGGCTCCGCGAGATCGGGCCGGGCGCGCAGGTGATGAAAGGCCTCCTTGTAGCCCTCGGTGATGGCGCGACGCAGAACGGGGTCCGTCTCCGGCAGCAGCGCCGCCAGCGCCTCGTCGAGCGAGAGCCCGACGATCGAAAGCACCTCGTCGCGCGGCATCGGCGCGAGCCCATGCGCTTCGAATGCGTGAGCCATCGCTGCCACGATCATGTGCTGGCTGTCGATCAACGTACCGTCGCAATCGAAGACGACGAGGCGGGTGCTCATACCTCAAGTCCATCGAAGGCGTGCTTCGCGTCGCGTTCCTCGAAGGCGAGCAGCGTCCAGGTCTTCTGCATATGGGGTGGCAACTCCGCCTCGACATAGAGGCGCTTGCCGCCATCCGGATGCGCGATGTCGATCGAGCGCGCGTGAAGATGAAGCTGGCGTGGAATCTCGCCGCCTGGATGGGCATCGACGCCGCCATATTTCCCGTCGCCGACGATGGGCGTACCCATGGCCGCCGCATGAGCGCGGATCTGGTGTGTGCGGCCGGTCATCGGCATGAAGGCGACCCAGGCGAATTTCTGCGCCACCGTCGTCACTACCGAATAATGCGTAACCGCATATTTCGCATCCTCATCGCCGTCTTCCGCCGCGAAGACGCGTTCGGCACGCGGGCCGCCCTGCTTCGTCAGCGCGAGATTGATCGTGCCCTGACGCGGGCTCGGTATGCCGACGACGAGCGCCCAGTAAATCTTCTGAGCGTCTTTCTGCTGAAAGGCCTTCGCCAGCGCGGTTGCCGCACGCACGTTGCGCGCCAGCACGATGACGCCCGAAGTGTCGCGGTCCAGCCGATGGACGAGGCGCGGTCGCTCTTTTGCATCGAACATCAGTGCATCGAGCATGCCGTCGAGATGACGCTCCGTCCTGGTGCCGCCCTGTACGGCGAGGCCGGCCGGCTTGTTCAGCACCAGCACGGATTTGTCCTTGTAGATGACACAGGCGCGGATCATCTCCGCATCCTTCTCGCTCACCGGCTTCTCGACTTTCGGCGCAGGCTCAAGCGCATCGCCCAGCGGCGGCACGCGCACCGTCTGCCCGGCGACCAGACGTGCGTTTGCCTTCGCCTTGGCGCCATCGACGCGCACCTGCCCGGTGCGCAGCAATTTCTCGAGGCGGCCGTGGGTCAGCGCCGGGAAGCGCCGCTTGAACCAGCGGTCGAGACGGATGCCGTCTTCTTCATCCGTCACATCGAGTTGCGCGACAGCATTCATGCCAACACCGTCCTGACGGTCCAAAGTCCGAGAAAGAGCGCGAGGATTGCGCCGCCGACTGACGCCAGGACATAGAGACCTGCAAGGCCCGCCTCGTTGCGCTCGACGAGCATTCCCGTATCGAGCGCGAAAGCCGAGAAGGTCGTGAAGCCGCCGAGAATGCCCGTCATCATGAAGCTGCGCATCTCCTGTGTGGCGCTGAATTTCAACGCAAAGCTTTCGGCGATCACGCCCATGACGAAGCATCCGAGAATATTGATGAAGAGAATGCCCCAGGGAAAGTTCGAGCCAAGCACCTTGGTCACCTCGATGTTGAAGAGGTAACGCAGCACGGAACCGATGGCGCCGCCGACGGCAACCGCAAAAATGCTGTTCACTTCGACTTTTCCTCTCTCAGCTTCTGCCAATAGGCGAGGCGTTTTGAAATTTCACGTTCGAATCCGCGCTCGAAGGGCTCGTAGAATTGTTCCCGTTCCATCTCGTCCGGGAAATAATCCTGGCCTGAGAAGCCTTCCGGCGTGTCCGGGTCGTAGACATAGCCCTTGCCGTAACCGAGATCCTTCATCAGCCGCGTCGGCGCGTTGAGAATATGCGCGGGGGGATTGAGCGAGCCCGTCTCCTTCGCCGCACGCTTCGCCGCGCCGAAAGCGGTATAGGCGGCATTCGATTTCGGCGCCGTGGCGAGATAGATCAATGCCTGTGCGATCGCGAGTTCGCCTTCGGGCGAGCCGAGAAAGTCGTACGCTTCCTTCGCCGCAAGTGTCTGGTGCAATGCTTCCGGGTCGGCAAGGCCGATATCCTCGACGGCCATGCGCGTCATGCGCCGGCAGATATAGAGCGGGTCCTCGCCGCCGGCCAGCATCCGCGCGAGCCAGTAGAGCGCCGCGTCGCAATCCGAGCCACGCACCGACTTATGCAACGCGCTGACGAGGTTATAGTGTCCTTCCCGTCCCTTGTCGTAGAGAGGCGCGCGGCGCTGCACCGCGCCGACCAGCGCCGCCGTGTCGAGCATCTGGTCGCCCGCGACCTCGAAGACTTCCTCGGCGAGGTTCAGCACATAGCGCCCGTCGCCATCCGCCATGGCGCGCAGACTTGCCCGCGCATCCTCGTCGAGCGGCAGCCTGCGGCCGACATGCACTTCGGCGCGCTGCAGAAGCTTTTCAAGCGCCGCGTCGTCGAGCCGGTTCAGCACCAGCACCTGCGCGCGAGAGAGAAGCGCCGCATTGAGCTCGAAAGACGGGTTCTCCGTCGTCGCGCCGACCAGCGTCACCGTGCCGTCCTCCATCACGGGGAGGAAGCTGTCCTGCTGGGCACGGTTGAAGCGATGTATCTCGTCGACGAAAAGCAGCGTCCCCTTGCCCACCGCACGGCGGCCGCGCGCCGCGTCGAAGATCTTTTTCAGATCTGCCACGCCGGAAAAGATCGCCGACATCGGCTCGAAGTGAAGCCCGACCTTGTCGGCCAGCAGCCGCGCAGTAGTCGTCTTGCCGGTGCCGGGCGGCCCCCAGAGAATGATCGAGGATAGATGCCCCTTGGCGACCATGCGGCCGAGAGGTCCCTTCGGGCCCAGCAGGTGATCCTGGCCGACGACCTCATCCAGCGTCTTCGGGCGCAATCGGTCCGCCAGCGGACGCGGTGCGCCCTCCTCCAGACCGGCGGCTTCGAAAAGATTACTCATGGGCAGCATTTAGCACGTTTCCGGACGTGCCTCACCCGGCGCGCCCGGCATTTTCGACACTATAGGCGCCTCGCTTCGCTGCACCCGCCTGCGACACTATTGCAAACAAGTCGCAATTGCATAGAATAGCGCTATATGGCATAAATCCGGTTCAAACCTGCCTGGATGACGTCAAACGCGAAAGACCGAGCCCATGTTCGTCTGCGTCTGCAATGCGATCAACGACCGCGCCGTCAGCGAGGTTCTTGCCCGCTCGCCGCAAATCGGCACGCCGGCCGCGCTGCATCGCGCCTGCGGATCGAAGCCGCAATGCGGCCGCTGCCTTCCGAGCATGGCGGAGATGATCGAAGATGCCCGCGCCGAAGCCTCACTCGGCTGCGCCCTGAGAGCCGCCGACTGATCGGCGTTTGACCCCGCCCCCTCCATCGCGCGACACTTCTTTCGCAATCACCGAAAGAGGCGGCACATGAAGGGCGACCCGAAGGTCATCGACTACCTGAACAAGGCGCTGAAGCTCGAACTGACCGCCATCAATCAGTATTTTCTTCACGCCCGCATGTTCCGGCACTGGGGCTTCACCCGGCTGGGCGAGATCGAGTATCACGAATCGATCGACGAGATGAAGCATGCGGACCGGCTCATCGAGCGCATCCTTTTTCTTGAAGGTCTTCCGAACCTTCAGGATCTCGACAAGCTGCTGATCGGCGAGCAGGTCGTCGAATGCCTCGAATGCGACCTGAAGCTCGAATACGCCGCGCATGCCTTCTACAAGGAAGCCATCGCCTATTGCGAGCAGGTGCGCGACTACATCACGCGCGAACTCTTCGAGGATATTCTCGAAGGCGAGGAAGAACACATCGACTTCCTCGAAACCCAGATCGACCTCGTGAAGTCGGTCGGCCTCGAAAATTACCTCCAGTCGCAGATGGGGGACGGCAAGCCGTCCTGACGGCTTCGGGCGTTACCCGCCGACCGTCGCGGTGAAGGTCCGGTCGCCGCGGCGGATGGCGAAGTCCCATTGCGCTCGCGTGCCGGCCGTTGCGCCGACGAGCTGCTTCACGGTTTCGATCTTCGCGTCGCCGACCTGCACGACGATATCGCCAGGCTGGAAATCGATCTGCTGGGCGGGCGTATCGTCCTCGATCTTGAGGATCACGACACCCTTGCCACCGAGCGCATCGAGGCCGAGCTCGTCAGCCACGGCCGGCGAGAGGTTCGCGACGGTCGCACCGGTGAAGGGGTTGCGGCCCTTGATCAGCGTGCGATCGGCCGGCGGCGTCTCGGGCGGCGCCTCGAGCGCCACCTGCGTCTCGAAGCTGCGGCCGTCGCGCAGATAGCGCACGGTCACCTTGCCGCTGAAGCCCTTGGTCGCGAAGCGATAGCGCACCGATTGCGGATCGTCGACGTCGTGATTGTCGACGGAACGGATGACATCGCCCTCCTTGAGGCCTGCGCGCGCCGCCGGGCCGCCGGGATAAACTTCCTGCACCAGCGCCCCACCCGGCCTGTCGAGGCCGAGCGTACTCGCAAGTTGCGCGTCGACCGCCTGCAATTGCGCGCCCGTCCAGGGTCGTTTGATATGGCCGCCGTTTCGCGCGCTCTCGACGACGAGACGCACCATGTTCGACGGGATCGCAAAGCCGATGCCCACGCTGCCGCCGGTCTGCGAATAGATGGCGCTGTTGATGCCGATCAGCTTGCCATCGGTCGTCACCAGCGCGCCGCCGGAATTGCCGGGATTGATTGCGGCATCGGTCTGGATGAAGAACTGATAATCGGAGACGCCGATATGCGTGCGGGCGAGCGCCGAGACGATACCCGTCGTCACCGTCTGTCCCACGCCGAAGGGATTGCCGATCGCGAGCACCAGGTCGCCGACTTCGACCGTGTCCGAATCCTTGAAGGAGAGGAAAGGCAACTTCTCGCCCTTGGTATCGATCTTCAGCACGGCGAGATCGGTGCGCTCATCGGCAAGCACCACCTTCGCCTCATATTCGCGCCTGTCGTTCAGCGCGACCTTGAACTGATCGCCGCCCTTGATGACGTGATAATTGGTGACGATGAGGCCACCCGCATCGACGATCACGCCGGAACCGAGCGATTGCTGCACCCGTTCGCGCGGCACGCCGAAGCTGAAGCGATCGCCGAAGAATCGTTGAAAGAACGGATCGTTGAAGAGCGGCGAAGGGGCTTGCGCCTGCACGACGCGCTTGGACTAGACATTGACCACGGCCGGCGCGACGCGCTTCACCACCGAAGAATAAGAGAGCGTCACCTCGCCGGCCGATCCCGGCAGCGCGCGCGTTTCCGCCTGCGCGGACCAGGGAAAGAAAGCGAGGGTTGCACAAAGTGCAACGGCACCGAGCGCCATGGCGAACCAGCCGCCGACGGAAGATTGAGACATCAGTTCGATCACCACTTCACGCGCCCCCCGGCCCGGACGGCGCCGCATCCATGCGGGATTTTGTTGACCGAACGCGACACTGGCAAGACGGAAAGTGCGTGCGATGTTCTTCCTGTCCTAATCGTCATACGCGGGCTTGTCCCGGCCATGACGAATACGGAGCGTGCCCCCCGCAAATGGCCAAAGAAAAAGGGCGGCCCGAAGACCGCCCTTGATTTCGATTTGAAGGCCGAACGGCTTATGCCGTCGCGAGCGCGTTCTCTTCGTCGCCTTCGACCAGCACCGGGCCCGAATCCTGGCCCTTCGCGCTCTCATCGCGGTCGACGAATTCGATCACGGCCATCGCCGCGTTGTCGCCGAAGCGGAAGCCCGCCTTCAGCACGCGGATGTAGCCGCCCGGACGCTCCTTGTAGCGGGGCCCGAGCACGTCGAAGAGCTTCGCCGCCCACTTCTTGTCGGGCAGCTGCGCATAGGCCTGACGGCGCGTGTGCAACGTGTCCGTCTTGCCGAGCGTCACGAGCTTCTCCACATAGGGACGAAGCTCCTTCGCCTTGGGCAGGGTCGTCACGATCTGCTCATGCTTGATGAGCGCGATCGCCATGTTGGCGAACATGGCCTTGCGATGGCTTGCCGTCCTGTTGAGCTTGCGGCCGGAATTACCGTGACGCATGACCCTGTCTCCCTACTTCCTTGCGGCGTCGACTGACGCGGCGATCAATATCAATACTGGTCTTCGTAACGCTTCGCGAGTTCTTCGATGTTCTCCGGCGGCCAGTTCGGCACTTCCATGCCGAGGTGGAGACCCATCTGCGCGAGCACTTCCTTGATCTCGTTGAGCGACTTGCGTCCGAAGTTCGGCGTACGGAGCATCTCGGCTTCCGTCTTCTGGATAAGGTCGCCGATGTAGACGATGTTGTCGTTCTTGAGGCAGTTGGCCGAACGAACGGAAAGCTCGAGTTCGTCGACCTTCTTGAGCAGCGCCGCGTTGAACTCGAGTTCCGGGCGCGTCTCTTCGATGTGCTTCTGCTCCGGCTCTTCGAAGTTCACGAAGATCTGGAGCTGGTCCTGCAGGATGCGCGCCGCATAGGCGATCGCATCGTCCGGCGTCAGCGCGCCGTTCGTCTCGATCTGCATGGTGAGCTTGTCATAGTCGAGGATCTGACCTTCGCGGGTGTTCTCGACCTTGTAGGAAACGCGCTTCACCGGGCTGTAGAGGCTGTCGACCGGGATCAGGCCGATCGGCGCATCTTCCGGACGGTTGCGGTCCGACGAGACATAGCCTTTGCCGAGCGCGACCGTGAATTCCATGCGGATGTCCGCACCCTGATCGAGCGTGCAGAGTACGAGATCGGGGTTCAGCACTTCGATGTCAGAACCGGTCGTGATGTCCCCGGCGGTGACGACACCAGGGCCCTTCTTCGACAGCGTCATGCGCTTCGGGCCTTCGGCGTGAAGGCGCAGCGCAAGCTGCTTGATGTTCAGGATGATGTCGGTCACGTCCTCGCGAACGCCCGCGATCGACGAGAATTCGTGCAGCACACCATCGATCTGCACGGCGGTGACGGCGGCGCCCTGAAGCGACGACATCAGCACACGGCGCAGCGCGTTGCCCAGCGTCAAGCCGAAGCCGCGCTCGAGCGGCTCGGCGACGACCGTCGCAAAGCGGCCGGCGTCATGGCCCGGATTGATTTCGAGCTTGTTCGGCTTAATCAGCTCTTCCCAGTTCTTCTGGATCAATTTCAAAACCTCGTGCCGTTTACGGGCGCCCAAACGGCGCGCCGGGCGGGAGACATCCGCCATTTGGTCTCTTTAACGTCCGCCCCACCATTCAATCGTGCGAGCAGACGCGACCAGCAAAGGTCGAATATCGAAACGCTGTGGTTACACGCGGCGACGCTTCGGCGGGCGGCAGCCATTGTGCGGGATCGGCGTCACGTCGCGGATCGTCGTGACGGTGAAGCCCACCGACTGCAGAGCGCGCAGCGCGGACTCGCGGCCCGAACCCGGCCCCGTCACCTCGACTTCGAGGGTGCGCATGCCGTGTTCCATCGCCTTCTTGCCGGCATCTTCGGCGGCCATCTGCGCCGCGAAGGGCGTCGACTTGCGGCTGCCCTTGAAGCCCATCATGCCGGCCGACGACCAGGCGATCGCATTGCCCTGCGCATCAGTGATGGTGATCATCGTGTTGTTGAACGACGAGTTCACATGCGCAACGCCGGACGAAATGTTCTTCCGTTCCTTGCGCTTAACGCGGGTCTTTTCCTTGGCCATCCGTCTCAAACCTTATGTGTCGCCCGAGCAAGCGTGCCCCGGCAGAAATTCGGGGTGTCTTACTTCTTCTTGCCGGCGATCGCCTTGGCCGGACCCTTGCGGGTACGGGCGTTGGTGTGCGTCCGCTGGCCATGCACCGGCAGGCCCTTGCGGTGACGCAGACCGCGATAGCAGCCGAGGTCCATGAGCCGCTTGATGTTCATCGCAACTTCGCGCCGCAGGTCGCCCTCGACGATATAGTCGCGGTCGATCGCTTCGCGGATCTGAATGACTTCGCTGTCGGCGAGCTGGTTCACGCGGCGCTCCGCCGGGATACCGACCTTCTCGCAGATTTCCTTGGCCTTGGCGTTGCCGATGCCATGGATGTAGGTCAGCGCGATAAGCACCCGCTTGTTCGTCGGGATGTTGACACCAGCAATACGAGCCACTTCTCTTCTCCTGCTCTCCGTATCGAGCCCTTGGCCGATACAACCCTTATTTGTCCGTCGACCCACCTGGATCGCCGCCAACTGGGGAATCGCTCAAGACGGCGCTTACGTCAAAACCCGGGTGGAACTGCTCGAAAACCCGCGGCAATCCGCCAATTTTCGTTCCACAACCGGTATTTGCTCTGAAAGTGCCGTCGCGAAGGCCGGGATTATAGGATTTAACCCTTCCCAGTCAACCGCTTAAGCCAATTTCCCTTTTTTCGCTCCAAGTCCGAGAACCGCCTCGATCTGGCGGGTCACGTCGTCGATATCCTTCATGCCGTCCACGCCCTTCAGCACGCCCTGCTTCTTGTAGTAAGCGACGAGGGGCGCCGTCTGTTCGTGGTAGACCTTCAGCCGCTTCGCCAGGGCGTCGGCATTGTCGTCCGCCCGGGGGCCACCGGCCGTCTGGGCTGCCCGGCCTTCAATACGGCCGAGCAAAATCTTGTCGTCGACTTCGAGCTCGACCACGGCATCGAGCTTGGTGCCCTTGCCGGCCAGCATCTTGTCCAAGGCTTCGGCCTGGGCGACGTTCCGGGGGAAGCCGTCCAGGATATAGCCCTTCTTCGCGTCCGGCTGTTCGATGCGATCGGCGATGATGCCGACCACGATCTCATCCGGCACCAGGTCGCCCCGCGCCATGATGGCCTCGGCCTTCTTGCCGACTTCCGTTCCGGCCTTCACCGCCGCGCGAAGCATGTCGCCGGTCGAAAGCTGGATGAGGCCATAGGCTTCCTGCAGCCGCTGCGCCTGCGTACCCTTGCCTGCGCCGGGCGGTCCAAGAAGGATAAGCTTCATCGACGCGCCCCCCTGAGCTTCGACTTCTTGATGAGCCCTTCATACTGATGCGCCAGCAGATGGCTCTGGATCTGCGCCACCGTGTCCATGGTCACGCTGACCACGATCAGGAGCGACGTGCCGCCGAAATAGAACGGCACCTTGTATTGCGAGATCAGGATTTCCGGCAGTAGGCAGATCGCCATCAGGTAGATCGCGCCGAGCACGGTAAGCCTGGTGAGCACGTAATCGATATATTCGGCCGTGCGCTGTCCCGGACGGATGCCGGGAATGAAACCGCCGTACTTCTTCAGGTTGTCGGCCGTGTCCTTCGGATTGAACACGATCGCCGTATAGAAGAAGGCGAAGAAGACGATGCCGGCGGCGTAGAACGCCATGTAGAGCGGCTGGCCATGGCCGAGCAGCGCCGTCACGGTGTTGAGCCATTCAGGGCCCGCGCCCGCAGTGAAGTTCGCGATGGTGATCGGCAGCAGCAGCAGCGACG
>CAISYL010000281.1 GCA_903889655.1 uncultured Alphaproteobacteria bacterium | reverse complement strand
GAGAGCACGTAGTGGAAATGCGCCACGACGTAATAGGTCTCGTGAAGCGCCCGGTCGATGCCGGCATTGGCGAGGACGACGCCGGTGACGCCGCCGACCGTGAACAGGAAGATGAAGCCGATCGCCCAGACCATGGGCGTGCGGAATT
Source organism: uncultured Alphaproteobacteria bacterium (assembly GCA_903889655.1). Classification (GTDB taxonomy): domain Bacteria; phylum Pseudomonadota; class Alphaproteobacteria; order Parvibaculales; family Parvibaculaceae; genus Parvibaculum. Next base: position 5,757 of record CAISYL010000281.1, on the reverse strand, counting down.
CGATCGAACCGCCCCACATCGTTGCGATCCAGGAGAAGATCTTCACGCCCGTCGGCACCGCGATGACCATCGTCGCGGCGACGAAATAGGCCTGCGTGTTGACCGAAAGACCGACCGTGTACATGTGGTGCGCCCACACGACGAAGCCGACGACGCCGATCGCGACCATGGCATAGGCCATGCCGAGATAGCCGAACACGGGCTTGCGCGAGAAGGTCGAGACGATCTGGCTGATCATGCCGAAGCCCGGCAGGATGAGGATGTACACTTCGGGGTGGCCGAAGAACCAGAAGAGATGCTGGAAGAGCACGGGATCGCCGCCGCCTTCGGCCTTGAAGAAGGTCGTGCCGAAATTGCGGTCCGTGAGCAGCATCGTGATCGCGCCGGCGAGAACCGGCAGCGAGAGCAGCAGCAGGAACACTGTGACGAGGATCGACCAGACGAAGAGCGGCATCTTGTGCAGCGTCATGCCCGGCGCGCGCATGTTGAAGATCGTCGTGATGAAGTTGATCGCGCCGAGGATCGACGAGGCGCCCGCGATGTGCAGCGAGAGGATCGCGAAGTCCATCGCCGGTCCGGGCGTGCCGGAGGTCGAGAGCGGCGGATAGATCGTCCAGCCGCCGGCGACGCCGTCGCCGCCGGGCTGACCGGGCACGAACATTGAAATGACGAGGAGGCCGAGCGCGGGCGGCAGCAGCCAGAACGAGATGTTGTTCATGCGCGGGAAGGCCATGTCCGGCGCGCCGATCATCAGCGGCACGAACCAGTTGCCGAAGCCGCCGATCATCGCCGGCATGACCATGAAGAAGATCATGATGAGGCCGTGGCCGGTCACCAGCACGTTGTAGAGATTGTGATCGAGATGGAGGAGACCGCCGCCCGGATACATCAGGTTCATGCGGATCAGCACCGACATCGTGCCGCCGACGATACCCGAGATGATCGCGAAGATCAGGTACATCGTGCCGATGTCTTTGTGATTGGTCGAATAGACGTAGCGCCTCCAGCCCGTGGGGTGGTCGGCGTGACCGGCGTGCGCGGCGTCAGCTTGCCCTGCCATCTGTCTTATCCTTCGTTCTTAACTGTTCTGTTGTCTGTCCAAACCAAAGCCGGATCTCAGTGCGCGGTCTCGGCCTGCGCCGCGTTGGCCGGCGCTATTTCGGCAAGCGCCGTCTTCACGGGCGCCGAAGAGCCGGCGTCGGCCGACTTCTTCTGCTGTTCGAGCCAGGCGGCGAATTCTTCCTTCGACACGACCTTGATATCGATCGGCATGAAGGCGTGGGATTGTCCGCAAAGCTCCGAGCACTGGCCGTAGAACATGCCGGTCTTGGTTGCGCGGAACCAGGTTTCGTTGAGCCGGCCCGGAATGGCGTCGATCTTGACGCCGAAGGACGGCACGGCAAAGGAGTGAATGACGTCGGCGCCCGTGACGATGACGCGGACCGTCGTGTCGACCGGCACGACCAGCGCATTGTCGGCGGCGAGGAGACGCGGCTGGCCGGGCTTCAGATCCGCATCGGCGATGATGTTCGAGTCGAACTGCAGGTCGCCATTGTCCGGATATTCATAGCCCCAGTACCACTGGTAGCCCGTCGCCTTGACCGTAAGCTCGGCCTTGGGGATCACGACTTCCTTGTAGAGGAGGCGGAAGGACGGGATCGCGATGACGACGAGGATCATGACCGGGAGAATGGTCCATGCCACTTCGAGACCGGTGTGATGCGTCGTCTTCGACGGCGTCGGGTTCGCCTTGCGGTTGAAGCGCACGATCACGATGAGCAGCAGCACCGAGACGAAGGCGACGATGATCGTGATGATGATGAGCAGGAGATTATGGAAGGCGATCAGGTCTTCCATGACCGGCGTTGCCGCCGCCTGCATGGTGATCTCCCTGGGCGCCGGCATGCCGTCCGCGAGAGCCGAGGCGACGAAGCCGCCATCCAGATGACCGATCGCGAAAGCGATCGCGAAGAGGCCCATACCAATCAGAAACCGCATGCTTGTTCCCAGCTCCCAGTATCTTCCCGTTAAAGGGATGCGTCTTCCCGTCAGAGAGAGGCCTCTTCCCGAGAAAGAGGCGTGTCTTCTTGCCAAGACGTTTCGACCTGCCAACACGATTATGTTCCCTGCGAAGTGCAGGCTTGCTCCTGCGAGATGTGCCGCTGCCCGCCCCCGGGTCTTGCGTCACGCCCCCTCGTCCGTCTTCGGCCTCTCCGCGCATCGCAGACCCTGAAAGAGGTCGCGCTGCCGCATGGCGAAAGGCCGCACCTGAAATCCTGGGCGTCAGAAAACATAAACCGATGCCCGCCGCAAGCATCTAGACTGCTGAAATCCGCGGTCCCCGCGGCCCCGCATGGCAACCGCCGAACCGCATCCGGGTTTCGGTCCAGACGAGTCGCGGTGGGAGTATAGACACGCAGCGTCGATCGGCCACATCCCTCGCTGTGCTTTTGCGACGTTTTGCCACAATATATCGGCAGCATCCGGCACCCGCATCGCTGTTCCGGCGCCTCGCCTGCCGTCGTGAAACCGCTAACACTTTCATCCATCGCGCTCTAGAGTAATAGTCAATCTTAGAAGGCGAACGGCCCATGCGCGACGAGGCACTGATCCATTTCCACTATGGCCGGGAGATTTCGGCCGGCCTCGTGCTTGCGGCGAACGGCGGGGCCGCGCCGGAGCTCATCAGCGAGGCGGCGCCCTATCTCGATCCGCGCCGCCCCGGTCGTTCGGTCGTTGGATTCTGCGCCTGTCATCCCGATATGGTGGATGACGTGACGGCGCCTCCGCCCGCGGGCTGGGAGAACTGGCGCTTCACCGAATGGGACAACTGGTTCGGCCGCATCAACGGCGTCTTCCTGGTCGATCTGCAGCAGCTTCGCGTGGTGCAATACCCGCTCTACAGCTGCGCCTCGCAGGTGGTCCGCTGCGACCTCTCCGGTCTGCCCCGCCGGCTCGTGCCGGTCGAGGAGTGGCTGGCGCGCAAATAATAACCTCGTCATCGCCCCGCAGGGCCTCGCCATGACGGACAGACATCGGGAACGGATATGAGCAACGCCGCGGACGACCTCTTTTTCACCCAGACCGGCCTCGACCGCGCACGCGTCGAAACGCTGGTGGAGGGCGCGCTGCACGGCGCCGAGGATGGCGAGCTCTATCTCGAATACCGCCAGTCGGAGGCGCTGGCCTTCGACGACGGCCGCCTCAAGACCGCGAATTTCGACACGACCCAGGGGTTCGGCCTGCGCTGCGTGGTCGGCGAATCGACCGGCTATGCCCATGCCTCGGACCTTTCGGAAGACGCGATCAAGCGCGCCGGCGAAGCCGTGCAGGCGGTCAAGCAGGGTCGCAACTTCACGCTGGCCGACGGGCCCAAGCGCACGAACCTGCATCTCTACAGCGACCAGAACCCGCTCGGAGCCCAGAGCTTCGAGGAAAAAGTGAAGCTGCTTTCAGATATTGACGCCTACGCCCGCGCGAAGGACAGCCGCGTCCGGCAGGTCTCGGCCTCGCTGGTCGGCGAATGGCAGGCCGTCGAGATCATGCGGCCGGACGGAAATATTGTACGCGACATTCGCCCCTTGGTCCGCCTCAACGTCTCGGTCATCGCCGGTCAGGGCGACCGGCAGGAAACCGGCAGCTACGGCGTCGGCGGCCGCAATGGCTACGATATCTATATCGACCCCGCGCAATGGCAGGGACAGGTCGACGAAGCCCTGCGCCAGGCTTTGGTGAATCTGGATTCAGTTCCGGCGCCGGCGGGCGAGATGGACGTCGTGCTTGGGCCCGGCTGGCCGGGAATCCTGCTTCACGAGGCGATTGGCCACGGCCTCGAGGGCGATTTCAACCGCAAGAAGACCTCGGCCTTTTCGGGCCTGCTCGGCAGCCGCGTCGCCGCCCCCGGCGTCACCGTCGTCGACGATGGCACGCTGGCGAATCGCCGTGGCTCGCTCTCGGTCGACGACGAAGGCACGCCGACCTCGCGCACCGTGCTGATCGAGGACGGCATCCTGAAGGGCTACATGCAGGACCGCCTGAACGCCCGGCTGATGGGCATGGCCGCGACCGGCAACGGACGGCGCGAATCCTACGCCCACCAGCCCATGCCGCGCATGACCAACACCTACATGCTCGCCGGCAATCATGAGCCCGACGAAATCCTGCGCTCGGTGAAGAAGGGCCTCTATGCGGTCTCCTTCGGCGGCGGCCAGGTCGACATCACCAGCGGCAAGTTCGTCTTCACCTGCACCGAAGCCTATCTGATCGAAAACGGAAAGATCGGCGCTCCGGTGAAAGGCGCGACCCTCATCGGCAACGGCCCCGATGTGCTGACGCGCGTCGCGATGATCGGCAACGACATGAAACTCGATCCTGGCATCGGCACCTGCGGCAAGGCCGGACAAGGCGTCCCCGTCGGCGTCGGCCAGGCGACGCTGCGCATCAACGGACTGACGGTCGGCGGCACGGCCAAGGCGGCGTAGCCTCCGCACCGCTTGATGTGCATTTAGAAACAGATCACCCGTTCTTGCTGTGACACACCGCCTGAAGCTTGTTGCCGGCGGGATCGCGCACATAGGCACCGTAGTAATTCGGATGGTAATGCGGGCGTAGCCCCGGCGCGCCCTCGCTGACGCCGCCATGCGCAAGCGCCGCCGCGTGAAAGGCGTCGACCGCCGCGCGGTTCGGCGCGAGGAAGGCGACATGGCCGCCATTGCCCGGCACATGGGCCTCGCCGTTGAAGGGCTTCAGGATGAAAACCTTCGGCCCCGTCGCCGTGCCGTAGCTGAGCGTTCCCTCGATCTTGAAGAACGGCGCGATGCCGAGCGTCGCCAGCACCGCGTCATAAAAGGCTTCGAGCTTTTGCGGCTCGTCCGATCCGATGGTGACATGACTGAACATGGATCCCTCCCCGCAGATGAACCGTGTACGGCGACACCCTAACTCTCCCCCGGAAGGAGGTCGAGACGTCGCCACGCGATGATGTTTCGGAGGAGGCTTATTTATCAGGTCGTCAGATCGTAGAGCGAGATCGCGCAGCCGGCGCCCGCAAGCGCTGCGAGATTGCCGAAGATCATGCTGTCTTCTGCGCCTGGATAGACCCGCATCAGGATAAGCAGCCCCGCCATGCTGCCGAAGATCGCGAGCGCGAGATAGACGGGATTGCGGACCCAGCTTCCCTTGGCCAGGCGGACAAGGAAAAAGCTCAAACCCAATGCAGTGAAGAGGACGTCGGCCATTTCCGTCTCCCGGATCGGCAGAGGATCGGCCTCAATCGCAAACAAAGGGTAAATCTGTTCGCGTCGTGCAGAACCTGAAGTTCGGCAGGCTCCAGAAGAGCCTAGAACGCATACTCCGCGAATACCGGATCGACCTTGCCGCCCCAGCGACCGTGGAACGCCTCGAGCATTTCCTCGGCGGGCGACTGGCCCTTGCCGACGATGTCCTCGACGGTCGAAAGGAAGATCGTCTCGTTCTCCGAACCGGCGCCGTCGCCCTTGGCCCGCGCCTTCAATCCGGCGCGCGAAATCTCGACCGCCGCCCGCGCGATGTCGAGAAGCGTGCCGCCCCGGAACGGCGTCTTGAAGCCGAGCTTCGGCACGTCGTCGCGGAGCCGCTGGCGCTCTTCCGCCGTCCAGTCCTTGACGAGGTCCCAGGCCGCGTCGAGCGAGGCCTGGTCGTAGGTGAGCCCGACCCAGAAGGCCGGCAGCGCGCAGATGCGCGCCCAGGGTCCGCCGTCGGCGCCGCGCATCTCGATGT
>CAISYL010000280.1 GCA_903889655.1 uncultured Alphaproteobacteria bacterium | reverse complement strand
GGCGCGCGCTTCGCCAATGCACTGGTCGCGCTCGGTTGCCGGCCGGCCGAGATGACATGGAAGGCGGGCGTCGACGTTCTCTCTTTTGGCGCCACCAAGAACGGTGCGCTGGCGGCCGAGGCCGTCGTCTTCTTCGATCCGGCCCGCGCCGCCGATTTCGCCTTCCGCCGCAAACGCTCCGGACATCTCTTCTCGAAGATGCGTTTCGTCTCCGCCCAGCTCGAAGCCTATCTCGAAGGCGACCTCTGGCTCAGAAACGCCACCCACGCCAATGCGATGGCAAAGCGTCTCGCAGAGGGGCTCTCGCCGGTCAATTCGGTACGGCTGCAGTCGCCGGTCGAGGCGAATGAAATTTTCGTGCGCCTGCCGCGCGAGCTGTTGAAGCGTCTGAAAGGTGCGGGAGCGCACTTCCACCCCTGGCCGATGGAAGGCGACGACGCCGAATTCCGCACGATCAGGCTCGTCACCTCCTTCGCGACGCGCGCCGAGGACGTCGAACAATTCCTGAAAGTTGTGGGCGGTTGAGCCTTAAGAGGCTCTGTCGGAGCCGCGACTTTATTCTTCATTAAGCCTGTCGACCCTAATCTCGTGCTGCCGGTCGTCCTCCGGCAAAGATCCGGGGTCTTTCATGGCGAATCCGAAATCGTCGCCGAGCTATGAAGAGATGATCGCGCAGGCGGAAGCTGCCGTCGCGGCGCTGCGCGATACCTATCGCGAACAGCTCGCCGCCGATGTCGTGACGCTGAGCGACATATGGGCCCGGATCGATCCGCAAAATCCCGACGAGGCCCTGAAGGAAGTCCAGTCCCTTGCGCATAACATCAAGGGGCAGGGCGGTTCCTTCGGATACGATCTCGTCACCTCGATCGGCGCCTCGCTCTGCGACTACATGCGCAGCGCCCACCGCAGCTTGCCCAAGGAACTCGATATCGTGAATGCGCATATCAAGCTTCTGAAGCTCGTCAGCGATAATGATATTTCAGGTGCGGGCGGTGAAACGGGCGAGCGGATCGTGGAGCGCCTGCGTGCATTGACGCGCTGAAGGATTAAATTCAGCCGAGCAGTCTGTCGAGATCCTGCAACGCGCCGTCGAGCAGACCCGCATGAGGATCGGCGATATCCGGAACGGCCTTGTGCTCCGTCATGGCATGGGCGGCAGGCGCTTCATCCGTGCCGCCCTTCCGCCGGGCTTCGACCAGCACACGCGTCATCTCGGCGACCAGCGTGTAGATCTTGAAGGGCTTGGCGACGAAGCCGTCCATGCCGGCCGCGAGGTAGGCAAGCCGATGGTTCTCCATCGCATGCGCAGTGAGGGCGACGATCGGAATGCTGCGCCAGGGCTCGTCCGCGGCGCGGATGACCTTGGTTGCCAGCATGCCGTCCATCTCCGGCATCTGTATGTCCATGAGAATGAGATCGTAACGGCCGTTGCGCATTGCGCGCACGCATTCGACGCCGTTATTCGCAATCGTCAGCCGGTGACCGAGCCGCTCCATGACGGCGCAGACGAGCTTCTGATTGACCGGCTGATCCTCGGCAAGCAGCACGTCGAGCCCCGCGCCGCTCGCATCGAGAGGCCGCGGTGTCTGCGAGGTGATCGTGTCGTCGGGCGTATGCCGTTCCATGTCCAAGGCGCCCCTTCCCATTCCAGCCAGTCTAGGCGCCTGCCGGTTAAAGTCGGCTGAATCGTTTTTCTATCGTAACGATCATTCGGCGGCGCGGAGCTCCGGCCCCGCCACCGACATGCAATCGGCGAGGAAACGGGCGATTTCGATCCGGGAGGCGCGGGCTTCCGGCAGGAAGGCGAAGGCCTGGAAGACGTGGGGAAGGTCCGGCCAGATCTTGATCTCGACCGAGACGCCCGCGGCACGGGCGCGCTCGGCCAGCCGAAGGGAATCGTCGAGCAGAATCTCGTTGCCGCCGACATGGACGAGAAGCGGCGGCAGACCCTTTAAGCGGCCGTAAAGCGGCGAAGCGAGCGGATCGGTCGGCGAGGCATTCTGGAGATAATGCCGCGCGGCCAGAAGCGCGCCCTCGACGCTCAGCATCGGATCGCGTCGCGCATGGGTCACATGCGTCCAGCCCGACATGGCGAGATCGGTCCATGGCGAAAGGAGAGCGGCTCCTGCGGGCAGCGGATCGCCGGCATCGCGGAGCGACAGCAGGAGCGCGAGTGCGAGCCCGCCGCCGGCGGAGTCGCCCGCGACCGTGATATGCGCAGGATCAATGCCCTGGGCGAGGAGCCAGCGATAGGCTCTGCAGGCATCCTCGACCGCGGCGGGGAAAGGATGTTCCGGCGCCAGCCGGTAATCGATGACCAGCGCCTTTGTGCCGGCCTTGACCGCGATGTCGGCGACGAGGCCGCGATGGGTTCTCGGGCTGCAAATCGCATATCCGCCGCCGTGGAGATAAAGAAGGACGTCCCCTTGCCGCTCCGTATCGGGAACAATCCATTCGGCAGCCATGCCCGCAATATCGACAGGCTCGATGCGGCAACCTCTTATGCGTCCGCTGCCGCCGAAACGTGTGACGAGTTTTTCGAGCCTCGCCCGCAGGATGCGCGGCTCCATGTACGGGTCGATGCGTCGCGCCGTCAGGATGCGCAGAAAGCGGTCGAGCAGGACATGTCTGATGGAGGCCAATACCTCGCCCTCGGCAATGCCATGCGCCGGTCCATGCGGCGAAAGGCGTTATGCGGAACCCTTCGTTCCTTCATATTCTTGTATCAGTCTAGGCTGGGTGGCGAAGTTCCGCCATATCGCGGCCTCTCGACGGAAAGCTCAGCCGTATGACCATTCGTAATCTCGACAAGATGTTTTCCCCGCGTTCCGTCGCCCTGATCGGCGCAAGCACCAGGGAGGGCAGCGTCGGCCGGGTACTGCTGAAAAATCTCGCAGGGGCGGGCTTTGCCGGCAGCATTGTGGGGGTCAATCCCAGAGCCGCCGCGCTTGGCGGCCGGATCGACGGCATCGAAGCCGTGGCCGACGTGAAGGACCTGAAGGAAGCGCCCGACCTCGCCGTCATCGCGACACCGCCACAGACCATTCCCGGCATTATCGAGGAACTTGGTGCCCGGGGTACGCGGGCCGCCGTCGTCATCACCGCGGGCTTTGGCGAACTGGGCGAGGAAGGCAAGGCGCTGCAGGCGCAGATGCTCGCCGCCGCGAAGCCGACACTGATGCGCATCGTCGGTCCGAACTGCCTCGGCGTGATGGTGCCCGGCGCGGGGCTCAATGCTTCCTTCGCGCATCTGACGCCGCTCAAGGGCGACATCGCCTTCGTCTCGCAATCGGGCGCCATCGTCACCGCCATGCTCGACTGGGCGACAACGCGGGGCATTGGCTTCTCGCATGTCGTCTCGCTGGGCGGCATGGCCGACGTGGATTTCGGCGACATGCTGGACTTCCTTGCGCAAGATCCGCAGACCCGCAGCATTCTTCTCTATGTGGAATCCGTCCGCGAGGCGCGGAAGTTCATGTCGGCCGGCAGGCAGGCCGCGCGTTTGAAACCGGTCATCGTCATCAAGGCCGGCAAGCATGCGGCAGCGGCCAAGGCCGCCGCCTCGCATACCGGCGCACTCGCCGGATCGGACGCGGTCTATGAGGCAGCCTTCCAGCGCGCGGGCATGCTGCGCGTCGACAGCATCGACGATCTTTTCGAGGCGGTCGAAACGCTGTCGACCCGGCCGGAGCGCAAGCCGCTGGCCGGCACGAAACTCACCATTCTGACGAATGGCGGCGGTGTCGGGGTGCTGGCGACGGATTACCTGCTCGATATCGGCGGGCGTCTTGCGGAGTTGACGCCCGAAACAGTGGCGGCGCTTGACGCGGTGCTGCCGCGCACCTGGAGCCATGGCAACCCGGTCGACATCATCGGCGACGCGCCGGCGGAACGCTACGCGGCTTCGATCGATCTGTTGCTGAAGGACAAGAACACCGACGCGCTCCTCGTCATGAATTGCCCGACGGCGGTTGTCGACAATGTGGCGGCGGCGCATGTCGTCGCCGATGCGGTCGCGAAAAGCGGCAAGCCGGTCTTCACGAGCTGGCTCGGCGATGCGGGCGCACAGGAGGGGCGACAGGTTTTCCTGACGCGCAAGGTGCCGACCTTCGACACCCCGAACCAGGCGATCACCGCCTTCATGCATCAGGTGCGCTATCAGCGGAACCAGCGTCTGCTGATGGAAATTCCGCCGGCCGGTCCCGCCTGGCCCGATCGCGATCTCGCCCGCGCGCGCCAGATCGTCGACACGGTACTGGCCGAAAAGCGCGAATGGCTGAACGAGATGGAATCGAAATCGCTGCTCGCGGCCTATGGCATTCCCGTCGTCGACACGCGCATCGTGAAGGACGCCGAAGAAGCGGCGCGCACGGCCGTCGAAATCGGCTTTCCGGTGGCGCTGAAAATTCTCTCGCCGCAGATCACGCACAAGACCGATGTGGGCGGCGTGGCGCTCGGGCTTGAAAGCGGCGACGCCGTGCGCGAGGCCGGAAAGAAGATGCTGGCGGCGGTAGCCAAGGCCGCCCCGCAGGCGAAGATCGAAGGCTTCACCGTCGAAGCGATGGTGAGCCGCCCGAGCGCCTTCGAACTCATTCTCGGCGTCGTCGATGACGCGACCTTCGGCCCGGTCATTCTTTTCGGGCAGGGCGGCACGGCGGTCGAGGTCATTCGCGACAAGGCGATGGCGCTCCCGCCGCTCAACCGCGTACTCGCCGAAGACCTGATCCAGCGCACGCGCATTTCGCGCCTGCTGAAAGGCTATCGCGATCGGCCGGGCGCCGATTTCGAGGCGATCGCCGGCACGTTGATGGCGTTGGGCGATCTCGTCGCCGATCTGCCGGAAGTTTCCGAACTCGACATCAATCCGCTCTGGGCCGATCACGGCGGCGTCGTCGCGGTCGATGCGCGTGTGCGCGTGCGCCCGCCGCTTCTGCAAGGCACGCGCAGATTGGCCGTCCGGCCTTATCCGTCGAGCCTCGAAGGCAGGCTGGAAGACCGCAAGAACCACGTCTATCCGATGCGGCCGATCCGTCCGGAGGACACGCCGCTGATCGACGATCTTCTCGACCATACCGATCCCGACGATCTGCGCATGCGCTTTCTCTCGCCGCTGCGCCGACTGCCGCGCCAGCTTGCGGCACGTCTGACGCAGATCGATTACGACCGCGAGATGGCCTTTGTCGTCTTCACCGACGAGAGCCGCAAGGAACTCGCGGCCGTCGGCAGGCTTTCCGAAGACCCGGACCGCGAGCGCGCCGAATACGCGATCCTGGTACGCACTGACAGGCAGGGCATCGGCCTCGGCTACGCGCTGATGCAGCATCTGATCGGCTATGCGGAATATCGCGGCGTCGGCCAGATTTTCGGACATGTGTTGCGCGAGAACCATCACATGATCGATCTTTGCGAGACGCTCGGCTTCACGCGCGAGCGGCTCGATGGCGAGCCCGGCGTCGTCGAAATGGTGCTTGCCCTGCCGAAAAAATAAAGGGAGCGCCCTTTGCGGAGCGCTCCCTCGGTCTCATGCAGACGGCTTACTCGGCGGCGGCGAGACTGCCCTCGATCGCTTTCGCCTTGGGAGCGACGGAAGTGATGGCGACCTGACGCGGTTTCAACTGTTCGGGAATCTGGCGCACCAGTTCCACATGGAGCAGGCCGTTCTCGAGCCGTGCGCCTCTGACCTCGACATGATCGGCGAGCTGGAAGCGGCGCTCGAAGCTCCGGCCGGCGATGCCCTGATAGAGGTAATTCGTATTCTCGGGCTCCGTGCGCTTGCCGGAAATGGTGAGCACGTTCTGCTTCACCTCGATGGAAAGGTCCTGCTCGGCAAAGCCGGCGACCGCCATGGTGATGCGATAGTCGCTCTCGCCGAGACGTTCGATGTTGTAGGGCGGATAGGTCGGCTGGCTCGCGTCGCGCGTCACCGAATCGAGAAGCGATTGAAGCTGGTCGAAGCCGACAGTGGAACGATAGAGCGGG
>CAISYL010000279.1 GCA_903889655.1 uncultured Alphaproteobacteria bacterium | reverse complement strand
CGCCTCGTCAGTGCGGATGCGCTCGATCATGGTGGCGGCAAGTTCCGCCGCGTCCCGATTGTCGGTAAAGGTCTCGGGGTCGCGCATCAGCGCGCAATTGAACCTGAAGCCCGCTTCCGCCCGCACTTCGATCATCAGCACGTTCATGAGGAGCAGGATGAGCTGTTCGAAACCCGCCGGGAGCTGCGGCATCAGGCGGCCCTGATCCGGACGACCGATATTTTCCGGCACGGCCGGGATCGGATAGCGGCCCTTGCCGAAGATGAGATCGCGCGCGGCGAACCACATCTGGTCATGAGCACCCGGACCCTCCGGATGCTTCGGATCGCCACCCTCGTCTATGCCATGCGCGTAGAGCAGGCCCTTGTGCAGATGGCCCGTGCACATGTTCGAGATGTCCTCGACGATGATCTTCTGGAAATCCGGCGCTTCGAATTCGCAGAGCGCGCGGCCACGCGCCTCGACGATGCCGGTGATGGTGAGCGAGTTCCACAGGGTCTCGCCGAAACCGTTCTTGAGAAGAAGCTTCTGCTGCTCGATGTTCGGATAATGCCCGCGCTTCAGAAGCTGCACGGTCGCATCGATCAGCGGCCAGCCCTTCGCGGTCAGTTGCTCCTGCCATGCCGTCACTGCCGGCCAGCGGTTCAGCGTGCGCGGCGAAATGTATTCGCCCTTGCCGTCAAAACCGCCATGCAGCTTGTAACCGGCTTCCTCATGGGGACGCGCATAGTCATGCGACGCCATCAGCTCGTCCCATGTGAAGTTGAGCTTCGTCATAAACTCTATCCTCCCGTGTGGCCTCTGTCGGGCCGTTATCGATTTTTGAGCATCCTGACGAAGAGCTTCGTCATGTGATCGAGAACCTTGTCGACGTCGAGGTGATCGCGGGCGGCATAGGCACCGCCCTGCTTGATCGCACCGACGATGAGATGGCCGGCGAGCCGGCTGTCGATTTCCGGCGATGCTTCACCGCTCGCCTTCCATTTTTCGATGAGCACGGCCCAGCCGTCGGCCCAGCGAGTCGTCGGCATCTTCTTGCCGATATCGCCGCCCTTGGAGAGCACCGAGGCGTCGGTCAGCGCCGCCGCCAGAACGCCGGGATGGGTCGCGGAATATTCGAAAATGCCGCGCAGGATTTCGCGGATCGCATCTTCGAAGCTCGCGACGCCATCGAGCTGCCGGGCGAGGAAATATTCGAGCTCCACCGCCGCTTCATCCGTAAAGGCGAGGAAGCATGCGAGCTTGTCTTCGAAATGCAGATAGAAGGTGCCGTGGCCGACGCCGGCTTCGCGGGAAATATCCTGCGGACGGGTCTCGTGATAGCCACGTTCGACAAAGAGCCTGCGCGCCGCTGCGAGCAGCTTGCGTCGGCTTTCGAGTTTTCTTCGAGAGACACCATTGCCGAGGCCGCCAGCGCCAGCTTCAGCAATAGTCCCTTCCTCGATCTCCAGGACAGCCATCTCCGTGGCCTTCTCCGTCCCGGAGGTTGGTTCCTCCATCATCATGGACGAGATGTTCCGCCACGGAGTGACAAATTGTCAACGGTTAGACGCGTCTAACTGACAAAAATGTTAGGGGTCGCACCCTAATTCGGTTCACTCGGCGGCGCGGCGCGCGCCGTTGATCAGGCTCCAGAGCTTCTGCGGCGTGATGGGCATGTCCACCGTCTCGATGCCGAAGGGCCGGAGCGCGTCGATCACCGCGTTGATGAAGGCTGCCGGCGCGCCGACCGTGCCCGCCTCGCCCGCACCCTTGACGCCCAGCGCATTCGAGGTCGAGGGGATCTCGTTGTAGCTGATGTCGAAGAAGGGCATATCGTCGGCGCGTGGCAGCCAGTAGTCCATCAGCGAGCCGGTGATGAGCTGACCGGTCTCGTTGTCGAAGATGGCATGCTCGCCCATCGCCTGGCCGAGGCCCTGCACGATGCCGCCATGCACCTGGCCCGCGACGAGGAGCGGATTGAGGATGTGGCCGAAATCGTCGACCGCCGTATAGCGCACGATCTTCAGCACGCCCGTCTCGGGATCGATCTCGACCTCGCAGACATGGGCGCCGTTCGGGAAGGTGTTGCCCTTCTGATTGTATTCGCCATCTCCGGACAGTTCGCCGACATCGGCCTGGCCTTCGGCGAGGCGCGCGACCTGAAAGAGATCGATCTTGCGGTCCGTGCCGACGACCGCGAAAACCGGTTCGCCCTCTCCGCCGCGATATTCGATGTCGGCCTTCGCCGCCTCGAGTTCGTTCGCGGCAATCTCGCGGCCCTTGTCGATCAGCTTGTCGGAAGCATCGCCGATGGCACCGGTGACGAGATAGATTGCCTTCGATCCACCCGTGCCCGCACCGCCCGGGAGAATGTCGCTGTCGCCGAGATGCACCTTGATCTTCTCGACATCGAGGCCGAGACGGCTGGCGAGGAACTGCGTCCAGGCCGTTTCATGTCCCTGCCCGTTGGTCTGCTGGCCGGTCCAGACATGGACGATGCCGCTCTCGCCGTCGATGGCAATGCGCGCGTAGTCGGACATGCCGGCCGCCGTGCGCTCGACATAATAACTGAGTCCGATGCCGCGTACCTTGCCTTCCTTCGCAGCCGCCGCGCGCCGCGCCTCGAAGGCTTCATAGTCGGACTTCGCCAGCGCGTCTTCGAGGTTGCGTGCAAAGTCGCCTGAGTCGAAGGGCAGCGAAGCGCCGCCCTTGTAGGGCATTTCGCTTGCGGGAATGAAATTGCGCCGGCGAATTTCCGCGACGCCGATGCCCGTCTCTCGCCCGGCCTGATCGATCAGACGCTCGATCAGATAGGAAGCCTCCGGTCGGCCCGCGCCACGATAGGCGTCGACGGGAACCGTGTTCGTGTAAACGGCGCGGACGCGATTGAAAAGCGCCGGCACCTTGTAGACGCCGACCTGCATGCCACGCGGCGCGAGCGACGGAATGAAGGGGCCGAACTGGCTCTGGTAGCCGCCGAGATTGGCGATGGTGTCGACATGGACGCCGAGAATATGCCCGTCCTTGTCGAGAGCGAGCGCCGCTTCCGTCACGTGGTCGCGGCCCTGGCTGTCGGTGAGGAAAGCATCGGAGCGGTCGCCCGTCCACTTGACGGGACGCCCCAGCTTCTTCGAAGCGAAGAGCACGAGCGGATATTCGGGATAGACGAAAGTTTTCATGCCGAAGCCGCCGCCGACATCCTCGGTGACGACACGCAGCTTCTCGACCGGAATCTTCAGTGAGAATTGCGCGATGAAGTTGCGCATCGAATGGACGCCCTGGCTCGGGCTGTAGAGCGTGTAGCGGTCAGCCGTCGCGTCATAGGCGCCAAGGGCCGCACGCGGCTCCATCGCGTTGACGACGATGCGATTGTTGATGAGCTTCAGCCGCGTCACATGATGGGCGCTCTTCAGCGATTCAGCGACGGGCGCCTCTTCACCGAGGCTCCAGTCATAGGCGAGGTTCGAGCCTGCCTCCGGCCAGACGACGGGTGCGTCGGGCGCCAATGCGCCGGCAGTATCGGCGACAGCAGGCAGCGTCTCGTAATCGATGACGAGAAGATCGGCCGCGTCGCGCGCCTGGTTCAGCGTTTCGGCGACAATCATCGCGACCGTGTCGCCGGCATAGCGCACCACGTCGCGCGCGATCAGGTGACGCGTCGTCTTGAAGATCGGCGTGCCGTCATGGTTCTTCAGCATGTCGGCCGCGGGGCTCGCGATGATGCCGAGACCCTCGCGTTCCGCATCGACGCCCGTCCAGACGCCGAGCACGCCCGGCGCGTTCTTCGCATCCTCCGCGTCGATCGAAACAATGCGGGCATGGGCATGGGGCGAGCGCACCATGAAGGCATGGACCTGACCGTCCAGCATCATGTCGTCCGTGTAGCGGCCCTTGCCCGTCAGCAGCCGCTCGTCTTCGACACGCCTCATCGGTTGACCGACGCCGAACTTCACCATGACGACCTCACAAGACTGATAATGGATGGGCTGATGGCTGCGAACAGAGCGGATGTCCCTGTCCCGATTGCGATGAATGATGGCGGGAAGATGACGGGCAGCGGGCTGTTTCGCGCCGCATCTCGATCCCTGCGGGGTATCCGTTTCAAGCAGTCTGCCATGTCAGCTCCCACCCTGCAAACCGCACGCGAGATGAAATTTTCCAAAGCGACGGATCGGCCATTCTCTTCCGTATGACTTGGGTGGGTACGCCACACGATGAGGTCATAAGACATGCGTAAGAAATTCCTGGCGGGTGCCGCCGCCATTTTGCTCTCCGGCAGTTTCGCGGCCGGAGCCTTCGCCGACACCAAACCGCAACACGGCTCCGCCGAAATGCAGCAGAAGATGGCGCAGACCTTCTGCACCGATCACACCGCACGTGTCATCGGCCACCTCGCCTATCTTCAGGCGAAGCTGAAGCCGACCGCGACGCAGCAGGCGGCGTGGAAGAGCTACAACGACGCCGTCACCGCCGACGCGACGGCGCGGGAGAAGGACTGCCTCGCCCGCCCCGCCAGACATGAAGGTCGCCCGACCATCGTCGAGCGTCAGGCGATGATGGAAAAGGGGCTCGAGTCGCGCCTCGAAAGTCTCAAGGCGACGACGCCCGCTCTCCAGTCTCTCTATGCGAGCCTGAGCACCGATCAGAAGGCGGTGCTCGACCACGATCATCCCGATGGCATGCGCCGCTTTGCGCATTGGCGGGAGGGCCATGGCGACCGGAAAATGATGCACAAGGCGGATTTTGACGGCGATCACCGCGACGGTCCGCCGCCGATGGACGGCCCCGATGCGCCGGATGCACCCCCGGCCGAATAATCTCAGGCAATGAGGGGCGGCAGCGTTTCGACGCTGCCGCCCTGTCCATCGAATGCGCGACTATTCGGCCGCCTTCGCGTGGGGCATCGTCGGCTCCAGCACCTTGCCCGGATTGAGGATGCCCTTGGGATCGAGCGCCGCTTTCAGCGTCCGCATCAACGCGACTTCCTCGGGCGACCGCGACCAACCGAGATAGGGCCGCTTCTCGAGCCCGATGCCGTGTTCCGCGGAAACAGAACCGCCGCGCTTGCGCAGCGCGCCGTAGACGACCGCCTCGACATCCTTGCGCACGGCGGGCGAATGCTCGCTGACGCTGCCCGGAATGACGTGGAGATTGCCGTCGCCGAGATGTCCAAAGACCATCAGCGAATGCGCCGGCCACTTCGCCTTCAGACCTTCACGCACTTCGGCAACATAGCTTTCCATGTCGGCGATCTTGAGGCTCACATCGAAAGTGAAGATCGGCCAGTTGCGCGCGACCTGCCCCACATCGTCGCGCAGCGCCCACATCTGGTTGCGCTCGGCCTGGTTCTTGGCGATGACCGCGTCCGAGACTTCGCCCGCTTCCAGCGCCGCCATCAGCGCCTTTTCGAAGCGCGCGGAATCCTCTTCCTGATCGCCACCCATCGACTCGACCAGCACGTAATAGGGATGTCCGTAATCAAGGAGCGGCCTGCCCTTGGCCGGCTCCGTCGTCACGAGCTTGTAGAAATCCTCCCACATCACCTCGAAGGCCGAGAGCGTACCGCCCAACGCGCGCTCCATATGGCGCAGGAACTTCGGCAATTGGTCGAAACTTTCGACGGCGACAAAGGCCGTATCCTGCGATGCGGACTTCGGGCGCAGCCGAAGCACGGCGCGGGTAACGACGCCGAGCGTCCCTTCCGAACCGATGAAGAGCTGCTTCAGATCGTAGCCCGCGTTGTTCTTGATGAGATGATTGAGCGAGGACAGTACCGTGCCGTCCGCCAGCACGACTTCGAGGCCGAGCACCATGTCGCGCATCATGCCGTAGCGGATGACGCGATTGCCGCCGGCATTGGTCGAGATGTTGCCGCCGATGGTCGCCGAGCCGCGCGCGCCGAGATCAAGCGGGAAGAGCGCGCCCTTCGCTTCAACCGCCTCGCAAACCGCCTGCAACACGCAACCGGCTTCGACCGTCGCCGTGCCGCCCGCGACGTCGATTTCCTCGATGCGGTTCATGCGGTCGAGCGACAGCGCGATGTGTCCCTCCGCCTCGCCGCCTTCCACAAGTCCGGTCTTGCCGCCCCAGGGCACGACGGACTCGCCTGCCGCGTGGCAGAGCTTCAGAATTTTCGAGACTTCCTCGGTCGA
Source organism: uncultured Alphaproteobacteria bacterium (assembly GCA_903889655.1). GTDB lineage: Bacteria > Pseudomonadota > Alphaproteobacteria > Parvibaculales > Parvibaculaceae > Parvibaculum. The sequence goes on along the minus strand of CAISYL010000279.1, from coordinate 6,572 downwards.
CGCCGGCCGAAGCACGGCGCGTGGGCTCCCGAGCTTGCTCCAGCCGCCCTGCGCCCTCTCCGCCGCTTCGGCGCCTTCGAGCACACTTCCTGCCGGAAGTGCTGCCTTCAACTTCGCGATGAGGTCGTCCGTCGATGCGGCCATGTGCGTTCTCCCGGGTTTTGTCGTTTGGCAGGAGTATAGCTACTTCGAGAGCACCCGTCCCACCGCCTGCGTCCATCGTCCGTAGCGCTCGGCCCGCTCGGCTTCGACCATTTCCGGCTCGAAGCGGCGTTCGCATTGCCAGTGGCGGGCGACGTCTTCCGTCGAGCCGTAGAAGCCGACCTGCATGCCGGCGAGATAGGCGGCGCCCAGCGCCGTCGTCTCGATGACCGCCGGGCGCTCGACGGGGCGGCCGAGAATGTCGGTCAGGTTCTGCATGAACCAGTTGTTCGCGACCATGCCGCCATCCACGCGGAGCGCCTGCGGGCTTTCGAGGCCAGCCGCCTTCATGTCGGCGGCCATCGCTTCCATCAGGTCGCGCGTCTGAAAGGAAACGGACTCCAGCGCCGCGCGCACGATTTCGGCCGCGCCCGTATCCCGCGTCATGCCGAAGAGCGCGGCGCGAGCATGCGGGTCCCAATAAGGCGCGCCGAGGCCGGTGAAGGCCGGGACGAGCACCACGGGCGAATGCGGATCGGCATCGGCGGCGATGCTCTCGCTCTCCGGCGAGTTGGAGATCAACCGCATCTCGTCCCGCAGCCATTGCACGATGGCGCCGGCCATGAAGATCGAACCTTCGAGCGCGTAGGTGACCCTGCCGCCGAGGCGGTACGCGACGGTAGTGAGGAGCCGGTTCGCGCTCGCGACCTGTCGCCCGCCGGTATTGAGAACGGCGAAGCAGCCTGTGCCATAGGTCGACTTGATGAGGCCCGGTTCGAAACAGGCCTGACCGACGGTTGCCGCCTGCTGATCGCCCGCGACGCCGGCCACGAGCACTTCCGCGCCGAAGAGCGATTTTTCAGTGCGGCCGAAATCGGCGCAGCAATCCAGAACCTCCGGTAGCATCGCGCGCGGGATGTTGAACCAGCCGAGTATTTCATCGTCCCATTCTTGCGTGCCTATGTTGAAAAGCAGCGTACGGGACGCATTGGTGGCGTCGGTCACATGTCGTTTGCCGCCTGTCAGCTTGTAGATCAGCCATGAGTCGATCGTGCCGAAACAGAGTTCGCCTTTCTCGGCCCTCGCCCGTGCATTCGGCACATGGTCGAGCAACCAGGCAAGCTTGGTGCCTGAGAAATAGGGATCGATGAGAAGGCCCGTCTTCGCCTGAACGACAGGCTCCTTGCCCTCCGCCTTCAGCTTCGCGCAGAGATCGGCGGTCCGCCGGTCCTGCCAGACGATGGCGTTGTAGAGGGGCTTTCCCGTCGCGCGCTCCCAGAGCACGGTCGTCTCGCGCTGATTGGTGATGCCGATGGCCGCGATGTTGTCGATATGCGTGCCGGAGGTGAGAAGCCCATGACAGACGTCGAGCGTCGCCTCCCAGATTTCCTCCGCATCGTGCTCGACCCAGCCATCCTGCGGATAGATCTGGCGCAGTTCCTTCTGGCGAACACGCATGGGCGCGCCGGATTCGTCGAAGAGCAGCGCCCGCGTGCTCGTAGTCCCCTGATCGATCGACAGAATATAATGGGCGCCCTTCGGCATTCTCATCCTCCCCGGTGAAGCGGATGGGAGGCTAGCGCGTGCGCGCCCGCTTTGAAACCGCCGGCATTATTTGGAAAACGTCTCTTTTCCAAATGCATCGGGACGCGCTAGGCTCTCGCCCGGGGACAGGGAGGATGAGAATGCTGAGCCTGCAGGAAATATCGGATCGTCTCGAGATCCAGCAATTGATCGTCGATTACGCGAACGCCATCGATGCCCATGACTTCAATGCGCTGGACGACATTTTCACGCCCGATGCCTTCATCGACTACACGGAGCTCGGCGGCATCAAGGGCGATTATCCCGAGATAAAGGCCTGGCTGGAGCCGACACTCGGCTTCTTCAAGCACTACAACCACCTCGTCGGCAACATGGGGATCAAGGTGTCGGGTGACACCGCCACGGGCCGGGTCGCCTGCTTCAACCCGATGCGCATGGACCTTCCAGACGGGACGAGCCACGTCATGTTCTTCGGCCTTTGGTACCACGATAAATATGTGCGCACCCCCGCCGGCTGGCGTATCACCCGGCGCGTCGAGGAAAAGTGCTTCGACCACAACATGCCGGTCTATAAGGGGGATTGAGAAAGCCCTATGTCCGGTGGGGGCGAAATTCGGCCGCCGGGATGCTATCTATTGGCCATGAGTTTCGAGCCCCGCGCCCTCACCCCGGCCAGCGACGCCGCCCCGATGATCGACCCGTTCGGACGGGCGGTCACCTATCTGCGCGTCTCGGTGACGGATCGCTGCGATTTTCGCTGCACTTATTGCATGTCTGAGCACATGAATTTCCTGCCGAAGCGGGAGCTCCTGACGCTTGAAGAACTCGATCGGGTCTGCTCTGCCTTCATCGCCAGGGGCGTGAGGAAGCTGCGGCTGACCGGCGGCGAGCCCCTCGTCCGCCGCGATCTCATGACGCTTGTCCGCTCGCTCGGCCGCCATCTCGATACCGGCGCGCTGGAAGAACTGACGCTGACGACCAATGGCAGCCAGCTTGCACGTTACGCCGCTGAACTCGCCAACGCCGGCGTCCGTCGCATCAACGTCTCGCTCGATACGCTCGATCCTGCGCGCTTTGCCAAGATCACGCGCTGGGGCCGTCTCCAGCAGGTGCTCGAAGGCATCGAAGCGGCGCAGGCGGCGGGGCTCAAGGTCAAGATCAACACCGTCGCGCTCAAGGACGAGAACGCGGACGAAATCCCTTCGCTGATCGAATGGGCGCACGGTCAGGGCCATGACATCACGCTGATCGAGACGATGCCGATGGGCGAGATCGACGAAGACCGCACCGATCAATATCTGCCGCTGTCGCATGTCCGCGCGCGACTCGAAGAGCGCTGGACGCTTGTAGACCTTCCCGAGCGCACGGGCGGTCCCGCCCGTTATGTCCGTATCGGCGAGACGGGCGGCAAGCTCGGCTTCATCACGCCGCTCAGCCACAATTTCTGCGAGAGCTGCAACCGCGTCCGCCTCACCTGCACGGGGACGCTTTTCATGTGTCTCGGTCAGGACGACGCCGCCGATCTGAGGGCGCCGCTCCGTGCAAGCGCCAACGATGCGCTCCTGAACGATGCGATCGACGAAGCCATCGGCCGGAAGCCGAAGGGCCACGACTTCATCATAGATCGCGATCACAAGGCGCCGGCGGTGCGGCGGCACATGTCGATGACGGGCGGCTGAGGCGGGCGCAGCCGGGGGAATCTCCAGACGATGACAAAAGGCACCCTGCTCCGGCGCCGCGGCGAGCACGAACATGCGCGGGTCGGCTATATCGAACTCTTCTTCGATCTCGTCTTCGTCTTTGCCGTCACCCAGCTCTCGCATTCTCTCTTGCACGACCTGACGCTGACCGGCGCGTTCCATACGCTACTGCTCTTTCTCGCGGTCTGGTGGGTCTGGATCTACACATCCTGGGTGACGAACTGGCTCGACCCGGAACGAACGCCGGTACGCCTGCTGCTTCTGGTACTGATGCTTGCCGGTCTCGTGCTCTCGACGTCGATCCCCGAGGCCTTCGGGGCAAAGGGGCTTCCCTTCGCGCTCGCCTTTGCCTTCATGCAGGTCGGCCGCTCGGCTTTCACGCTCTGGGGGATCGGTAATGCGAGCCCGACCAACACGCGCAACTTCCAGCGCATCACGAGCTGGCTCGCAGTCTCCGGCCTGTTCTGGATCGCGGGCGGAATTGCGGGCGGCGACGAGAGGCTGGCCCTCTGGCTGACGGCGCTCGCCATCGAATATGCCGGTCCCCTGTTTGGCTTCTGGATGCCCGTTCTCGGTCGCTCCGCAACCCGCGACTGGGACGTCGAAGGCAATCATATCTCCGAGCGTTGCTCGCTCTTCGTCATCATCGCGCTCGGCGAATCCGTTCTCGTCACCGGGGCAACCTTCTCCGAACAGGCCTGGACGCCGGTGACAGCTTCAGCCTTCGCCATTGCCTTTATCGGCAGCGTCGCCATGTGGTGGATCTATTTCGACACCGGCGCCGAACGCGGCGCGCATCGCATTGCGAGTTCCGACGATCCCGGCCGGATCGCCCGCCTCGCCTATACCTACATCCACCTGCTGCTGGTCGCCGGCATCATCGTCAGCGCGGTCGCCGACGAACTGCTTCTTGCGCACCCGCTGGCGCATGGCGAATTGCCGGCCGTGCTCGTCATGCTCGGCGGGCCGGCGCTTTATGTCGGCGGCAACATTCTCTTCAAATGGACCATCGCGGGCCGACTGCCACTTTCGCACCTGGTCGGCATGGGCCTGTTCGGTTTGCTGGCACCGGTTGCGTTTTCGCTCTCGCCGCTCGCTCTCTCCGCCGCGACGACGCTCATTCTCATCATCGTGGCCATATGGGAGACCATCTCGCTCCACCGTCCGGCTAAGACCTGACCTGCCCCCTCGCCCATGTCAGATAATCCTCATTCCCGCCTTCGATCGGCAGCACGAGGAAGGCGGGCACCTCATAGGGATGGAGCTCCCGCATTGCGGCCATCGTTTCGTCGACAAGGACGCGGCGCGTCTTGACGAAGGCGACAACCTCCGCGCTCGCCTCTATTTCTCCTTTCCATTCGTAAACCGACACGATGCCGGGGTAGATGTTGACGCAGACCGCGAGCCGGTCGCCCACCAGCGCTCGAGCAAGACCTTCCGCCGCCGCCGCGTCCGGCAAGGGTGTATAGATAAAGACGAATTCGGAACCTGTTTGCGTCTCGTCGCTCATGTGCTTATCTCCTGCCGGTCAATAGTGCCCATTCGGCCGACGGAACGGAACTGATGAAGTTCGACAAGATCGCCTTCGTGGCAACGGAAGTCCCGGAAGCGCAGGACGCGTTGAAGCTGCTCACCGAGCGCTATGGCAATGCCGCGCCCGCCGAGGCCGACGTCTTCGTCGCGCTGGGCGGCGACGGACTGATGCTTCAGACGCTCCACAAGCACATGCATCGCGGCATCCCCATCTACGGGATGAATCGCGGCTCCGTCGGCTTCCTGATGAACGAGTACAAGCCGGACAGCCTGCGCGAACGACTGGAGGCAGCCGAGATCGCGCGCCTCCATCCTTTGCGCATGCATGCGACGCTTTCCAACGGCTCCGAGCATCAGGCGCTCGCGATCAATGAAGTGTCCCTGCTGCGCGAGACGGCGCAGGCGGCCAAGATCAGGATTTCCATCGACGGCAAGGTCCGCATGACGGAGCTGAGCTGCGACGGCGTGCTCGTCTCGACGCCCGCCGGATCGACCGCCTACAATCTTTCGGCGCAAGGTCCGATCATCCCCATCGATGCGGCGCTGCTCGCGCTGACGCCGATCAGCGCCTTCCGTCCCCGCCGCTGGCGCGGTGCCCTGCTCTCGCATCGCGCAAAAGTGCGCTTCGAAATCCTCGAAGCCGAAAAGCGCCCTGTCAGCGCCGTCGCCGACCACCGTGAATTCCGCGACGTGGTCGATGTGCAGGTCGAGGAAGACCCGACCATCGACCTCCTGATGATGTTCGACGAAGGCCACAGCCTCGATGAACGGATTTTGACGGAACAGTTTCTGTTCTGAAGCTGCTTACGCCTTCACTCTCGACAACGGCTCTTCGGTCACGTCGTAACCGGCCTCGACCGGGATGCGCAGGATAGGCTCGCCTGCGTCGTTCTTGGTGACGCGCGGTTCCACCGTCACGATATGGGCGTTGCGCGCGGTGTCGATCGCGCCGGCGACATCCACATGCCGGCCGAGCTTCTGCACATTGACGCGTGTCGGGAAGATGATCGTGCGCTTGCCTTCTTCCGCCTCGCGCACGGCATCCGTGGGCCTGATCCAGACCGAGTCCACCGACTCCGATCCGTCATGCACGGCAAGATGATCTTCCGGCGCAACGGCGAGATAGAAGCGCGTGTCGAAACGCTTCGGCATCATGTTGGGCGTGATCCAATGCGCGAACGGCGTCAGCAGATCGGCGGCAAGTCGCAGGCCTTCCTGCATCAGCATATCGCCGATGCCGATCTCGTTCCGGTTGAGTGCGTCGCGGCGCGGCTCCAGCGCCGCCAGACGCTTCGCGTCGATGAGCGTGCCGGTTCCCTCGTCGCGTGCGAGCAGTACGCCGCATTCCTCATAGGCTTCGCGGATTGCGGCGACGCGCATCGCGAACTCCCAGTCGTCGAGACCTTCGGCGCCATCGACGCGGCCGCGCACCACCTCATGCGTGTCGCGTGGATCGACCTTGCCGCCCGGGAAGACGAGCGCGCCCGACGCGAAGTCGATCTGGTGATGGCGCACGACCATGAAAACCTCTAGCCCCTGCGGCCCGTCGCGAAGCAGCAGAATCGTGGCGGCCGGAATCAGTTTTTCGCTCGCAGGATCCGACATGAACTTTCTCCCTGTCCCGTTTTCTGACGCTTTTGTTGTTCAACGCCT
>CAISYL010000278.1 GCA_903889655.1 uncultured Alphaproteobacteria bacterium | reverse complement strand
GGTCGGCCCGTCCGGTTCGGGCAAATCCTCGCTGCTCCATATCGCGGGTCTGCTCGAGGCGCCGGATGCGGGCGAGGTCGTCATATCCGGTCGCGAATGCGTCGGACTGCGCGACAACCTGCGGACGGAAGTGCGCCGGCGCGAGCTCGGTTTCGTCTATCAGTTCCACAATCTGCTGCCTGAATTCTCCGCCGTGGAGAACGTCGTGCTGCCGCAGATGATCGCCGGCGTGCCGCGTCGCAAGGCGGAAGAGTTCGGTCGCTATCTGCTCGACCGCATGGGGCTCGCCGCGCGGGCGACGCATCGGCCGGCCGAACTTTCGGGCGGCGAACAGCAACGTGTGGCCATCGCGCGTGCTCTGGCGAACCAGCCGCGTGTGCTGCTGGCGGATGAGCCGACCGGCAATCTCGATCCGAAGACCTCGCGCATGGTCTTCAACGAATTGCTCGAAATCTGCCGCACTCAGGGCGTCGCAGCGCTCGTCGCGACGCATAATCTCGATCTCGCGAGCCATATGGACCGGATCGTGTTGCTGCACGAGGGCAGGCTCCTCGAAGGGGCGCAGGTCGCGTCGAACTACCAAAGCCTCTGAGCCTGGCCTTCCATTCATCGATCCAATCGAACGAAACGTCCAATGCTATGCGTTGGACCCCCCGGAGGCCTGCCCGGCATCCTTGTCGCAGTCAGTGATCCCGGGAGATCGTCATGCCTGCGAGCGATACATCCATTCAAGAAGCGGCCGTTCATTCGACCGCGCAGCGCCGCCCCATCCAGTTTGCCATGCCGGAGCGGCGGTGGTCATGGTTAGGGCATCACGCGCCGGGTGTTCTGCTGACTGCCCTCATTGCCGTGGTTGCGATCGCGCTTCATCGGTTGCCCGGGCTTGGCAGCTTCAGCCCGCTTATCCTTTCGATCCTGATCGGCATGGGATTTCACAATCTCGTCGGCACACCCGCACGGGCGAAGGCGGGCGTGGGCTTTTCGTTGCGGCGTATCCTGCGCGCGGCGATCGTGCTGCTCGGGCTTCAACTGACGGCGACGCAGATTGCCACCGTCGGTATTGCCGGCGTCGCGGTCACCATCCTCACGCTCGCCGCGACATTCCTCTTCACGCTCTGGGCCGGACGTCGTCTCGGTGTCGATCGGGCGCTTTCGACGCTGATCGCGACGGGGACGTCGATCTGCGGTGCGTCGGCAGTGGTTGCGGCCAATGCGGTGGTCGATGGCGGTGACGAGGATGTCGCCTATGCGGTCGCAACCGTTACGGTCTTCGGCTCGCTGTCGATGGTGCTTTTCCCGCTTCTCAATACCGGGCTGCATCTCGCGCCGCACGCCTACGGGCTATGGACGGGCATTTCGATCCATGAGATCGCGCAGGTGGTCGCGGCCGCCTTTCAGGATGGGCAGGCTGCCGGGCATTTCGGCACCATCGTCAAGCTCACGCGCGTGCTGATGCTCGCGCCGGTCGTGCTGATCCTCGCCTATGTCTGGGACCGCGGCCGCGGCAAGACGGGCGGCCGGCGCAAGGGGACGACGCCGTGGTTTGCCTTCGGCTTTCTCGCGATGGTGGCGGTGAACAGCCTGGTGCCGATTTCCGACAGGCTGCACGACGGTGCGGCCGGGATCACGACTTTCATGCTGGCGATGGCGCTTGCCGCGATGGGGCTGGAGACGGACATCCGCAAGCTGAAGGCGAAGGGCCTGCGCCCGCTGGCGCTCGGGGCGTCGGCCTGGGTTTTCATTACCCTGTTCGGTCTGGCGATGGCGATGCTTGCCATGTAATGCTTCGGGCATTGCTTCGCCCAGCGGAAGGCCCTCCTCGTGACGCTCGAACAATTACGTATCTTCGTTGCCGTCGCCGAGCGCGAGCATGTGACGCGCGCGGCGGCGGCACTGGGGCTCACGCAATCCGCCGTCAGTGCGGCGATCGCGGCACTTGAAGCACGGTACGACACGCGGCTCTTCGATCGGGTCGGACGGCATATCGAGTTGACGGCGGCGGGACGCGAATTTCTGGGCGAGGCGCAGGCGGTGCTTGCCCGCTCTCACGCCGCCGAACTCGTTCTGAGCGAACTCGGCACACTCGGGCGGGGCACGCTCAACGTGCAGGCAAGTCAGACCATCGCGAGTTACTGGCTGCCGGCGCGCCTGGTCAATTTTCGCAAGGCCTATCCCCGGATCGAAGTGCGTCTCGCTGCAGGAAACACCGAGACGGTCGCTCGGGCGGTCCTCGAAGGAAATGCAGATCTCGGTTTCGTAGAAGGTGCCGTGCGCATGCCGGCGCTTGCTTCGGTGGAAGTCGGCGGCGACCGGCTCGTACTTGCGGTGGGCGTGGATCATCCGCTCGCGAAGCGCCGCCGCATCGGCATCGCGGATCTCGCGGAGGTGCCGTGGGTCGTGCGCGAGGCGGGATCGGGCACGCGATCGGAAATGGAAACGTCGCTCGCCGCGATGAAGCTGCCGATCCATGCGCGCGATATCGCGCTGGAACTGCCGTCGAACGAGGCGGTGCGGGCGGCGGTGGAGGCGGGAGCGGGGGTCGGCGGCATGTCTGAACTTGTTGCCGCACCGGGCGTTCAATCCGGCAAGCTGAAGCTCCTCGATATTGAATTGCCGCGCCGGCCATTCCTCGCATTGAGACATCGCGAACGCCGTCTCAGCAAAGCGGGCGAGGCGCTGCTCGCGTTATGCGGCAAACCCGCCCGGCGAAAATAATCCGTCTACGCAGCTCCGATAGTCATCCGCGCGGTGGCAGCGGCACGAGGGCGGAAACCTTGCGCATGTGCTCGCGATAGGCAGGGCGGCGTTCGAGGCTCCGTTCATCCATCAGGGGAATGCTGGCGAAGACGAACATCAGCGTCATGGCCACGGCGCCGGGCACGATCCACCACCATTGCGAAGGCGCCGCCGCGAGGCCGAACAGCATCAGCCCCCACCAGAAGGCCAACTCGCCGAAATAGTTCGGATGTCGCGACCATGCCCACAATCCGCTGGCGATAATGGCGTCGGCGGATTGGCGACGGGCGATGAAGGTGCGCAATTGCAGATCGGCGACGGTTTCGATCGCGAGAGCGCCGAGCGAGACGATGAAGGCGAGTGCGTCGAGCCAGCCGGGCGCTGCGTCGCCACGGCTCATCACCGCATAGACCGGCAGGCAGCCGAGAAAGACCTGCATGGTCGGGAAGAGGTGGATGCCGAAGAGGTCTGCCCAGACGGCGGCCTTGCCCGCGCGGCCGCGCACGAGCGGATAACGCCAGTCTTCGTGATGCAGCCCACCCCAATGGATGGACCAGTTCGCGGTGAGGCGGATCGCCCAGAGCCACACCAGCGCCATGACGAGGGCAGCGCGAAGGCCATGCACGACATCGGCGTGGCTTCCCATCCAGTAGACGGCCAGGAGCGGAGGGATGACGCTCCAGTAGGGATCGTAGAAGCTCGAATTCCGGTAGCGCAGGCTGAAGGCGAAAATGACGAGGGTCGCTACAATGTCGGCGACCAGCGCATTCCAGGGTTGCGGGATATCGAAGCCGAAAAGCACAGCCGCGCCGGCGGCAATGCTGAGCGCGTAGGATCCGACAACAGGCGCGAAATCCGCTCTTCCGGTCATGGTCGTTCCCCCTCGGCGTGCGTTGTTATTGGCAATTACTCTGACGGTGGGCGGAGGAGCGGGCCTCGTCCGAATGGATGACCGGAGGGGCAATTCGGCGTGGAGGCCACGGCGGCTTCGACGTTATGCTGCGGCAGCACCAGCCGGAGCCGGGAGGCGTTATGAGATCGATACTCTTTTTTGCGGCTGCGGTTGTGGCGGTCGTCCTGGCGACGCTGGCGCTGCATGCGCCCGGCCCGCGCGGCGCGGACATTCCGGCGCGGGATTTCTCGGCGGGCCGGGCCATGGCCGATATTCGGGCGATCGCGCCACGGCCTCATCCGATCGGGTCGGCCGATATCGCGCGCGTACGGGCCTATCTCGTTTCACGAATGACGGCGCTCGGCCTTTCGCCAGAATTGCGGCCGGGACAAGGCACGTTTGCGCTGCCGAAGCGGCGGCTCTTCGTCGCCGGTGCCGTCACCAACATTGTCGGCATTCTACCGGGTACGGACAGAAGCCTGCCGGCGATCCTGCTGATGGCGCATTACGACTCGGTACCGAATTCGCCGGGCGCGGCGGACGATACGGCGAGCGTCGCCGCGGCGCTGGAGATCGTCGCCAATCTCAAGGCGGCGGGACCATGGCTGCGCGATGTGATGGTTCTCTTTACCGACGGCGAGGAGGCGGGTCTTCTCGGCTCGGATGCCTTCTTCGGCGGCGATCCGCTGGCGAAGCGGGTCGGCCTCGTTCTCAACATGGAGACGCGCGGCGGTAGTGGCCGCACGGTGATGTTCGAGACGAGCGAACAGGCGGGAAATCTGATTTCGATTTATGGACGAACGGTGGCGCGTCCCTCCGCCAATTCGCTGACCGCCTTCGTCTATCACCACATGCCGAACGGCACAGACCTCACCAATGCACTGAAACGAGGATATACGGGGCTCAACTTCGCCTATCTGGGCGACGAGCTCGATTATCACACGGCCCATGCGACGGCGGAGAATATCGATCCCGGCAGTGTGCAGCATATGGGCGAGAGCGTGCTGGCGCTGGTATCCGGACTTGCGGGAACCAGAGAGTTCGCGGGCGGGAAGCGAGATTTCGTTTATTCCGACGTTCTCGGCCTCGGTTTCGTCGCCTACCCGGTCCTCGGCGGCTGGCTTCTCATTGCCATTTCGGCGGGGCTCATCGGCTTTGTCGCGATCCGGTGGAAGCTCGCGGGGGCTTTGCAAGCGGGCGACGTGTTGCGCGGTGCCGGTCTCTTTCTTTGCGTTGCGATCGGCACGGGCGCCGGTCTTGGCATCGTCGGCTGGCTGATGCTCGGCTTTACCGACATGCAGATGAAATATGCGCTGCTGACGCGTTTCGAGCTGGTGCTTGGCGGCTATGCGTCGCTTGCGACGGGACTGGCGCTTGCCGTCGTTGCAGGCTTTCTCGCGGTTCGGGCGCTTGGACGCGACGCGAGGCCTGAAGGGCTCTGGTGCGGGGGGCTTCTGCTCCTGCTTGCCGTGTCGGCGGCGCTGCAAGTTTTTGCTCCGACGACCGCCTTCATGGCGGCCTGGCCGCTGCTGATGGCGGCGCTCGCGGCTTCGGTCGCGGTCGTGTTTTTCGCCGGGCAGGGCGAGCGGGCGCTAATCGCGGCAACGCTGATCGGGGCTCTCGGAGCGGCGCAGGCGGCGGAATGGGCGGGGCAGATTTTCATCGCGCTCGGGGTCAATGTGCCGGCGCTGCTAACGGCGCAGGCGCTCACGATCGCCATCCTGCTCTGGCCCTCCATCGTCGCGCTGCTTCGTACGACCAGACCGTGGATCGCACCGGCGGCGTTCGTCTGCCTTGGCGGGGTCGCCATTCTCTATGTGCGGTTCGCGCCGGCCGACGCGGCGCATCCCTATTTGACGGAAGCCTTTTATGCCGCCGGGCCGGGCTTGCAGGATTTCAACCGCATCGCCGACCTGCCGCGTCTCGACGACTGGTCGCGGGCGGCGCTGACGGCGGATGGCGGAGAGCCGCAGCGCGATGAACTTGCGCCCTTCCTCCCGACGGAGGTCTGGACGGCGGTGGCGAAGCCGGCGTCCGGTTCCCTGCCGAAGATCGCGGTCGAGGGAACGGAGATGAAGGATGGGCGGCGGGAAGTCACGCTGAGGCTGACGCCCATGCGGGGCGGCCGGGAGCTTCGGCTGTTCGTGCGGCCGACCGTCGATCTCGACGAGGTGGCGCTCAACGGCAAACCGGTTCCGGAGGGAATGAAGGCGGGCAACTGGTTCGGCTTTGGCTATGCCGCGCCGCCGGAAGGAGGCGTCACGCTGTCTTTCTCGGCGAAACCCCAGGGACGGATCGAGGTGAAGCTGGCGGAGGTGGCCGACGGCTGGCCGGCCGGTGCAGCGGTGCCGCCGAAGCCCGTGTCGCTGATGCCGTGGCGCTATTCCGACGTGACCGTCGGACTTTCGGATTTTTCCACAGCCTGGTGATCGGGCCCTTGACAGGCTGGAACAAAAGAGGAACACTCCGGATCAGAACATTCCATGAACGGAGTTTCCCACATGAGCAGGTTCATTGCAACGGCGTCGAAATCGGGTGCTGGTCACTGGCTCAAGGACGTGGCGGCGCTTATCTCCATCGGCGGTTTCGTCTGGGTGGCGGGCACATGGGTCCAGATTGCTCACAGTCTTGTGGTCGGCTGATCGGGATTTGGGGTTTTCCACAAGTTTGGGCCGGCAAGGTGGTCTGCCACCGGTCCCGGCAGGTGACATAAGGGAGGCGGGGCCGGACAATGTCTCGCATGGCCGACTCGCTCCCCCGTTTCATTCATCTGCGCCTTCATTCCGCCTTCTCGCTTCTGGAAGGCGCGATCCGCATCAAGGATCTGGTCAAGCTCTGCAAGGCCAATGCGATGCCGGCGGTGGCGCTGACCGATACCGCCAATCTCTTCGGCGCCCTCGAATTCTCCGAAACCATGGCGGGCGCCGGTATTCAGCCGATCGTCGGCTGCACCCTGCCGATCATGCTGGACGAGGGCGACGAGCCGGGCCGCGGTCCGCGCCGCGAGGTGGCCGGCACGCTGGCGCTCCTCGTCAAGGACGAGGTGGGCTATCTCAATCTGATGAAGCTTTCGAGCCGGGCTTTCCTCGGGCCGGAAGCGGGTGAGGCGGCGCATGTCTCGCTCGATCTTGTCGCGGCCCATGCTGAGGGACTGATCTGCCTGACCGGCGGGCCGGGCGGCGTGATCAACAGGTTGCTTGCCGCCGGTCAGCGCCCGGCCGCCGAAGAATTCCTGCTCAAGCTCAAATCGATGTTCGGCGACCGGCTCTATGTCGAGTTGCAGCGGCACGACCTCGACATCGAACGCCAGACCGAGCCGGCGCTGATCGACTTCGCCTATGAACATGAATTGCCGCTTGTGGCGACCAACGAGCCCTATTTCGCCAAGGAAGAAGAATACGAAGCGCATGACGCGATGATCTGCATCGCGGAAGGCGCCTATGTCGCCCAAGGTAATCGCCGGCGGCTGACGCCCGAGCATCGCTTCAAGTCGCAAGAGGAGATGGTCGCGCTGTTCGACGATCTGCCCGAGGCGATCGAGAGCACGATCGAGATTGCCCGGCGCTGCTCCTACCGGCCACGCACCCGCAAGCCGATCCTGCCGAAATTCAGCGTCGATATCGCCGAGGCCGACGAGTTGCGGCGGCAGGCGGAGGAGGGGCTGACCGCGCGTCTCGCGCAGGTCGAGGCGGTGACCTCCGAGGAGGATTATCGCGCCAGGCTTCGCTTCGAGCTCGACGTCATCATCAAGATGGATTTTCCCGGCTACTTCCTCATCGTTGCCGACTTCATCAAATGGGCGAAGGCGCATGGCATTCCAGTCGGGCCGGGCCGCGGTTCGGGCGCGGGCTCGGTCGTCGCCTGGGCGCTCACCATCACCGACCTCGATCCCCTGCGGTTCGGGCTCCTCTTCGAGCGCTTCCTCAATCCCGAGCGCGTCTCGATGCCCGACTTCGATATCGACTTCTGTCAGGACCGCCGCGACGAGGTGATCCGTTATGTGCAGGATCGCTACGGCTACGATCAGGTCGCGCAGATCATCACCTTCGGAAAGCTGCAGGCGCGCGCCGTGTTGCGCGACGTCGGGCGCGTGCTGCAATTGCCTTACGGTCAGGTCGACCGGCTCTGCAAGCTGGTGCCGAACAATCCGGCTGCGCCGGTGACGCTGGCCGAGGCCATCAGAGGCGAGCCGCGCCTGCAGGAAGCACGCGATGCCGAAGAGGCGGTGGCGAAGCTCCTCGAAATTGGCCAGCGCCTGGAAGGCCTCTACCGCCATGCCTCGACGCATGCGGCGGGTGTCGTGATCGGCGACCGGGAACTCGACAAGCTGGTGCCGCTTTATCGCGATCCGCGTTCCGACATGCCGGTGACGCAGTTCAACATGAAATGGGTCGAGCCGGCGGGTCTCGTGAAGTTCGACTTTCTCGGGTTGAAGACGCTGACCGTGCTCGACCAGGCGGTGAAGCTGATCGCGCGGCGCGGCATCGAGATCGATCTCTTGAACCTGCCGCTCGCCGACGAGAAGACTTACGCGATGCTCGGGCGCGGCGAGACGGTGGGCGTGTTCCAGCTTGAAAGTTCGGGCATGCGCGACGTGCTCCGCAAGCTCAATGCCGACCGTTTCGAGGACATCATCGCGCTCGTGGCGCTCTATCGCCCGGGCCCGATGGACAACATTCCGAAATACATCAACTGCAAGCATGGGCGGGAGAAGCCCGATTATCTGCATCCGCTGCTCGAGCCGGTGCTGAAGGAGACGAACGGCGTCATCATCTATCAGGAACAGGTGATGCAGATCGCGCAGATCCTGTCCGGCTATTCGCTCGGCGAAGCCGATCTTCTGCGCCGTGCCATGGGCAAGAAGATCAAGGCGGAGATGGAGGCGCAGAAGGAGCGCTTCGTTACCGGCGCGGTCGCGAAGTCGATCGATAAGGGCCAGGCTTCGAACATCTTCGAACTGGTCGACAAGTTCGCGGGCTACGGCTTCAATAAATCGCACGCCGCCGCCTATGCGCTCGTCGCCTATCAGACAGCCTGGCTCAAGGCGAACCATCCGGTCGAATTCCTCGCGGCCTCGATGAGCCTCGATCTCGGCAATACCGACAAGCTCAACATCTTCAAGCAGGACGCGCAGCGCCTCGGCATCAGGATCAGGCCGCCGAGCGTCAACGAGTCGGAAGCTGTCTTTGCGGTCAAGGACGGCGAGGTGCTGTACGCGCTCTCCGCCATCAAGAATGTCGGCCGACAGGCGATGGAGCATCTGGTCGAGGTGCGCGACGAGGGCGGGACCTTCCGCGATCTCTTCGATTTCGCGCGGCGCATCAATCCGCGCTTCGTCAACAAACGGGCTTTTGAAAACCTCGCCAGGGCGGGCGCCTTTGATTGCCTCAATCCAAACCGGGCGCAGGTGCTGGCCGCCGTCGACCTCATCCTCGGCACGGCGAATGCCTCGGTGCAGGAGCGCGAGTCGAAGCAGGACAGCCTCTTCGGCGAGGCGACGGGGGCGAAGGTCGCCAATCCGGCGCTGCCCAATGTCGATGCCTGGCCGCCGATGGAACGCCTCAACGAGGAGTTCAACGCGATCGGCTTCTATCTCTCGGGCCATCCGCTCGACGACTATCAGACGGCGTTGCGCCGGGCGAATGTCGTCACTTATGCCGAGGTCGGCCCGCGCGGCAACCAGGCCGAACTCGTCGCCGGCACGGTCACGGCCAAGCAGGAGCGGAAGTCGAAGAAGGGCAATCCCTTCGCCTTCCTCAGCCTTTCGGACCCGACCGGCCAGTTCGAGATCGTCGTCTTCTCGGAAGTGCTCAACCGCTCCCGCGAGTTGATGGAGCCCGGAAAGTCGATCGTCGTCTCGGTGGAGATCGACCGCACGGGCGACGAGGTGAAGCTCCGCGCCCAGTCCGTCCGGTCGGTCGACGAGGTGGTGGCCAATGCCGCCGCCGGCATGAAGATCTTCCTGGAAACGCCCGAGCCGCTGGCCGGCCTCAAGACCCGGCTTTCCGAAAAGGGCCGGGGGCTCGTCTCGCTGGTGCTGATGGGCGAAGGCGGCCGGGAGGTCGAACTGAAGCTTCCCGGCGGCTACCGGGTGACCCCCCAGATCCGCGGCGCGATCAAATCCGTGCCCGGGGTGGTCGAGGTGCAAGAAATCTAGGCCGGTTTACGCCTAAAACCCCATGGCACTTGCCTTTTTGACTTTTTAAGCCTATACGGGCGCCATTCCACACGCGGGGTTCGGCTTTCCCACGCCTGTTGGCGCGTCCATCAAAGGCTCGTCATAAAGGCAACATAGGGTTTGTCGGTCCGGTGCGGCCGTGAAAGGCCGTTCTTTCCCCCGCGGAGGTCCAACCGGAAAAAGGAGCAACAGTGCCATGGCGCTGCCCGAATTCTCTATGCGTTCCCTGCTGGAAGCCGGCGTTCACTTCGGCCATCAGACCCATCGCTGGAACCCGAAGATGGCCCCGTTCCTCTTCGGCGACCGCAACAACATCCACATCATCGATCTGGCGCAGACCGTTCCGCTGCTCCACCAGGCGCTCGTCGCGGTTCGCGACGTCATCGCCGGCGGCGGCCGCGTTCTCTTCGTCGGCACGAAGCGCCAGGCGTCCGACCCGGTCGCCGCGGCGGCCCGCCAGTGCGCCCAGTACTACATCAACCATCGTTGGCTCGGCGGCACGCTGACCAACTGGAAGACGATCTCGAACTCGATTCGCCGCCTCCGTCAGCTTGACGAGATGCTGGCCGGCGAGGCCCGCGGTCTGACGAAGAAGGAAATCCTGAATCTGAGCCGCGAGCGCGACAAGCTCGAGCGCGCCATCGGCGGCATCAAGGACATGGGCGGCCTGCCGGACATCATCTTCGTGATCGACACCAACAAGGAGACGATCGCGATCGAGGAAGCCCGCAAGC
>CAISYL010000277.1 GCA_903889655.1 uncultured Alphaproteobacteria bacterium | reverse complement strand
GGCCAGCGCATCGAAGCGCGGCGGATAATCCGCACCGCCGACGCATTTCAGAATTTCGGCAAGGGCACGCAAGGCGATCTCGTCGGGTGCGGCGGCGAGCGCCCCGGCGTCGGCGAGGACGTAGCCTTCGGGCGCGAGACGCGCGTGCTGCGCGAGCAGCGCCCGCGTGTCGGCCTCCAGCACGATGCGCACGCGGGCCATATGTTCGGCCGTGTCGGCAAGGCGCGCGGCATCCAGCCCGAGACCGTCGAGCTCCTTCAGGATGCGGCGCGCCTTCACGCGGTCGAAACGCTCGTTCTCGTTGCTCGGATCCTGGATCGCTTCGAGGTCCGCTTTGTCGAGCGTCGCCGCGAGGCGGGCACGCGGGAACGCGAGCAAGGGGCGCAGCAGACGAATGTTCGGAGCGCCGGGCATGTCGCGCAGGGGCGCCATCGCCGCCAATCCATCGACGCCGCTGCCGCGCGCCAGCCGCAGCAGGAAAGTCTCCGCCTGATCGTCCTGATGATGGGCGACGAGAAGATCGCGGATGCCCTCCGCGCGACAAGCCTCCGCAAGCAGGCGATAGCGGGCGTCGCGGGCGGCGGCCTGAAGACCCGCTTTCGGCTTCTCACCCTTCCACGTCAGAATGCGATGCGGAACGCCGAGGGCCTTCGCCATGCCGGCGGCGAGGCGCGCTTCTTTTGCAGATTCGGGCCGCAATCCGTGATCGACGGTGAAGGCAAAGAGACGTACACGTCGTTTCTTCCCCGCCCAGCGCGCCGCAAGAAAAAGGAGCGCGAGCGAGTCCGGGCCGCCGGACAAGGCGACGGCGATACCGTCCGACGGCGCGAGCGCGGCGAGGCTCGCGGCGAATTCGGCGGCGGCGATGGGCTTGTTTTCGGAGTGGGCGTTCATGCGCGGATCATGGCGCTGTGGGGCGGAAGATGCCAGTGGATGAACAAACACTCACCCCTTGAGGGGCAGGCGGCAAGGAAGAGTCTTTGCGAAGAAGCCCCCTCACCCGGAACGCTGCGCGTTCCGACCTCTCCCTCAAGGGGAGAGGTAAGGAAAGGCGGCGCGGGATCAAACCCGGATCAGCAGCCGGCCTTCTGACGCTCGAGCTTGTTACGGGCGACGACGGCGGGGGCGGCTTGCGGGAACTGTTCGCGGAGCTGGCCGAAGGTGGCGCAAGCCGCGTCCTTCTGGCCGAGCTGGGAAAGCGTCATGCCGAGCTTCAGCAGGCTGTCCGGCGCCTTGGCGCTTTTCGAATAGGTCGTGTAGCCCTTGAGGAAGCTGTCGGCGGCGTCCTTGTACTGGCCTTGCACGTAATAGGTTTCGCCGAGCCAATATTGCGCGTTGCCGGCCAGCGCATCCTTGGGATGGTCGGCGAGGAACTGCTTCAGTGCATCGCGTGCCTGCGGGAACTGGCCGCGCTTCAGCAGATCGATGGCGAAATCGTATTGAACCTGCGGCGTGCCGTTGGGAAGCGTCACCGTCGGCGCGGCCTGAGCCTGCTGGACCGGTGCGGAGGCGGGGCGCGGCGCGTTCGAGGGCGGAGGAGCAAGTTCGGTCGGGCCGCCGGCGCCCTGCGACTGGTCGCCCGGCTCGCGAACCGGCGCTCCGGCACCGGGTGCCCCGCCCGGTGTTCCGGCGCCACCCTGATGCAGATCCTGGAAGCGCAGGTCGACATCGCTCTTGAAATTCTGGAGGTCTTGCGAGGTCTGGTCGACGCGATGCCCCAGCTCCTCGATGCGGCCGGTCATGCTGCGCAACTGGTCCTCGATCTCGTCGAGCCGCGCCTGCGTGTTGGCCGAATTTGCGTTGCCGCCGCCACCGCCACCCGAATCACCGCTATCCGAGCTGCCGCCACCGCCGCCGCTCTGCAGATCGTTGACGGTGTTTTCGAGACGGTCGAGCCGGTTGTTGATGGCGCGCAGGTCCGAATCATCGGCCGAGGCGCTCAGCGGCACCAGCACCGGCAATCCGACAAGGACGGCGGCGCCGGCCACGACGAGGAAATTCGCTTTTGTCACCTGATCCGCCTCAAGAGAATTTCGGACAATGGGCCCTGCGCGACCGGAAAAGCTGCACAGACGGGCCATCGTACCGAGAACTGCGACTAAAATGGGGCATACGGCTTCAGAGCCAGCCCCCTCCCTGAAAACACAGAAGCGCCCTCCCGCAAAAGCGGAAGAGCGCTCCCGATCATTCAGGTGCGTCAGCCGATTAGCTGCCGGCGCCCTCGGCAACCACCGTCACAGCGCGGCGGTTCTGGGCCCAGCAATCCTCGTTCGACTCGAGGCACACCGGACGCTCCTTGCCGTAGGAGATCGTCTTCAGGCGCGACGCGTCGATGCCGAGGCTGACGAGGAAATCCTTCGCGGCGGTGGCGCGACGGCCGCCGAGCGCGAGGTTGTATTCACGCGTGCCGCGCTCGTCGGCATGACCTTCGATCGTGAAGGTGAGGTTCGCGTACTGCTTCATCCAGGTGGCCTGGCGCTGCAGCGTGGCTTTGCCTTCGTCCTTCAGGCTCGACTTGTCGAGGTCGAAGAAAACGCGGTCGCCGACGTTGGCGACGAGGTCAGCCTGGGTGCCGGGCTGAACGGTCGAAGACGAAGACGAAGACGGGGTGGCGCTTGTCGTTGCATCGGTCGAGCTGCAAGCGGCAACCGCCAAAAAGGCTGCGGCCACTGCGGCGAACCGGAGGCCTGCATACGGGGACTTCATTCGGGTGCTCTCCTTTTAATCTCTGCGGCCAAAGGTGCCTCAGCGTTCCTTTATTTACTGTTGCATGCCAAACATCCCAAGCGAAAAAGGGGTCACCTCTTTGCCGGGAAGTCGAGGCTCTACAAAGTGGCCCGAAGTTCGTCCGAACCATGACACGCCGCCCAGAAATTGGCCGACGCTGGGGTTGCCGTACCGCAACAAAATATTAGCTGTCGCCCTGAAACGAGGCAAGGAACATCGGATTGCCTGCGTCTTTTCAGCATGAGCCAAGTGACATTTTTGCACCGATTTACGCCGGACCGGATCATTTTGCGATCCGATCCGGCGCGAAGCGTTACTGAATGCGCGGCGACCAGGCCGGATCGGAGGCGAAGGTCGGCGTCGGCACCTGACGTTCGTTGCGGCCGGTCAGGTCGACCGACCAGAGCGAGGGGCCGCCCTGCGCGCCGCGCGTTTCGCGGAAGAACATCAGAACACGGCCATTGGGCGCCCAGGTCGGGCCCTCATTGTGGTAGCCCTCGGTCAGAATGCGGTCGCCCGTGCCGTCGGGCTTCATCACGCCGATGACGAACTGGCCACTGAGGAGCCTCGTGAAGGCGATGAGATCGCCGCGCGGCGACCAGACCGGCGTCGCATAGCGGCCCTGGCCGAAGCTGATCCGATGCTGATTGGAGCCGTCGGCGTTCATCACATAGATCTGCTGCGCGCCGCCGCGATCGGACTCAAAGCAGATCTGCGTGCCGTCCGGCGAATAGCTCGGCGCCGTGTCGATCGCATTGGTGGTGGTGAGGCGCGTCACCTGACGGCTGCGGAGATCCATCGTGTAGATGTTCGCATTACCGCCGCGCTGAAGGCTCATGATGACCTTCTGGCCGTCCGGCGAGAAACGCGGCGCGAAGGTCATGCCGCGGAAATCGCCGACGACTTCCTGCTGACCCGTCTCGATGTCGAGCAGGTAAACGCGCGGATTGTTGTTGTGATAGGAGAGATAGGTGATCTCCTGCGAGTTCGGGCTGAAGCGCGGCGTCAGCACGAGTTCGGCGCCGTTCGTCAGCGCATGCGGGTTGTAGC
Organism: uncultured Alphaproteobacteria bacterium; assembly: GCA_903889655.1. Classification (GTDB taxonomy): domain Bacteria; phylum Pseudomonadota; class Alphaproteobacteria; order Parvibaculales; family Parvibaculaceae; genus Parvibaculum. The sequence continues at coordinate 31,532 of CAISYL010000277.1, read as the reverse complement.
CGTCCTGATCCATGATCGAGAGACGCTTCACGCGGCGGTTCTTCGGGCCGCTTTCGGCGACATAGACGACACGCGTGTCGAAGTAGCCCTGCTCGCCCGTAAGGCGCTGATAGATCGCGTCGGCGATCAGATGCGCGACGCGGCGCCAGTTGTCCGGCGTGGTGAAGAACTGCAGGCCGGTCAACTGCTGCTCGCCATAGACGTCCCACAGGCGGAACTCGACGCGGAGACGGCCGTCGGACTCCATCTTGGCCTGACCCGTCACCAGCGATTGCGCCTTGATGATGCGCCAGTCGCCGAAGCGCGGGGGGACGTTGATGTCCGCAACCTTCTCGATGAAGGAGGTCTTGGGCAGCGGATTGAAGAGGCCCGAGCGCTCGAGGTCGTTGGTGATGACAGTGGCGATGTCGACGCCCGCCGAGGCTTCCTGTCCAGCGCCGCCGACGAAGTCCGTCACCGCGATCGGCATCGGCTCGGTGTTGGCGGTGTTGATGTCGATGTGGATCGCCGCCTGCGCGGGCGCGGCAAAGACACAGGCCGCAGCAAGAAGGAGCGCCATGGGAAGCTGCATCAGCATCCGCCTAGCACCGCCGGCTGCCATGCGGCCCGCCGCCGGGCGGCCAAGCTCTCGAACGTCAAACATTGCCGTCTCTCCTGCAAATAGGGTCATTTCACCCAGCATTTCCTCTTCGACACGTAACGAAGCGACGCCATACCCTGCTTCATAATGCGCCGCGCTCCGGGAAGTTCAGTCCGATCTCAACGCCCGGCGTCTTATTTTGTCAGCCGGCAGAAATTGTGCGAACGGGACCTCCCGATGTTCCGACACATACTCACTTCTCGCTGCAACAGTTTAAACACAGCAAAAGCCGGCGCCTTACATCATGCCCGACAGGCTGAAGGTCACGGTGACATCCTCCCAGGTGCTGTATTTGTCCGCAGGGAGAAAATTATAGGGACCGCATTGCAGGATGGCCGCGCGGGCACGTTCGGCAAGCAGGCGCGACGAGCCGCCGCCCAGCTTGTCGATCGAGGGCGTGCCGACGACGCTGCCGTCCTGAGCCAGCGAAAAACTCATATCGGCGAACATCTTGTCCGCGTCGACGCTGCCGGCCAGATCGCCCGCGTTCCAGCAGGTATTGATCTTCTGGCGCAGCGCATCGAGCTCGCTCGCCGTCATCGGCAGGTCGGGATTGTCCGTCTCCGACGCGTCGGCCTTTTCCTTGGTATCCTTGGCCTCGTCGGGCTGCGTCGCCGTTTCGGGCATCTTGTTCAGGAGCGCCGCGATGTTGCGCGGATCGAACTTCTTCTTCGGCGGCTTCTTCTCCGCCTTCTTTTCGATCACCGGCTTTTTCGATTCGGGCTTCGGCGGCTCTTTCTTTTCTTCCTTCGGCTTCGGCGCATTCTTATCCGGAATGGGTTCGGCCTTTTCCTCCGGCTTCGGCGGCGCGGGCGTCGGCTCGGTCTTTTCGGGTTCCGGCTGCGGCACGGGCTTGGGCTTGTCGGGCTCCGGCTTCGGCGCGGGGGTCTCGACGGGCTTCGGCGCCTCGACCTTCTTCTTGGCCTGACGCTTCAGATTGGTGATGTCGGAAACGGTGAGAAGCTCGACAGGCAGGACGCGCGTCTGCACCGGCGCCAGTTCCTTCGGGGAAGGAAGTGCCACCATGGTCGCTATCAACACCACGGCATGAAGCCCGGCGGAAATGAAAAGCGGCCTGTTGCGCATTCTCAAACTGTTAATGGCTCAAACTTGTTATTTCGTCTGCGCCTTGGTGGGCGCCGAAACATTGGACGAGTCCGTGACCAGACCGACCTTGCTATAGCCTGCCGAGCTGATCCGGCTCATCACGTCCATGACCTTGCCGTAATCGATCGTGTTGTCGGCCCGGATGAAAATGCGCTGTTCATAACCGTTCTGGGCGATCGCCTGCAGCTTCGCCACGACCTCGTCGGGCTCGATCGGCGTTTCCTGCAGGAAGACCTGGCCCTTGCTGTCGATCGTGACCGTCAGCGGCTCGTTGTCGCCGGAGAGGGCCGCGGCCTGCGTCTTCGGCAGGTCGACCGGCACGCCGACGGTGAGGAGCGGCGCCGCCACCATGAAGACGATCAGCAGCACCAGCATGACGTCGACCATCGGCGTCACGTTGATCTCGGACATCGGCGCGCGCATGTACTTGCTGCGTCCGCGTCCCCTGCCGCCGCCCTGAACGGAAAAGGCCATGGCTCAACCCCGCTCGTCGAGCTGGCGGGACAGGATCGCCGAAAATTCGTCGGCGAAGCTTTCGAGGCGGGTGCCGAAACGCCCGACCTGATTGGAGAAGCGGTTGTAGGCGATGACGGCCGGGATGGCGGCGAGAAGGCCGAGCGCGGTGGTGAAAAGCGCTTCGGCGATGCCCGGCGCGACGACGGCAAGGTTGGTATCGCGGCTGATGGCGATCGACTGGAAGCTGTTCATGATGCCCCAGACCGTGCCGAAGAGGCCGACGAAGGGCGAGATCGAACCGACGGTAGCGAGGAAGAGGAGCCGGCCTTCGAGGCCCAGCATCTCGCGGTTGATCGTGACCTGCATCACCTTGTCGACGCGCTCCTTGAGGCCGAGGAAGCTGTCGGTGGCGATGTCCTGCGAGCGGCGCCATTCGCGCATCGCGGCGATGAAGAGCGCCGAGAGCGGATGCGCCGGGCGGTGGCCCATCTCCTGATAGAGATCCTCGAGCGAGCGGCCGGACCAGAAAGTGCGCTCGAACTGGTCGGCGCGGCGCTCGACGCGGTTGAACCGCCACCACTTGTCGAAAATGATCGCCCAGGACCAGACCGAGGCGAAGAGCAGACCGAGCATCACGACCTTCACGACGAGGTCGGCATGAATGAAAAGGCCCCAGATGGAGAAATCCACCGGCGCCGCATTAACGGTCTGGTTGGCCACAACCTGCGCGGTGTTCACGCCGGTGTCGATGTGGGTCGTCGGATCCATTCAGATTGCCTCTCCGAAATCATGCGCCTCTATCGGAGCGGCCTGCCGCGCCCCCAGCCTCGCACCGAGCATGCCTGCACCGGTGCGGGTGGTAGCGCAAATCTGCCTCCGAGTTGAAGCCGAAGTTAGTCCACGAATTATGTCGAAACGGTGGCACATTGAGGGATATCTCACGAATACAAGAGCTTAGAAAGCCGGCTGTTGCCGCGCCACCACAACCACTCATTCATCGCCCGGTCCGACATAGGCGGCGAGCGCATCGCGGGCGATGGTGGGCATGCGGCGGGGCCGGCCTTTGGTGTCGATGACGGCGGCAAAAACCAGCGCGCGCCAGATCGGCTCGGGGGCGTCCTCGCCCAGCCGGTAAATCACTTGTTTTGCTTCGAGCCGCGCACCGCCGGCGCGGGTGTAGCGCGTGTGAACCTCCAGCATGTCGTCGATGCGGGCCGGCTTCACGAAGTCGATCTCCATGCGATGGATGGCGAAGGCCAGCGGATCGTCGCCGTCGAAGAGTTCGGTATGGCTGACGCCGGCCACGCGCAAGAAGTCCGAACGGCCGCGCTCGGCGAATCTCAGATAGTTGGCGTGGTAGACGATGCCGGAAAAATCCGTGTCCTCGTAATAGACGCGGATGGGAAGGATGTGTGTCCGGCCTTCGATGCGGCCCGCGATGTCCGGCCAGCCGCTCATTCCGTATCCTCGTCGGTGGAAAGGGGCTCCGCGAAGAGAGCACCCTGCCCGGCTATGCCGCCGCTGGGCACGGGCAAGCCCAGATGCGCGAAGGCGGCGGCGGTCAGCAAGCGGCCGCGCGGCGTACGGTTCACGAAGCCCTGCTGGATTAGATAAGGCTCGATGATTTCCTCGATGGCGTCGCGCGGCTCGGAAAGCGCGGCGGCGACCGTTTCGACGCCGACCGGCCCGCCCGAGAAACTGACGGCGATGCAGCGCAGATAACGATGATCGAGCGCGTCGAGGCCGCGCTGGTCGACTTCGAGGCGTTGTAGCGCCTTGTCCGCCGCCTTCGCGTCGATCGTCTTCACGCCGTCGACCGCGGCGAAATCGCGCACCCGACGGAGCAGGCGTCCGGCGACGCGAGGCGTACCGCGCGCACGGCGCGCGATCTCGTGGGCACCGTCCGCCGTCATCTCGATGCCGAGGAGGCCGGCGCCACGGCGGACGATCAGTTCGAGTTCGGCGATCTCGTAGAAGTTGAGGCGCACCGGAATGCCGAAGCGGTCGCGGAGCGGCGTGGTGAGGAGGCCCGTCCGCGTCGTCGCGCCGACCAGCGTGAAGGGCGCGAGGTCGATGCGGACGGAGCGCGCGCCGGGGCCTTCGCCGATGATGAGGTCGAGCTGGAAATCCTCCATCGCGGGATAGAGGATTTCCTCCACCGCCGGCGAGAGACGATGGATCTCGTCGATGAAAAGCACGTCGCGCGGTTCGAGATTGGTGAGGAGGGCCGCGAGGTCCCCCGCCTTGGAAATGACCGGACCCGAGGTCGCGCGGAAATTGACGCCAAGCTCGCGCGCGACGATCTGGGCGAGCGTCGTCTTGCCGAGACCGGGAGGACCGGCGAAGAGCACATGGTCGAGCGCCTCGCCGCGCGCGCGCGCCGCCTCGATGAAGACGGCGAGGTTTTCGCGGGCGCGGGCCTGGCCGACGAAATCGGCAAGCACCTGCGGCCGCAGCGAGCGCTCGGCTTCGTCTTCTTCCTTCTTGCGTGCGCCGATAAGGCGGTCGGTCACCGTGCCAACTCCTTCAGGCCCTGGCGGATAAGCTGCTCCGCGCTGGCGCCGGGCTCAAGTTTCCTGACCGCGCCCGAGATGGCGGAGGCCGCCTGCACCTGCGGATAGCCGAGATTGACGAGGGCGGAGACCGCGTCGCGCATGGAGGCCGACGCCGTGTCGGCGGCGTCCGCGACACCGAGGGCGACACCGACATCGAGGACAGCGTTCAAATTGGTCGAGGCGGGCGCCTTGTCCTTCAGTTCGGCGACGATGCGGGCCGCGACCTTGGGGCCGACGCCGGGCGCGGCGGAAACCGCCTTCTTGTCTTCGAGCGCAATGGCGCGGGCGAGGTCGGCGGGCGTGAGCGTGCCGAGGACGCCCAGCGCGACCCGCGTGCCGACGCCCTGCACGCTCAGGAGAAGGCGGAACCAGTCGCGTTCGAGATCGGAGGTGAAGCCGATCAGGCGGATCGCGTCTTCGCTGACTTTCGTTTCGATGGAGAGCGTAACGAGACCGCCCGGCTCCGGCAGCGCTTCGAGCGTGCGCCGCGAACAGGTGACGAGATAGCCGACGCCGTTGACGTCGACGATCAGCCAGTCGGCGCCGATCTCGTCGACGAGGCCCTTCAGCTTGCCGATCATCGGGCGGCCTCGGCTTTCAGGAGCGCCGCCGCGATGCGCGCATTGGCACCGCCGGAATGCGCATGACAGATCGCGATGGCGAGCGCGTCGGCGGCATGTTCGGTTTCGACACCGCAGCCGGGGAGCAACATCTCGACCATCATCCTGATCTGCGCCTTTCCGGCATGGCCCGCGCCGACGACGGACTTCTTGATGTGGTTCGCCGCATATTCGGCGACGGGAAGCCCGGCACGAGCGGGCACGAGGAGAGCCATGGCACGGGCCTGGCCGAGCTTCAGGGCCGCGACCGGATCGCGGGCGACGAAGACCTGCTCCACCGCCGCGCCGTCCGGCTCCCAGGTTTCGACGATCTCGATCAATCCGCGTTCAATCTGGACCAGACGTTCGGCCACACCGAGCCTGTCATTCGATGTGATGGTGCCGTTGGCGATGTGGGTCAGGCGCGCGCCCGCGACCTCGATCACGCCCCAGCCGGTGGCGCGCAGGCCCGGATCGATGCCGAGATATCTGAGTGAGGCCGGCATGCGGCACTTGCCTCCATGCCCGAGCGTCCCGCCCGAGCCGGTCGTCCGACCGGTCGGTCGGATGTGGACCAATCAGGCCGACATCTTCTCCAGCACCGAATCGGACATTTCGAAGTTCGCATAAACCTGCTGCACATCGTCGTCGTCGTCCAGTGCGTCGAGCATCTTCAGCAGGGTCTCGGCCTTGTCGTCCTCGAGCGGGATCGAGTTCTGCGGCTTCCAGACGATCTTTGCCGAGCGGGGCTCGCCGAATTTCGCTTCGAGGGCGCGGGAGACCTCATGGAGCTGCTCGGGGGCACAGAAGACTTCGTGACCCTCGGCGCTCGACTGGCAATCCTCGGCGCCGGCATCGATCGCCGCTTCGAGCATGGCGTCTGCGGTCGCGACTTCGGGCGCATATTCGACGCGGCCGAGCTTCGAGAACATGAAGGAGACCGAGCCGGTTTCCCCGAGATTGCCGCCATGCTTGGTGAAGATCGAACGCACCGAACTCGCGGTGCGGTTGCGGTTGTCGGTCAGCGTCTCGACGATGACGCCGATGCCGCCGATGCCGAAGCCCTCGTAGCGAACCTCTTCGTAGTTCTCGCCGCCCTGATCGGTGCTCTTCTTGATGGCGCGTTCGATGTTGTCGCGCGGCATGTTTTCGGCGCGGGCATCCTGAATGGCGGCGCGCAGGCGCGGATTATATTCAGGGTCTGGCAGGCCCATCTTGGCCGCGACGGTGATTTCCTTCGCAAGTTTCGAGAACAGCTTCGAGCGCTTCTTATCCTGCGCACCCTTGCGGTACATGATGTTCTTGAATTGCGAATGGCCAGCCATGGCGACTCCGTATCGTTGCGAGCGCCGCAGAAGCGGCCCGCTTTTCGCCGCTCCGCAGCGGAGCGACCTTCATCAATGCTGATGCCGGGCTTTATAGGGGCCCGCCCTTCCAAAATCCATAGCCCGCCCCGCGGGACGTTCTGTATGCATCACTATACACTCATAACGTGTTGCTTAATTAAAATTGCTCGTTTAACGTGTGTTTAACGAATCGCTACTACTGTGAGGACGTTCCGGTTCACCACAGGCGGTCGCCCAACCGTCGAGCCGGGACAAATCGCAGCGATCGCTGACCGTGGCCCGCCCAAACCCACGGCAGAGATCAGCCTCCGCAGGATGCGGTGGCGAACGCGCCCCGTTCACGGCCTCCCACCCACCTCGGATGCCATGAGCGGGGCGCATTATTTTCAGCGCATGTTTTTTGAAGAAATCAGCCGCCGTAGATCGTCGTCGGCCAGGCGTAGTCCGGGCTGAGGGCCCGGCCGAGGGCGGCTTCTTCGATGAAGCGGGCGACGAGGCGTTCATTGAAGATCGCGTGGTATTTCGCGTGGCCGGCCGCGGCGATGGCCTTGCGCTCGTCGTCATGGGTCATGAAGTAGCGCAACTTCTCCGCGAGGTCTTCGAGGCCGTCGTAGAAGGCGAACTCCCGGTCGGAAAAAATCTCGCCATAGCCGGTCGAACGGCCGACGAAGAGCAGCAGGCCGTTGCCCGCATATTGGGCGATGCGGTCGGACGAATAGAGGTAGTGCTCGTCGCTGCGGTTGAGGTTGAGCCCCATGCGGGCGCTGGCGATCATGTCGAAATAGGCCGAGCCGAAAATCGGCGGCAGACCTTCGAGGCCGCAAAAGGCATAGCGCGCTTCCGGCACGGCGGCCTCGAGCTTGCGCATGAAATCCGCGCGCCAGGGCGTGCCCTTCTCGCTGATGATGGTGCAGACGAGATCGTGTCGCTGATCCGAACGGGTGAACCCTTCCATGTTTTCGATGGAGCGGTCGGCGGGATTGGGAATGAAGGCGATGCGATGCGTCGGCGTCGCATATTCCGCGATGGTTTTCCCCGCCGTCGTGATGAAGGTCATGTCGGCGGCTTCGGCAAAGCGGCGCACACGGGGCGGATTGATCGCCTCGAACAGCGGATCGAGGTTGACGACCGCGATGGCCGGCGCAGGCTTCAATGTCTTCAGCTCGCGCAGCGTGTCGTTGCGGATGATGTCGGCATGGACCAGCAGGACGAGATCGGGCCGGAAGTTGCGGGCGAGATCGACGAGACGGCGATTGGCCTCGCCCTGCCCGGCGCGACCGATGCCGAGACGGCCCGCCTCGCGCGCCACGTCGCGATCGCTCAGCGGCATCACCAGATGACCGTTGCGGACGAAGCCGTTCGAGAGCTTGCGGACTGTCGCATAGAAATTCGCGCCGGCCTTGCGCTCGTTGAAATTGCCGACGATGACGACTCTCATTCAGGCAAGCTCCGTCCTCTTCCCTGCCATCGCGAAAAGCGCCGGCACCAATCCGACCGCGCCGAGCCACCAGCTCTGCCAGAGACCGTGGCTGACGCAGCTCACCACCAGTACAACGGTCATGCAGGCCAATGCCGTCGCGCGCATCGACCCTGCCAGCGCCGAGGCGCGGCGCGCCATGACGAACCAGAGCCATGACGCAAGGACGGCGCCGACCGCGCCGAATTCATACCAGACCTGCAGGGCGCCGTTATGCGGATGCAGAACCGACTTCTCCGGAAAATAGAGATGCGCCATGTGCCAGTCCTCGACGAAGCGCGTCGCCTCGATGCCGTGCCCGATCCACAATGAATGCGGAATCGCGCTCGCGACGGCATACCAGATTTCGAGGCGCGCGCCTGCCGAAGCCTGCGGCCAGTCGAAACGGATGTTCGGATCGAAATGCTTCAGCGTGAGGATGATCGCCGGCATGGCGAGGATCAGCGCCACACCGCCCCAGGTGACGGCAAAACCGGCGAAGCGCGGGCTCAGCCGCGCAATGCCATAGACGAGCAGACCGATGATGGCGGCGGTGAAAGCGGTCTGGCTGTCGGTCAGTGTCGAGACGGCGAAGGTGGCGACTGGAAGAACGAGCGCCAGGCGCTTCCAGCCGCTTTCGCTTGCCGCGACCATGGCGGGCCAGACAAAGACCACGAGGACGACCATCGGCCGGTTGGTGCCGACTTCGACGCCCGCTTCGAGCGCCTTGCGCGAGGCGACGAGTTCGTAGATGCCGCCATGCATCAGCATGTTCGCCGCCGTCAATGCGAGACCGAAGACCGTGCTCCAGAGGAGGAGCGGCCGCAAGGAAGCACGCTCCGCCTCATCGAGGCTGGCGGCGGTGAAGAAGAGCAGCACGGCCGTGACGAGCGATCCGGCGACGCGGCTCGAGCGATCCAGAACGAAGAGCGGATGGGCCGACCAGAGCGCGGAAAGAAGGCAGAGCGTCACAGCGAGCGAGATGGCGAGCCAAGGGCCTTTTTCCATTGGCGCAAAGGAGCGATGCGCCCAGTAATGGCCCGCAACGGCGAGGAGCGCGGCGATCGGCAAAACGCCGCCGAGAACGCGGGGCGCAAAGAGACTGATCCACGGGACGACGAGCGCCAGCAGCGCAAAGGCCGCAACATCGGCACGCCGCAACGCGCCGAACGGATTGGAAATATCCTTCACGCCACTCCCCTCGACCATTCGGCCCCCCGGCCTTGTCCCACCCTCAGTCGGGCATCGCCTGTTTCAGCCTGCCACCGATCCGGACGGGCTCGACGCGCAGCGCCAACCCTCCCGCATCCGTTTCGACGAAGACGCCGCAGAGTGTCGCCGGTCCGAGAGCCGGCTGGAAACGGCCGCTCGGAATCTTGGAGAGGAAGCGGCTGACCGGCTCATCCTTCTCCATGCCGATGACGGAATTATAGTCGCCGCACATGCCGGCATCGGTCTGGTAGGCCGTGCCGCCGGGCAATATCTGCGCGTCGGCGGTCGGCACATGGCTGTGCGTGCCGACGACGAGGCTCGCGCGTCCGTCGCAGAAATGGCCCATCGCCATTTTCTCCGACGTCGCCTCGCCGTGGAAATCGACGAGGATCGCATCGGCCGCCTCGCCGAGCGGGCAGGCGCCGATCTCGCGCTCGATGGCGGCGAAAGGATCGTCGAGCGGATCCATGAAAACGCGGCCCATCGCATTGATGACCAGCACACGCTCGCCCTTCGCGGTTTCGAAGAGGCCGGCGCCACGGCCGGGCGTGCCGGCCGGAAAATTGACGGGGCGGATCAGGCGCGGCTCGCGCTCGATATGGACAAGCGCCTCGCGCTGGTCCCAGGCGTGGTTGCCGAGCGTGATGACATCGACGCCGGCATCGAAGAGTTCCTCGCAGATCTGAGCGGTGATGCCGAAACCGCCGGCGGCGTTCTCGCCATTGACGACGACGAAATCGGCGCCGAGATCGGAACGCAGACCCGGCAGATCGGACACGATGGCATCGCGCGCCGCGCGGCCGACGATATCACCCAGAAACAGCAACTTCATTCAACTCATCCTGCGAAGGCGCCTTGCGGCCCTGACTTGAAGGCTTTCTCAACGGCGTCGGCTCACCGGCGCTGGCTCACCGATGTTGGCTCACCGGAGCTGGAAAGCTTTGGCACCGCGTTCCGTCACGATCCAGTCGAGCCGCTGGTCGGCGGCATGTTCCGGAAGTTCGTCGGTCTCCTGGCCTGAGAAGGCGAGACCGACCGCGACGATCTGTTTTCCACCGCGCGCCCGCAGAAAAGCCAGCGTGCGGTCGTAATAGCCGCCGCCATAACCGAGGCGCCGGCCCACCTTATCGAATGCGAGAAGCGGCACAATCACTAGTTGCGGCTCGACAACCGCCGCCTCGGCCACCGGCTGGCGGGTGCCGTGAGGTCCGTCGATCAGCAGATCGCCGGGCTGCCAGCGGCGGAAGACCAGCGGCTCGCCGCGTGCGACCACGCAAGGCATGGCGCAGACGTGGCCGCGGGCGGCGGCTTCCTTGAGGATCGCCATGGGGTCGGCTTCGGAGGAAATCGGCAGATAGGCCGTGATCACGCTGCCCGGCGCGAGCGCGAAAGCATCGAAGAAGTGGCGGGCGAAGGCGGGCGCGGCGTCCCGGCCGAGACGGCCTTGCGCGGCGGAACGCCGGTCGCGGGCGGCGATGCGGGCACGCTTTTTCGCCTCGATAATGGCGGTGTCCTGGGTGCGGCTCATCTGCGCGCCCGCCCGGAAACAGGTGGGGCCGCCTCGGCCGTTGGAACGTGGATCCTCGGAGACCTACATAAGTAGGTGGGCGCCGTGTGAAAGAGACCAGGGTCCCAACCAGGGACAGCTCCCATAAGGATCGTAAGGCCCCGAGAGAAAGTGTTCCTGACGAACCAGGCAGCACCCACCCTCATATCGGGCTTGTGGGGGCCAAAGGTCAAGGGCAGCAATTTCGCGGGAGTGAGGAGGCTCACGCCGCCTCGATACGGCGGGCGATGTCCTCGATGCGGCGGGCGGCGCTGTCCAGCACGTCGCCAAGGAGGTCTTCGGCCTCGCGGGAGCGTTCGAGCGCGGCAATGCGGGTCTGGGTCAACTGCTCGATGTCGGCTTCGAGCATCTTCACCTTGGCCAGCGCGTCCGACAGCTCGTCGGCGACCAGAAGCGACGCCATCAGCAGGAGGCGCGTCTCGCCGACCTGCCCGACTTCACGGGAAAGGTCCGTCACATGGAGGTTGATATGGGCGGCGAGGTCTTTCAGGTGCGCTTCTTCACCGTCGCCGCAGGCAACCGTGTAGGCGCGATCGTTGATCTGAACCGTGACCTGTCCCATCGCTCTCTCCGTCCTAGTCCGCGAGCACTTCGCGAATGCCCTCGATGGCGTTCGCGAGCGTTTCCGAGGCGCGTTCGTTCAACTCGTTGAGACGCCGGGCTTCCGACTTCATCCCGTCGAGCTCCTCGGCGAGTTTCGCCCGGTCTTCCTTCAGCGCATTGACCTCGTTTTCGAGCCGGGCCGCCGACTGGGCACGCAGAAGCTGGCGGTGAATGCCGGCCTCCAGCCTGTCGAGCGCCGCCTTGAAGCGCTCCGTCGCGGAATCGAGTTTGCTCATGCGGTTGCGTCTGTCCGGAATCGGGGCCCAGGCCCCTCGTCTTCAATATAGAGGCATTTTTCAACATAGGCGCGTGGCGGAAACAAGGTCAACAACGAGGCCGCGGGCGCGACGGCGAAGCCTGGCGAGAAGCCCCGCCGCGTGCGACCGCAACACGCGGAAAAGCGCGGCATTTTGCGCGAATCCGTCATTGACTCTGTGTAACCCGGTGGTCATTGTGGCGCCGCTCGCCAGACCCCGAAACGGACGGATTCGGACCGCATAAGTATAGTCAAAGCGGCCGATCTTCAGGTCCGGAGCATGGGCTTCTGACTTTGGCGCGGGATAGGCGCCAGCTCTGCAATCAGACCCGGCTCCGCTCCCGGAGTCCGCCTCAGACAGGTCCGGCGGAGGGTTCCACGTCCGGTCCCCGGTCCGGCCCCAGTCCCGAGGCTCAGAGAGTTAGAACATGACGCCACCCGATCAGTCGGCCGCCGCATTGGCAGAAGCCTCGGTTTCGCATCGCGACATGGCGAACGCCATCCGCGCTCTGGCCATGGACGCCGTGCAGAAGGCCAATTCCGGCCATCCCGGCATGCCCATGGGCGCCGCCGACATCGCCACCGTGCTCTTCACGAAGTTCCTGAAGATCGATCCGAAGAAGCCGCACTGGCCGGACCGCGATCGCTTCGTGCTGTCGGCCGGACACGGATCGATGCTGCTTTATGCCGTCAACTATCTCCTCGGCTACGAGGATATGACGATCGAGCAGATCAAGAATTTCCGCCAGCTTGGCGCGATCACGGCCGGCCACCCGGAATATGGCCATGTGCAGGGCGTCGAGACGACGACCGGCCCGCTCGGCCAAGGCATTTCGACCGCCGTCGGCATGGCGCTGGCGGAACGGCTTGCCGCCGCCCGCTTCGGCGAGGTGGTCGATCATCATACCTATGTTCTGGCGTCGGACGGCGACCTGATGGAAGGCATCAGCCACGAGGCGATCAGCCTTGCGGGCCATCTGCGCCTGTCGAAGCTCATCGTGCTCTATGACGATAACGGCATCACCATCGACGGTTCGCTCGATCTTTCGGAATCGGGCGACGCGCTGAAGCGCTTCGAGGCCGCCGGCTGGAACGCGACCCGCATCGACGGCCATGACGCCGACGAGATCGAGGCGGCCATCGCGCGGGCGAAGACGTCCGACAAGCCGACGCTGATCGCCTGCCGCACCGTCATCGGCTACGGTTCGCCGAACAAGCGCGGCAAGTCGTCCTCGCACGGCTCGCCGCTCGGCGCCGACGAGATCGCGCTGTCGCGCCAGACGCTCGGCTGGGAGGCCGAACCTTTCGTCGTTCCGGCCGACATCCTGAATGCCTGGCGCGCCGCCGGCCTTGCGCATGGCAAGACCAGCGCCGAATGGGAAGCGCGCTTTGCGAAGCTCGATGCGGCGACGCGCGGCGAGTTCGAACGCCGGCTCTCGGGGAAGCTGCCCGCGAATTTCGCCAAGGCGATCAGCGACTACAAGAAGAAGCTCGTCGACGAGAAGCCCAACTGGGCGACGCGCAAATCGTCGGAAGAGGCGCTCAACGTTATCAATGCCGTGGTGCCCGAGATGATCGGCGGCTCGGCCGACCTCACCGGCTCCAACAACACGCGTTCGAAGGACCAGAAGGCCGTCACCGCGACGGATTTCTCCGGCTCCTTCATCCATTACGGCATTCGCGAGCACGGCATGGCCGCGGCCATGAACGGCATCGCGCTGCATAAGGGCTTCATTCCCTATTCCGGCACCTTCCTCGTCTTCACCGATTACTGCCGGCCGGCGATCCGCCTCTCGGCACTGATGGAGCAGCGCGTCATCTATGTCATGACGCATGACTCGATCGGTCTCGGCGAAGACGGCCCGACGCATCAGCCGGTCGAGCATCTGGCCTCGCTCCGCGCCATGCCGAACCTCTATGTGTTCCGCCCGGCCGACGCGGTCGAGACGCTGGAATGCTGGCAGCTCGCACTCGAAGCGGAGAAGACGCCCTCGATCCTCGCGCTGTCGCGCCAGAACCTGCCGACCGTCAGGACCACTCACACCGAAGAGAACCTCTGCGCCAAGGGCGGCTACGAGCTTTCGCCCGCCTCTTCCAACGCAAAGGTCACACTGATCGCGACCGGTTCCGAGATAGAGATCGCGCTCGCGGCGCAGAAGCTCCTCGAGGCGGACGGCATCGGCGCACGCGTCGTCTCCATGCCCTGCGTCGAACTCTTCGAGGCGCAGTCGCGCGAATACAAGAAGAAGACCCTTGGTGAAGGCACCGTGAAAGTCGCGATCGAAGCGGCCATTCAATATGGCTGGGATCGCTATATCGGCGAGAACGGCGCTTTCATCGGCATGCCGGGCTTCGGCGCGAGCGCGCCGGCCAAGGAACTTTACAAGCACTTCAACATTACCCCGGAAGCCGCGGCGGCCGCCGCGAAGGCTTGCCTCGGGGCCTAACCTCGTCAGGAGATTTCAGGAAATGGCTGTCCGCGTCGCAATCAACGGTTTCGGTCGTATCGGGCGTCTCGTTCTTCGCGCCATCGCGGAGTCGGGCCGCAAGGACATCGAGGTCGTTGCGATCAACGATCTCGGCTCGGTCGAAGCGAATGCGCATCTGCTGAAGTGGGACTCGGTCCACGGTCCCTTCCCCGGCAAGATCAAGGTGACGAAGTCTTCGTTCGATCTCGGCCGCGGGCCGATCAAGGTGCTTGCCGAACGCGATCCGGCGCAGCTGCCCTGGAAGGATCTCGGCGTCGACATCGCGCTCGAATGCACGGGCATCTTCACGTCGAAGGAAAAGGCCTCCATGCACCTGACCGCCGGTGCAAAGAAGGTTCTGATCTCGGCGCCCGCCGAAGGCGCTGAAATCACCGTCGTCTACGGCGTCAACCACAAGGACCTGAAGAAGAGCCACAAGATCATCTCGAACGGTTCCTGCACGACGAACTGCCTCGCGCCGGTCGCCCAGGTGCTCAACGCCGCCGTCGGCATCGAGCGCGGCTACATGACGACGATCCATTCCTACACGGGCGACCAGAACACGGTCGACACGCTGCACAAGGACCCGCATCGCGCCCGCGCCGCCGGTCTGTCGATGATCCCAACCTCGACGGGCGCCGCCAAGGCGCTCGGCCTCGTGCTGCCGGAACTCAAGGGCAAGCTCGACGGCACGTCGATCCGCGTGCCGACGGCCAACGTCTCGGTCATCGACCTCGTCTTCACGCCGAAGAAGGCGACGACGGTCGAGGAAGTGAACGCCGCGATCGTTGCCGCCGCCAAGGGTCCGCTCAAGGGCGTGCTCGCGACCAACAACGAGCCGCTGGTCTCGGTCGACTTCAACCACAATCCGGCCTCGTCGACCTTCGACCTCGGCCAGACACAGGTCGTCGACGGCAAGCTCGTGCGCGTGATGAGCTGGTACGACAATGAGTGGGGCTTTTCGAACCGCATGGGCGACGTCGCCGCCGTGCTCGGCAAGCTCCTCTGACGTCAGGCATACGAACAGTCATGGCCGGTCACAAGACACTCGACGACCTGTTCAAGGCGGTAGGCCTCAAGGGCCTGCGCGTCCTCGTACGGGCGGATCTCAACGTGCCGATGGCCGACGGGCGCATCACGGACGCGACACGCATCGAGCGCGTCGCGTCCACGCTCACCGAACTCGCCGATCGCGGCGCCAAGGTGATCGTGCTGTCGCATTTCGGCCGCCCCAAGGGTGCGCCGGAACCCAAATACAGCCTCGCGCCGGTGGCTGCCGCGCTCGAACCCTATCTCGGCCGGAAAGCCGGTTTCGCCACCGACTGCATCGGCGATGTCGCGCTGAAGGCCATCGACGCGCTGCCCAATGGCGGCATCATCGTTCTCGAAAACACGCGCTTCCATCCGGGCGAGGAGCACAACGATCCTGCTTTCGCCAAGGCGCTGGCCGAGAACGGCAACGTCTATGTCAACGACGCCTTCTCCTGCGCGCACCGCGCGCACGCCTCGACCGAAGCGATCGCGCACGAGCTGCCGTCCTATGCCGGCCGTGCGATGGAAGAAGAACTCAGGGCGCTCGACGTCGCGCTCGGCAATCCGACCCATCCGGTCGTCGCCATCGTCGGCGGCGCCAAGGTCTCGACCAAGATCTCGCTTCTCGGCAATCTCGTGAAGAAGGTCGACACGCTGGTCATCGGCGGCGGCATGGCCAATACCTTCCTCGCCGCGCAAGGCAAGAAGGTCGGCAAGTCGCTCTGCGAGCGCGATCTTCTCGACACGGCGCGGCACATTCTCGCCAATGCGCGGTCGGCGGGCTGTGAAATCCTGCTGCCGAAGGACGTCGTGGTCGCTTCCGAGTTCAAGGCCGGCGCGGCTGCGGAGACCGTCTCCATCGACGCCGTGCCGGACGACAAGATGATCCTCGATGTGGGCGTGGATACGCTCGCCTATATTTCCGGCCGCCTCGAAACGGCGAAGACCGTCGTCTGGAACGGTCCGCTCGGCGCCTTCGAAGTGCCGCCCTTCGATCAGGGCACCGTCGCGGCGGCGCGGCAGGTCGCCATGCTGACCAAGATGGGATCGGTGATTTCGGTGGCGGGCGGCGGCGATACGGTTGCGGCGCTCAACGAAGCGGGCGCGACCGAAGACTTCACCTATGTGTCCGCCGCCGGCGGCGCCTTCCTCGAATGGATGGAAGGCGTCGAACTTCCCGGCGTTGCGGCGCTGGAACGCAGTATGCGGCCCTAAGGCGTTTTTGCGGGCGACAGCCCATCACTCAAGCCCACCCACTCAAGATTGCGAGACCTCCGATGAAGATCACCCGCAAAGTTCGCGAAATTCTCTCCTGGTACGAGAGCGACAATCCCGGCACGAAAGCCAATCTCGCGCGCATGCTGATGACGGGACGCCTCGGCGGCACCGGCAAGATGATCATCCTGCCCGTCGATCAGGGGTTCGAGCATGGACCGGTGCGCAGCTTCGCGCCGAACCCGGCCGCCTACGATCCGCGCTATCACTTCCAGCTTGCGATCGATGCCGGGCTCAACGCCTATGCGGCGCCGCTCGGCATGATCGAAGCAGGCGCGGACACGTTCGCCGGCCAGATCCCGCTGATCCTCAAGGTCAACAGCTCGAACAGCCTCGCCCGTGCGAAGGAAGCGCCCGACCAGGCGATCACCTCGACGGTCGACGACGCGCTGCGCCTCGGCTGTTCGGCGATCGGCTTCACGATCTATCCGGGCTCGGACGCGCAGTTCGACATGATGGAAGAAATCCGCGAGATGGCGGCCGAAGCGAAGTCGGCCGGCCTCGCCGTCGTCATCTGGTCCTATCCGCGCGGCGGCAACCTTTCCAAGGAAGGCGAGCTCGCGGTCGATATCGGCGCCTATGCGGCGCATATGGCCGCCCTCCTCGGCGCCACCATCATCAAGATCAAACTGCCGACCGACTTCATCGAACAGTCGGAAGCCAAGAAGGTCTATGAGCAGCAGAAGATCGACGTGTCGACGCTCCCCAAGCGGGTCGAGCATATCGTGCAGACGCTCTTCAACGGCCGCCGCGTCGTCGTGTTCTCGGGCGGCGCCTCGAAGGGCGCGGATGCGGTCTATGACGACGCCCGCGCGATCCGCGACGGCGGCGGCAACGGTTCGATCATCGGCCGCAACACATTCCAGCGGAGCCGCGAAGACGCGCTCGCCATGCTCGACAAGCTGGTGAAAATCTACCTCGGCAAGGAAGAATAAGACTTCTCCACAGCCTATGCGATCCAGCGCCCCGCTCCCGCGAGCGGGGCGTTTTGTTTTGCTTTAACCATGCCGCGGGGCGCGGTAAAAACGCGGCCCCTTCACTCGAATCTCGCGGTCCCCATGAAGTCGATCAATGCACGCATCGCCGAAGAACTTGGCGTCCTCGAACGGCAGGTAGAGGCGGCGGTCGAGTTGCTCGACGGCGGCGCGACCGTGCCCTTCATCGCGCGCTACCGCAAGGAAGTGACGGGCACGCTCGACGATACGCAGCTCCGCACGCTGGAAGAACGCCTCACCTACTTGCGCGAGCTCGAGGAGCGCCGGACGGCGATCCTCAAAAGCGTCGAGGAACAGGGCAAGCTCGACGATGCGTTGCGCCACCAGATCGCGACGGCGGACAGCAAGGCGCGGCTCGAAGACATCTATCTGCCCTACAAGCCCAAGCGCCGCACCAAGGCACAGATCGCGCGCGAGGCGGGGCTCGAAGCGCTGGCCGATGCGCTGCTTGCCGACCCGACGCTCGACCCCACGAAGACCGCCGAGACCTATATCGACGCCGAGAAAGGCGTCGCGGATACCGCCGCCGCGCTCGAAGGCGCGCGTTCGATCCTGATCGAACGCTTTTCGGAGAACGCGGAACTGATCGGCGGGCTTCGCGAAGAGGTGTGGACGAAGGGCAAGCTCGTCTCGAAGGTGCAGGACGGCAAGGAACAGGCGGGCGCGAAATTCGCCGATTATTTCGACTTCAGCGAGCCGCTGACGAAGCTCCCCTCGCATCGCATCCTCGCCCTCTTCCGCGGCGAAAAGGAAGAGATGCTGGGTCTGACCATGGTGCCGGAAGAGGTGATCCCCGGACAGGAGAGCCAGCCGTCGAGCTTCGAGCGCCGCATCGCGCTTCACTTCAACATCACGGACAAGGGCCGCGCCGCCGACCGCTGGCTTCTCGACACGGTGCGCTGGGCGTGGCGCACGAAAATCCTGCTCCACATCTCGCTCGACCTTCGCATGCGTCTGCGCCAGGTGGCGGAAGACGAGGCGGTAAAAGTCTTCGCCGGGAACCTGCGCGACCTGCTGCTGGCGGCACCTGCCGGCACGCGCGCGACGATGGGCCTCGATCCGGGCTTCCGCACCGGCGTCAAGGTCGCGGTGGTCGATGCGACCGGCAAGGTCGTCGCCACCGACACGATCTATCCGCACGAGCCGCAGAAGCGCTGGGACGAGGCGATCAATATTCTCGCGCGCCACGCCCGCGCGCATAACGTCGACCTCGTCGCCATCGGCAACGGCACGGCGTCGCGCGAGACGGACAAGCTCGCGACCGAACTGATGCAGCGGCACCCCGATCTGAAGCTCACCAAGGCGATGGTTTCGGAGGCCGGCGCGTCGGTCTATTCGGCATCGGCCTACGCCTCCGCCGAACTTCCCGACCTCGACGTCTCGATCCGCGGCGCGGTGTCGATCGCGCGGCGGTTGCAGGACCCGCTCGCCGAACTCGTCAAGATCGATCCGAAGTCGATCGGCGTCGGGCAATATCAGCACGATATCGGCGAACACAAGCTGTCGCGCTCGCTCGACGCGGTGGTGGAAGATTGCGTGAACGGCGTCGGCGTCGATGCGAACACGGCCTCGGTGCCGCTGCTCGCCCGCGTGTCCGGCATCGGCGAAGGTCTTGCGCAGAGCATCGTCGCCTATCGCGACGCCAACGGTCCCTTCCGCACACGGGCCTCGCTGAAGCAGGTGCCGCGTCTCGGCGCCAAGGCTTTCGAACTCTGTGCCGGCTTCCTGCGCATTCCGAACGGCGACGATCCGCTCGACGCATCGAGCGTGCATCCGGAAGCCTATCCGGTGGTGCGCCGCATCATCGAGAAGACCGGCGACGATCTGAAGAACCTGATCGGCAATGCAACCGTGCTACGCGGTATCAATGCGAAGGAATTCACCGACGAAACCTTCGGTGTGCCGACCGTCAGCGACATTCTGAAGGAGCTCGAAAAGCCCGGCCGCGATCCGCGCCCGGCCTTCAAGACGGCCACCTTCCGCGACGGCGTGGAAAAGCTCAGCGATCTCGAACCCGGCATGGTGCTCGAAGGCGTCGTCACCAATGTCGCGGCCTTCGGCGCCTTCGTCGATATCGGTGTCCATCAGGACGGGCTCGTCCACATCTCCGCGATGTCGACGAGTTTCGTCAAGGACCCGCGCGATATCGCCAAACCCGGCGATGTGGTGCGCGTGAAGGTGCTCGAGGTCGACGTGCAGCGAAAGCGCATCGGGCTCACCATGAGGCTCGGCGACGAGGCGGCGCCCTCAAAGGATCGCGGGCAGCCATCGCGACCGGCGGGCAAGCCGCAGGCGAAGGTGGACCGCGAGCCGGAGCCCGCCGGTGGCGGCGCTCTGGCGGACGCCTTGCGGCGCGCGGGCTTCGACGGACGGAAATAAGCTCAGGCGCTGTCTAAGGCACCCATATTGTTCAGCAGGACGAGAAGCCGGCGCAGGTTCGGGAGCTGCGGCTCCATCGTCGCCAGCAGGTTTTCATCCTCGGTAAGGACCGACGGCACACGCAGCCCGCCCCGCGTGTCCTCGATCAGGAAGCCCTGCTCGATCATCCGTGCGACCTTCCGCCGCACGGTTTCGCGCGGCAGGCCGGTGGATCGCGACAGCGCAAGCCGGCTGACCGGCGTCGAATATTCGTCCGGGATCGGGACGGCGTAGCTGGCGAAGCGCTCGCGCAATTTCGGATCGCTCATGACATTCTGGCCGGTGCGCGTCAGAACCGCCAGAAACAGGATCACGACCTCATAATCATGCGCGAAATAAGCGCCGATATTCGCGGCGGCGCGAAGCATGAATTCGGAGGTGAAATGGGCGATCACTCTCGAATTCGGATGATCGCGGCCGGTTTTTTCCATGGTCGATCGGCTATTTGGTTGTGCCGGGGCGGCGCCCGGTCTCGCAATGTACATGCGAGCGCCGTATCACATACGACATAAATGAACCCATTTTGGGTAGAGGCGCCCTTCCTTACCCGACGTTCAAACATAAACTCACACCGCGTCTTTTGGGTGAGGCGCGTGGGGGCTTTGGGCAAATGGACAGCGATATCTTGGGTGAGGGTGCGGCGCATGCCGAGCCGCTGACGGTGGATTCTGCGCCGGACGCGCGGTGGCCGGAGGGCTGGTACATGATGCCGGCGCTCTGCTGCGGCGTGGCGGTCTGGGGGCTAGCGATCTACAGCCTCTTTCACCTCCTCCACTGGAGCATTCGCCTATAGGGGATGCACAGGCCCCGCCTTCGCGCTACAAAGCGGCCCCATGAGCACCACCGTAGACGAACGCGAGCCCTGCAGGCTCTATCTCATCACACCTCCGCGCCTCGAGCCCCGCGCTTTCGCCGATACGCTGAAGGCGGCGCTGGACGCGGGCGACGTCGCCTCCCTGCAATTGCGGCTGAAGACCGAGGCCGAAGAGACGGCGGACGCCGACACGATCCGCCGGGCGACGGAAATCCTGATGCCGATCGCGCAGTCGCGGGATGTCGCCTTCATCATTAACGATCGGGCCGATCTTGCCGCCGAGATGAATGCGGATGGCGTCCATGTCGGCCAGGACGACCTGTCCTGCAAGGAAGCCCGCAAGATCGTCGGCGCGGATCGCATTGTCGGCGTGACCTGTCACAATTCCCGCCACCTTGCCATGGTAGCGGGAGAGGAAGGCGCGGATTATGTCGCCTTCGGAGCCTTTTACGACACCGATACCAAGGCCGCCAAGACGAGAGCCGAGCCGGAAATCCTGAGCTGGTGGACGGAGACCTTCGTCGTGCCCTGCGTCGCCATCGGCGGCATCACGGTCGAAAACGCGGCCCCGCTGGTCCGGGCGGGCGCCGATTTTCTGGCCGTATCGTCGGGCGTCTGGGCACATTCCGAAGGACCGGCGGCGGCCGTGCGTGCGCTCAACCGGATATTGTCCGAGGAACAGAGAAACATATGAAACGCCTTATTGCCGTCATGGCGCTTGCCGCGGGCCTCGGTTCGATCGGTCTCGATGCGGCGCTCGCCGCCGACCCCGCCGCCGAGGCCAAGGAACTCGCCCCGGTGGAAGCGGCCTACAACGCCAAGCAATATGAGCAGGCCTTTGCGCTGGCAAAGCCGCTGGCCGAGAAGGGCAATGTGAAGGCCGAACTCCTGTTCGCCACCTTCTACAATAACGGCGTCGGCACGAAGCAGGACCGGACCGAAGCCGTGAAATGGTTCCGCAAGGCAGCCGATCAGGGCAGCGCCGACGGGCAATATGCGCTCGGCCTGCTGACCCGCGACGGTATCGGCACCAAACCTGACACAGCGGCCGCGCGGAAGCTTTTCGCCGCAGCCGCCGCGCAGGGTCATTCCGGCGGAGAAGCCGAACTCGGCCTCGCCTATGCGACCGGTTCGGGCGGCCCGGAAGACGACAAGGAAGCGGTCAAATGGCTGCGTCAGTCGGCCAAAGGCGGCAACGCCAACGGGCAGTTCTATCTCGGCGCGCTCTATGCCGCCGGCAAGGGCGTGCCGCAGGATCTGAAGCAGGCCGCAAACCTTTATGAACTCGCCGGCGATCAGGGCCAGCCGGATGCGAATTACCAGCTCGGCCTGATGCTGCAGGACGGCAAGGGGATCGAGGCGAACCCGGCGCTGGCCGCCGTGCGCTTCAAGGCAGCGGCCAAGGCTGGCGATGCGAGCGCCGCAACCGCACTCGGCTATGCCTATTACAACGGAACGGGCGTCGACAAGGACGCCGCGACTGCCGGGAAATGGTTCACGCTGGCTGCAACGGAAGGCGTGCCCGACGCGCAATATCGCCTCGCGCAGCTCTATTACACCGGCCAGGGCACGAAAAAAGACCCGGCAGCGGCCCTCTTCTGGCTGACGCTCGCCGAGCGTGGCGGCGTCGTGGACCAGCCTCTCAGGGAAGCGATCATGCCGCTGATCACGCCGGAGATGCAGACCAGGGTCAATGCCGAGCTTATCCGGATGACCGGACACGGGACGACGCCCGGCAAGAAGCCGGCCGCCAAACCCAAACCCGCCAAGAAAGCCGCCGCGAAGAAGCCTGCCCCGGCCCCGTAACAGGCCCGGTCGGGCGAGGCGCATGCGCGCCCGCGCCCCGAAACCCGTTGGCCTTCCGGCCTCCAGATGGTATCAGAGCGCCGGTCGGCCGATCCCGCGTCGCCGGCGCGGTTATCGCGCGCCTGTCAGCTGCGCGAGCCGGCTCGATCCTTTTCCGATTTTCGCGTCGTTTTCGCGAAAAGCCGGCAACCATTTTTCGCACGACGCCCGAGAGACAAAGCCTATGCCCAAGATCAACGGAAACGAAATTCGCCCCGGCTACGTCATCGAACATCAGGGTGGCCTCTGGGCCGCCGTGAAGGTTCAGCACGTGAAGCCCGGCAAGGGCGGCGCCTTCGCGCAGGTCGAACTGAAGAACCTGGTCGACAACCGCAAGCTCAACGAGCGCTTCCGTTCCGCCGAAGCGGTCGAGCGCATCCGGCTCGAGCAGAAGGACTATCAGTATCTCTACGAGAATGACGGGATGCTGACTTTCATGGACAACGAGACCTACGAGCAGATCGAGCTCTCCAAGGAATGGGTCGGCGAGCGCTCCGCCTTCCTGCAGGACGGCATGAAGGTGACGGTGGAAAGCCACGAAGGCCGCCCGCTCGGCATCTCGCTGCCCGACCAGGTGGTGCTCGAAGTCGTCGAGACGGAACCCAGCGTGAAGGGCCAGACGGCGACCTCGTCTTACAAGCCCGCCGTGCTTTCCAACGGCCTTCGCACGATGGTGCCGCCTTTCATCACCACCGGGGAGAAGGTCGTGATCGACACCAATGAAGTGACCTATCTCCGCCGCGCCGAATAAGCGGAGCCGAGAGCCGATGTCCCGTCACACGCCCGTCATGGCCGTCATGGTCGCCGCCGCCCGCAAGGCGGCGCGTGGGCTGCAGCGCGACTTCGGCGAAGTCGCCAATCTGCAGGTCTCGCTGAAAGGACCGGCGAACTACGTTTCCGCCGCCGACAAGAAGGCCGAGAAGATCATCTTCGAGGAACTGTCGAAGGCACGTCCCGGCTACAGCTTCCTGATGGAAGAAGGTGGAACCGTCGAAGGCAGCGACAAGTCGCATCGCTGGATCATCGATCCGCTCGACGGCACGACCAATTTCCTGCATTCGATACCGCATTTCGCGATCTCGATCGGCCTCGAGCGCGACGGGCAGATGGTGGCGGGCGTCATCTACAATCCGATCACGGACGAGCTTTTCATCGGCGAGAAGGGCCAGGGCGCCTTTCTCAACGACAAGCGCCTGCGCGTCGCCGCGCGGCGCGAACTCGCCTCGGGCGTCGTCGCCTGCGGTACGCCCAATATCGGCCGGCCGGGCCATGAGGTTCACCTCGCCGAACTTCGCGGCGTGATGAACGAGGTGTCCGGCGTCCGCCGCATGGGCGCAGCCGCGCTCGACCTCGCCTATGTCGCCGCGGGCCGCTACGACGCCTATTGGGAGCATCATCTCTCTCCCTGGGACATGGCGGCTGGCATCGTCATCGTGCGCGAGGCCGGCGGCTTCGTCAGCGACATCAATGGCCGCGAGGACATGCTGAACACGGGCGGCGTCATCGCCGGCAACGACATGTTGCGGGCCCAACTCGAAACCGTGCTGAAGCGCGCGCGGGCGAAGGCGGCAAGCTAGGCCGACCGACCGCGTCCAACTTCCGCCCGATTCGACGCCTAGAAATCCTCGCGACGATCCGATTGCGGCTCGCGCGGTTGTTCCCCCGCTGATCGCGCTCTAGACTGGCAGCCGGATTTCAGTCTTCCCCGGGGCACGACCGACACCATGAGGCTTTCCTCCAGGCATTGGACCACCCTCGCCCGCCGCACCGGGCTCGGCCTGGTGCTGGCTGTATCGGCGACAGTGTCGGCGCACGCCGCGCCGGTGGATGCGGTGCCGCTGGAGCGGCCCGGAGCACATATGGTCACGTCGCCTGAAGCGACGAGCCCGGATGACGCCGCCATTCCCGACATGCCCTCCTCGACGATCACCGGCATCGCGCCGCCGGAGCCCGCTCTCCCGAGCGCGCCGAACGAGACGGATACGCCGAAGCTCGGCGCGCCGGCGCTCGTTCCCGCAGAACCGGCCATCCTGCGCATCGCCTTCCAACCCGACGATCCGGCGCCGACCGATCAGTCGCTCGCCCAGATCAAGAGCTTTGCGAATGTTTTCAAACAGCGCGGCGGGCGGGTCACGCTGAAGGCCTATGCGGGGGCGCTTGGCGACGTCAGCACCAACGCGCGACGGCTGTCGCTGAAGCGGGTACTCGCGGTGCGCGATCTGTTGCTGGCGCAGGGAATATCTCCCGAGCGGCTCAATGTGCGGGCACTGGGCGGCGCTCGCGATGCGGGGCCGCTCGACCGGGTGGATATCGTGAGGGCGGGCGGATAGGCGCGAACGACGGTTCCGGACGAGCGGGCCGACGGCGCGGACGAAGTAAGATCATCAAGGGGTAAGCGATGGCGAAGGACTATTCGGACGGCGCGGCACTTTCCCAACCGCGACCCTATCTCGTGCGCATGGTGCTGTTCCTGATCCTTGTCGGCTTCCTGCTCGCCATTCTCGCTCCGACACTGAAGACCGCCTACTTCACCAATCCGGGGCTCAACACCGTCATTCTCAGCGTGCTTGCGCTCGGCATTCTTTACGGCTTTCGCCAGATCGTCGTGCTCGGCCCGGAAGTGCGCTGGGTGAACCAGTTCCGCCGCGCCGATCCGGGCCTCGTCATTCCACCCGCGCCGAGGCTTCTCGCGCCGATGGCGACGATGCTCGGCGAGCGCAAGGGCCGCATGATGCTCAATACGCTCTCGATGCGCTCGCTGCTCGATTCGATCGGCTCGCGTCTCGACGAGCAGCGCGAAGTCTCGCGCTACATGATCGGCCTGCTGATCTTTCTCGGCCTGCTCGGCACGTTCTGGGGCCTGCTCTCGACCGTCACCTCGGTCGGCGCGACCATCCACAATCTCAATGTCGAAACCTCCGATCCGGCGACCGTCTTCCAGAATCTCAAGGCGGGCCTCGAAGGGCCGCTGTCCGGCATGGGCACATCGTTTTCATCGTCGCTCTTCGGCCTTGCGGGCTCGCTGATCCTCGGATTTCTCGATCTGCAGGCCGGACAGGCGCAAAACCGCTTCTACAACGAGCTTGAAGAATGGCTCTCGACCGTCACCGACATTTCCGGCGACGCGGAACGGGGGCCCGGCATGCTCGGCGAAACCGTCAAGCGTCTCGAGCGCATCGAACATGCCCTGTCGAGCGGCGGTGGCGCCAATGCGCCGATGCTGGCCCTGGCCGGACAAGTGCAGGCGCTCACGGAGCAGCTTCGGGGCGAGCAGCAACTGATCCGCAGGCTTGCCGAAAATCAGGAAGCGCTGGGGCCCGTGCTCGATCGGCTCGCCGCCGCCGTCGGCGTCAAGAAGTAGCGGCGGACACATGGCACACAGCAGACGCATTCGCGGCCGCGCCCCGAGCGCGGATTACTGGCCGGGCTTCGTCGACGCGATGTCGAGCCTGCTGCTGGTGCTGATCTTTCTCCTTACCATTTTCATGCTGACGCAGTTCTTCCTGTCGCAGCTCGTCTCCAGCAAGGATACGGCGCTCGAAAACCTGCGCAGCCAGATCGCCGAGCTCGTCAGCCAGCTCGCGCTGGTGAAGCAGGAAAAGGCCGATCTCCAGACGACGATCGCGACGCTCCAGGCCTCGCTCGCCGAAGCCAATGCGGACAAGGACAAGCTGACCGCGGCGGCGGGCACCGGCAGCCAGGTCGCGGTGCTGCAGGACGAGCTTTCGAAGCAGAAGGATATTTCCAATCAGGCGCTGGCGCAGGTCGAGTTGCTGAACCAGCAGATCGCGGCGCTGCGGCGCCAGCTCGCCGCGCTCGAGGAAGCGCTCGACGCCTCCGAGAAGCGCGACAAGGAAAGTCAGGCGCAGATCGCCGATCTCGGCCGCCGCCTCAACGCGGCGCTGGCCCAGAAGGTGCAGGAACTGGCGCGATACCGCTCCGAATTCTTCGGACGCCTGCGCGAAATTCTCGGCGACCGACCGGACATCGAGATCGTCGGCGACCGTTTCGTGATCCAGTCGGAAATCCTCTTCGCCTCCGGCTCGGCCGACATCAATCCGTCGGGCGTCGATCAGCTTCGCAAGATCACCGATGCGGTGAAGGAAATCGCGGCGCAGATTCCGGCCGACATTCCCTGGGTGATCCGCGTCGACGGACACACGGATATCCATCCGATCCACACGGCGCAATTCCCGTCGAACTGGTATCTCTCCAGCGCGCGGGCGATCGCGGTCGTCGACTTCATGGTGAAGGAAGGCGTCGCGCCGAACCACCTCGTCGCCGCCGGCTTCGGCGAATATCAGCCGCTCGATACGGGGACCACACCCGAGGCCCTGAAGCGCAACCGGCGGATCGAGTTCAAGCTGACGGAGAGATAGAGCGAGGCTCTATCTCTCCACCGCCCCGGCGAAGATCGGGGCCCATCTGTCCGCAGGAAGACGTGGATGCGCGGGCCAAGCCCGCGCATGATGGGCCTCAAATTTAAAACGACTTGAATTCCTTCGACTGCTTGCAGACCAGAATCTTCGGCTCGAAGACGCTGCCGATCAGCATCAGATCGTCGAAGCCGGCGGCGACGCTCGATCCGGACAGCTGCTCGCCGAGATTGAGGTAGATCGTGCCGGCCTTGCCGCCGCCATTCCTGCCGGGCTCGATGCGGACGATCTGGCTCGGCGAGAGCTTCGCAGGATTGGACGCATGCTGGAGGAAGGCGATCATGTTGGGATGGGCGGCGATAAGGAGCGAGCCATCCGGTTCCACGTCGATATTGTCGAGGCCGGTGCCGAGCTTCGTGTAGTCGCGTCCGGTCAACGCGCCCGTCGCCGGATCGCGCGTATAGACGTCGAGCGCGGCGCCCAGCGTCTCGCCGACATAGATCGTCTTGCCGTCGGGACTGACATTGATACCGTTCGGGAAGAGCAGCGTATCGGCGACGATCCGCATCGCGTCGCCGTCGTAATAGACGACGTTGGCGTTCCGGAGGAGCAGCAGATCACCGAGCTGCGCGCCGAGCCCCTTCGAGGCGTGATCGTTCGTCACGTAGAAGGCGTCGGAACCGACCGCGACGACATCGTTGGGCGAAGCGAGGAGCGGGCTGCTAACGCTCTTCACATAGGTAAGCGTGCCACCATCGCCGACGTCGAAGATCTCGATGGCATTGCCTGCCGTCGCGTGATTGACGACGAAGAGACGGCGCTTGCCGTCGGGGCCGATATAGAGGCTAAGGCCATGCGGCTTGAAATCGGCGGGCTCGTTCGGCGTCACGGGCGCGAGCACCCATTTGTCGCGCGGCTGCTTCAGGTCGATCACATAGATGCCGCCCCGGATCGCCTTCTCGCCGCGGATCATCGCCCGCCAGTCCAGCGCCGAGACGAAGGCGAGACCGCGCTCGTGGTCGATCTGGATGTCTTCCGGGCCGGGCACGGAGGCGATGCTCGTGCAATCGGCCGGAACCTCGGCGTGGATGCCGGTGAAATATCCAGCCGCCGAGAGGAAGCGCCAGCCGAAGATGGCGGCCACGACGACGATGACGACAAGCCAGATGACGATGTTGCGCAGAAGACGCGACATGATTTCTCCCCTCGATTTTCCGGCAGTCTAGTGCAGAGCGACGCTCTTTACATCGCCGATCATGTCGCCCGTGAACTGGAGGCGCGCGAGACGGGCATAAAGGCCGCCCTGACGGACAAGCTCGTCATGCGTGCCGCTGGCCACGATGCGGCCCTCTTCCATGACGACGATACGGTCGGCCTTGAGGACCGTGGCAAGCCGGTGCGCGATGACGAGCGTGGTGCGGCCTTCCATCAGACCTTCCAGCGCCTGCTGTACGAGCGTCTCGCTTTCGGCGTCGAGAGCCGAGGTCGCTTCGTCGAGGAGCAGAACCGGCGCGTCGCGCAGGATCGCACGGGCGATGGCGATGCGCTGACGCTGGCCGCCCGAAAGGGTCACGCCGCGTTCGCCGACCTGCGTGTCGTAGCCCTTGGGCAGGGTCACGATGAAGTCGTGAATGCGCGCGGCCTTCGCGGCTGCGAGGACGTCCTCGTCGCTGGCGTCCGGCCGGCCATAACGGATGTTCTCGGCGACGCTCATGCCGAAGACGACCGTTTCCTGCGGCACCACGGCGAGGCGGCGGCGGAGTTCGGCGGGCTCGACCTTCGCGGCGTCGACGCCATCGAAAAGTACACGGCCCTTCTGCGGATCGTAGAAGCGCAGGAGAAGCTGGAAGACGGTGCTCTTGCCGGCGCCCGACGGACCGACGATCGCAACCGTCTCACCCGGCTTCACATGCAGCGAATAATCGTGCAGGGCCGAAACGAGAGGCCGCGTCGGATAGGAGAAGGTGACGTTCTCGAAGGAGATCTCGCCACGCGCCGGGGCGGGCAGACGATCCGGGTTTTTAGGTGCGCGGATCTGCGGCTCGATCGAGATGAGCTCGATCAGGCGTTCGGTCGCGCCCGCCGCCATCTGCATGTCGCCCCATACTTCGGAGAGCGCCGCAACCGAGGTGGCCGCGAAGCCCGCATAGAGAATGAACTGAAGGAGCGAGCCGCCGGTCATCGTGCCGCGAACGACCGCATGGGCACCGAACCAGAGCACGCCGACGACGCTGGAGAGGCCGATGAAAAAGATCAGCGCCGTCAGCACCGCGCGCGCGGTGATGCGCGATTTGGCCGTGTCGAAGGACCGTTCGACCGTGTCCGCGAAACGCGCACGGTCGATCTCTTCATGGGTGAAGGACTGCACCGTCTGGATCGCATTGAGGCTTTCGGAACCGAAGGCGCTCGTATCGGCGAGGCGATCCTGGCTGGCGCGGGAGAGACGGCGCACCCAGCGGCCGAAGACGACCAGAGGCAGCACGATCAACGGAATCGCGAGCAGCACGAGGCCGGAGAGCCAGGGGCTCGTCACGGCCATCATCGAGGCGGCGCCGAAAAAGAGGAAGACGTTGCGCAGCGCGACCGAGGCGGACGAGCCGACAACCGTCTTGATGAGCGTCGTGTCGGCGGTGAGGCGCGAGAGCACCTCGCCCGTGCGCGTCACCTCGAAGAAGGCGGGCGAGAGTTTCAGCACATGGGCGTAGACCGCCTCGCGCAGGTCGGCGACGACGCGCTCGCCGATCCAGCTCACGAAATAGAAACGCGACGCGCTGGCGACGCCGAGAAGCGCCGCCACACCGATCAGCGCCAGGAAGTAGGTGTCGATGAAGTCGGCATTGGTGCTGTTGAAGCCGTTGTCGAGAAGCCGGCGGCCGGCCATCGGCATCAGCAGCGTGGCGGCGGTGGCCATGATCAGCGAAACGAAGGCCAGAGCGACCATGCCCTTGTACCGGGCGATGAAGGGGGCGAGGCCGGTGAGCGGCCCGACGCTGCGGGCGGGCTTGCGACGTTGCGCTTCCTGCTCGATGGCTTCGACGACGGCGTTCGACGCTTCGCTCATGATACGGCCCGCTTGCAATTGCGATCGAGGCGGCCTCGCAAGGAGCCTCCGGCCGTTCATATAGCAATCGGATCGCCCTGACGCCAATCAGGGTCAACCCTTAGGGCCCGTTCCCATGCGGCACGTCCGCGCAAGGCGGCGGCAAAACAGGGTCCGCCGCCCTTGTCAGCCCGGTCGGTCTTCGCTATAAGCCCCCATTCCGGTGGCGCCCCGATCGGCTGCCCCGTTTTCCGTGCCCATTTTTCGACGCTGAGAAGGCGAGAGCCATGAAGAAAGACATTCACCCCGACTATCACACGATCACCGTGACGATGACGGACGGGACCACCTTCCAGACGCGCTCGACCTATGGCAAGGACGGCGACACGCTCGTCCTCGACATCGACCCGAACACGCACCCGGCCTGGACGGGCGGCGGCCAGCAGCTCGTCGACCGTGGCGGCCGCGTCAGCCGCTTCAAGCAGAAGTTCGGCAATCTGGGCACGAAGTAAGCCGTTAGCCGGCTCGGAACGACAAAAGCCCCGCTTTCGCGGGGCTTTTTCTTTGGCCGGTCCGAAGTCAGGGCAATTAATTCTCGCCGAAGTTCCGGCTCAGCGTCTCGCGGTAGAAGGCTTCGACGCGGCTCAACTGCTCGGCCATCGGGTGGCTCGCGGTGATGGCACGGGGCTGCTCGCGAAGCTGGGTATCGAGCCGCTCGACGCGGGCATAGAGACGCTCGGAGCGGGAAATGAGGTCGAGCAGGCGCTCCGGCAGCGCATGGGCGCCGGCAAGCCGGGCCGAACGGGCGATATCCTTGGAAGCCAGGCGATATTTCTCGGCGCGAGCCTCTTCGGGCGTGATCTCACCCTCATGGACGGCCTTGCGCACCAGAAGCCAGGCCGCGACCTGCATCAGGCGGGTCGTCAGGCGCATGCTTTCGCCGGCATAGGCAAGGGAGGCATCGCGGGAAAGGTTGCGGGAGGCTTCGCGGCCCGGACCGTCGAGATAGGCGGAGGTCTCCTCGACGAGCTGCATGCCTTCCTGATAGGTGCGCTGGAAAAGGCCGGACGACATGAATTCCGCCAGCGACACTTCCTCGCCTGCAAACTGCACATCCTGGTCGATCCGATCGAAGCTCATCATCCGTCCCCTTCATTGGCCCGTGCCGAAACAGCACGGTCAGGTCTTGAAGGATCAACATTCGTGCCATGCCTTTGCAGCGAGCGCATGTCGAGAATGGTGCGGATATGGATGCGGATAAAAAAGAGCCGCGGAAGGCCCGCGGCTCAGTTCTAACAGGGAGGCGTCAAACAGAGTGGATAGGACCACTCAAAATCCAGAAAGACTGGATTACGCAAGGTCACCCTAGCGCTTTCATGTTTATCAAATCGTTAAATGCCGCGTAAACAGGCAACTTTTCCACGCGCCTCTTCCGATGCTGGCAATTTACTTGTTTTTCGCGGGAAAATTGC
>CAISYL010000276.1 GCA_903889655.1 uncultured Alphaproteobacteria bacterium | reverse complement strand
TAAATCGTCTCGAAATGAAGGCCCGTGAAATATATACAGGCTGACTCATTGTCTGACATAGGGTCATCTCTGACAAGAATTCCACGAGATGAAAAGATCAATGCCAACCAGGCCATCAACACGACGAGAGCCAGTCCCCTAATCATTGTATCCGCGCCCGCTCCAAAATCGCGCGCTGATCCACGCCCGCCGGCAGCGTTCCGTAAAGGTCGCCCCAGTCGCGGCCCAACCTCGTCGTGCAATAGGCATCCGACACGAATTCCGGCGCGGACTTCAGCAGGATCGATCCCGCCGCCACCTTCGCCATCGCCTCGACGATCTGGCGCGAGCGGGCTTCGAGCGAGCCGAGATCCGCGAAGGCGTCCTTCAACGCGTTGAGCGCCGCGTCATAGGCGCGATGCCGCCCGCGCGCCGTCTCGAACTCCGCCACCACGACGTCGAGCGCCTCCGGTTCGCGGCCGAGCGCGCGCAGCACGTCGAGGCACATCACATTGCCCGAGCCCTCCCAGATCGCGTTGACCGGCATCTCGCGATAGATGCGACCCATGATACCTTCCTCGACATAGCCATTGCCGCCGAGGCATTCCATCGCCTCATAGGCGAGGTTCGGCGCGCGCTTGCAGACCCAGTATTTCGCGACCGGTGTCATGATGCGGCGAAAGGCGGCCTCTTTCTCGTCCTCCGCCGCGCGGTCGAAACTGCGCGCGACGCGAAACGACAAGGCCGTCGCCGCTTCCGTTTCGAGCGCAAGGTCGGCCAGCACATTCGCCATCAACGGCTGATCGATCAGCTTCTTCTGGAAAACGGTCCGGTAGGAACAGTGATGAACCGCCTGCGCCACCGCGCCGCGCATCATCCCGGCGGTGGCGACCGCGCAGT
Organism: uncultured Alphaproteobacteria bacterium; assembly: GCA_903889655.1. Lineage (GTDB taxonomy): Bacteria > Pseudomonadota > Alphaproteobacteria > Parvibaculales > Parvibaculaceae > Parvibaculum. The sequence goes on along the minus strand of CAISYL010000276.1, from coordinate 3,469 downwards.
CGAGCCGCGTATAGGTCGCCATCTCGATGATGTTGCGGACGCCGCGCCCCTCCTCGCCGATCAGCCAGCCCGACGCCGCCTGAAACTCGACCTCCGACGAGGCGTTCGACTTGTTGCCGACCTTGTCTTTCAACCTCTGTATACGGATCGCGTTCTCCGCGCCGTCTGGCGTGAAGCGCGGCATCAGGAAACAGGAAATCCCACCCGGCGCCTGCGCCAGCACCAGAAAGGCGTCGCACATCGGCGCCGAGAAGAACCATTTATGGCCGGTGATGTGATATTCGGCGCCGGACCCGCCCTTGCCGACAGGCTTCGCGACCGTCGTGTTGGCGCGCACGTCGGTGCCGCCCTGCTTCTCGGTCATGCCCATGCCGAAGGTCACGCCGGTCTTCTCTTTCGCCGGGATGAAGCGCGGATCATATGTCCGCGACAGGATGCGCGGGATCCATTCCCGCGCGAGGCTGTCCTGAAACATCAGCGCCGGCACCGCCGCATTGGTCATGGTGATCGGACAGCCGTGCCCCGCCTCGATCTGCGTCATCATGTAGGTGCCCGCAAGCCGCGCCACGACCGCGCCGGGCTTCGCCGCTCCGCCCGTCAGCAGATGGTCCCAGGGCGAGCCCTGCAATCCCTGCCCGACAGACAGCGCCATCAGCGCATGGTAGGAGGGATGGAACTCCACCTTGTCGAGCCGGTGGCCGAAGCGGTCGAAGCTCTTCATCACCGGCAGATAGGCGTTCGCCTGCCGCCCGAGGTCGATCACCTCCGCCGTCCCGATCTTCGCGCCGAACGCCGTCAGCGAAGCACGGGCGTCGCCCGCGCCCTCGCGCTCGACCATTTCGGCCAGCACGACGTCCGACGTAAAGAGGTTGTAGTCCTCCAGCGCGGGCGGCTGGTTGAACACCTCATGGGTCGCGAAAGCCCTCGGATCGGTCATCGGCTCGGTCATGATCTCCTCCATTTCCGGTGGCAGGAAGCCTATCACGGGGTCCGAAACCGGGGATAACTCCATTGCCGCACCCTCTCCCCTTGCCGCATCCAGGAATCGGCCCTATACAATGCGGCTTTAATGACCAGCGCGGATAAACAGCTCGCCCCGATCTTTCCACACCGGCATCTGCTGGGGATCGAGGTGCTTTCGGCGTCCGACATCGTCGCCCTTCTCGACCTCGCCGATGGTTATGTCGAGCAGAACCGGCAGGTCGACAAGAAGGGCTCCGTCCTTCGCGGCCGCACCCAGATCAACCTCTTCTTCGAAGCCTCGACGCGCACGCAAAGCTCCTTCGAGCTGGCGGGCAAGCGCCTCGGCGCCGATGTGATGAACATGTCGGTCGGTTCCTCGTCCGTCAAAAAAGGCGAGACGCTGATCGACACCGCGGTGACGCTCAACGCAATGCACCCCGACCTCATCATCATCCGCCATGCCTCGTCGGGTGCGGTCGAGCTTCTGTCGCAGAAAGTTTCCTGCTCGGTCATCAACGCGGGCGACGGCGCGCATGAGCATCCGACGCAGGCCCTGCTCGATGCGTTGACCATCCGCCGCCGCAAGGGCCGGCTCGAAGGGCTCACCGTCGCGATCTGCGGTGACATCCAGCACAGCCGCGTCGCGCGCTCGAACATTCTGCTTCTGAATGCGATGGGCGCCCGCGTCCGCGTCGTCGCGCCGCCGACGCTGCTGCCGACCGGCATCGACCGGTTCGGCGTCGAGGTCTTCCACGATATGCGCGAAGGTCTCGCGGGCTGCGACATCGTGATGATGCTGCGCCTCCAGCTCGAACGCATGTCGGGTTCCTACGTCCCGTCGCAGCGCGAGTATTTCCACTATTTCGGCCTCGACTACGAGAAGCTCGCCTTCGCGAAACCCGACGCGCTCATCATGCATCCCGGTCCGATGAACCGTGGCGTCGAGATCGACAGCGCCGTCGCCGACGACATCCACCGCAGCGTCATCCGCGAGCAGGTCGAGATGGGCGTCGCGGTCCGCATGGCGGTTCTCGATGCGCTCGCCCGCAACCTGCCGAACGAGCAAGCCTCATGAGCCGCACAGCCTTCATCAATGCGCGGCTGGTCGATCCGGCCTCCGGCCTCGACGAACGCGGCAATCTGCTGGTCGCCGACGGCAAGATCGCCGATCTCGGGCCCAATCTCTTCAGCGACGGCATTCCCGACGGCATCGAGATCGTCGATTGCCGCGGGCATATTCTCGCGCCCGGCCTGATCGACTGCCGCGTCTTCACCGGCGAGCCGGGCGCCGAGCATCGCGAGACGCTGCGCACCGCGAGCCTCGCGGCGGCGGCCGGCGGCGTCACCACGCTCATCGTCATGCCGAACACGCATCCAGTGATCGACGACGTCGCTCTTGTCGATTTCATCGAACGCCGCGCCCGCGATACAGGCATTGTCCACATTCATCCGATGGCGGCGCTCACCAAGGGCCTCGCCGGCGCGGAGATGACGGAGATCGGCCTTCTCAAGGAAGCCGGCGCCGTGGCTTTCACGGATGGCGACCGCGCCGTCGCCAACGCGCAGGTGATGCGCCGCGCCATGTCCTATGCCGGACATTTCAGCGCGCTGATCGTCCAGCATGCCGAAGTGCCGGAGCTCGCAACCGGTGTCATGAACGACAGCGAGTTGTCGAGCCGCCTCGGCCTCGCCGGCATTCCGGCCATCGCCGAAACAATCATGATCGAGCGCGACCTGCGGCTCCTCGAAGCGACGGGCGGCCGTTATCACGTCGCCCAGATTTCCTGCGCGGCCTCCGTCGAGATCATCCGGCGCGCACGGCACAATGGTCTGAAAGTCACCTGCGGCGTTTCGGCGGCGCATCTCGCGCTCAATGAAAACGATGTGCAGGGCTACCGCACCTTCTTCAAGCTCTCACCGCCGCTCCGGTCCGAAGTCGACCGCCGCGCGCTCGTCGCAGGTCTTGCCGACGGTACGATCGACATCATCGTCTCGGGCCACAACCCGCAGGACGCGGACGCCAAGCGCCATCCCTTCGCGGAAGCGGCCTTCGGCGCCATCGGCCTCGAAACGCTTCTGCCGGCAAGCCTCGCACTGGTTCACAATGGCGACCTGCCGCTGGCGCGTCTCCTCGGCGCTCTTACCTTCGCGCCTTCGGACCTCCTCGGCCTCGACACGGGCCGCCTGGCCGCCGGCTTGCCGGCCGACCTTGTCCTCATCGATATGGGGGTGCCATGGATCGTCGAAGCCTCTAAGCTCCGATCGATCTCGAAGAACACACCCTTCGAGGATCGCCGCCTTCAGGGCCGCGCCTTGCGGACCATGGTCGGCGGACGGACGGTCTATATTCACGGGGACGGGGGACACTAGCCATGATCGAGGCACTGAATACGGCAGCGCCCTGGGTTCTGGCGGCGCTGGCCGTCGGCTATCTGCTTGGATCAATCCCGTTCGGATTGATCTTTACACGCATGGCCGGGCTCGGCGACATCCGCGATATCGGCTC
>CAISYL010000275.1 GCA_903889655.1 uncultured Alphaproteobacteria bacterium | reverse complement strand
GTCCCGAGGCGCGCAGCGCCTATGCCGGCGGCCTCGCGCAATTCACGCCGGAGACCGCGACGTGGATCTCCGGCGTCTACAAGCTCGGCGCGGCCGAACCCTTCAATCCGGGCTGGGCCTTGCGCGCCTTCGTTCTCTACGATCGCCAGCTCCTCGACGGCAACGAGGGCGCCAGCGCGTGCGAGCGCTGGGGCTTCGCGCTCTCCGCGTACAATGGCGGGCAGGGATGGGTGAACCGCGACAGGCGGCTCGCTATGGCCCGTGGCGCGGACGGCAAACGCTGGTTCGGCCACGTCGAGAATTACAGCACCCGCTCGACGGCCGCGATGCGCGAGAACCGGGCTTATCCGCGACGCATTCTTCTGAAACTTCAGCCGCGCTATGCGAACTGGGGCGCGGCCGTCGATTGCAGCGGGGTCCGGTGATGTGGTCGAAGATCTCGACATTCTTTGGCATCGCCGGCGGCGCCGTCAGCGGCTGGCTCTATGCCGGCGCGGCGATCGCCGTCGTCGGGCTTCTCGCCTGGGGCGGCCATGCCCTTTGGCACGGCGGCGCGAACTCCGTGCAGGCCCAGTGGGACGCGGCGGCGAAAGACGAGCTGCAGGCGCGGCTCGATCGTGTCGCGGCAAGCGACCAGATCACATTCGACATCGGCACCGAAGTCGCGCTGCAGCTCGATGCCATTCACGTTCAAACGATCACTGTCATCAAGGAGGTTCCCCGATATGTCACGCCTGCGATTGACGCTCGCTATCCTCTGCCTGTTGGCCTCGAGCGCGTGTGGAACGCTTCAGCCCTCGGGGTCGACGTGTCCGCCATACCCCTTGCCCCCCACCAATCTGATGATAGCCCCTCCGGGGCCAAAGCCTCTGATGCCGCCGCCCGCATCGCCGAAGACAACGGCAATCATCGCGCCTGCGTAGCGATGCTGCAGGGGCTCGTCGATTGGGCGGCGCAACAGCACAAGGCCAGCGGCGGCCGATAACACCACATCGAGGCGCACGCCGTGCGCCTCGCCATCATTCGATCGAGGTATGACATGAACTGGCTACGACAGATCATCAATGCAGGGGTGCGGCAGACCAAAGGTGTTGTCGATGCCGATGGAAAGCTCGCACCGGTCATCTATGTATCGGGTGACGATGGCAACGAGCTGGTCGGCTCGGCCGGCGATGCGGCCTATTCCGGCGCAAATGTCATTGCCGACAAGCCTTCGTCGATGGGGCTGCTCGCCGGTATCTGGCTCTATCTGAAATCGCTCGCTTCGGTCGTCCAGGCGGGCAGCCTTCAGGTGTCCATCGTCTCCGGCGACGTCGAGGAAACGCTGTGGACGGACGACACGAACGCCTATTTCATCCGTCACGTGAATGCCTCGGCTGTCACCTGGACGGATGTCGGGGGCAATCCGTCGGCCGCGCCGGGGGCTAGCGCGCGTCCCGCCGCCGCAACGGCCGGCGTGGTCGATCGCAGCTCGTGGCAGGCGACAACGAATGGTGCCGGCTTCTCGGTCGGCGACTTACTCGACCATTTCGTCGTAACCAATCCGACGAGTGGCGCCGTGATCGGACATTTCTGGATCAACGGTACGACCGAGGCAAAGCTCGCCGCGGCGCCTTCGGCCTCGGCTATCACGCCGATCTCGACGACGCCAGCACCGGCGATCGCCACGGCCACCATTTCCGACGGCGCGAGCCTTTCGAACTTGATCTTGCTCGACGGCAAGCTGCCAGGCGGTTTCTATATTCCCGCCTCTTTCGAGGGGGGCTTTATCCAGTTTCAGCGCACGCCGGACGGAGCAACCTTCTACGACGTCTATGACGAATATGGCGCGAAACGGCAAATGACGGCCGGCTCGTCGACCTTCGTGCAGCTCGCCAACCCAGCCGAGTGGTTAGGAGCGAAGGGCATGAAGATCAGATCCGTGACTGTGGCCGGCGCGGCACAGAACCAGACGGGCGATGCTGCCGTTCTCGTTCCGCTGCAGGCGTGACCATGAAGGGCTATATGGCGCGCCGCGCGGCGATCCTCTTGAGCCCCCGACCGTTCAATGAGCTGCTCATTGTGTCGGGGCAATCAAACGGTCTGGCATTGGGCGTTTCGAGCGTGCCGGTGGATATCGCCGCGATCGACACGAGGCGCGTGAAGATATGGAACGGCGCCGCCTTCGTCGGATATGTCGCAGGGACCAACTCAGAGCCGACAGGGGCGTATCCGACGAAATGGGGCCCGGAAGCGCAATATGCGGTCCGCTGGCTCGCCGCTCATCGCAAGGGCACTCTTTATATCGTGAAGCGGGCGGTGTCGGGATCGCTTGCGTCGACATGGGTATACGGTCAGACCAATTTCAACAATCAGACCGCATGGGTCACTGCCGCGAAAGCGGCTCTCGCCGGCACACCGATCGCAAAACAGAACGTCGTATGGGTGCAGGGCGAAGCCGACGCCATTGTCGATCAGGCGACGGCCGACGCCTATCGTGCGAAGCTTGTCGGAACCCTGAGCGACATCCGGACATACTGGGCGATGCCAACATCGCGCGTCGCGATCATGCGCATCTATCGATCGGGCATGGCTTATGGGGCGACCGTGAGGGCCTCGCAAGACGCCGTCGCCGTCGCCGATCCGCTATCCAGCCTGGTCGTTACCGACGACCTGGCCCTCGTCGACACCTATCACTATAACAATGCCGGCATGCAGGCGATCGGCTCGCGGATGTTCGATGCGCTCATGACTGGGGCGCCTTTGGTCTATGAAAGCGCATCGTCTCTTCCTGCGATGACGGCCGCCAACGCTCCTGTCGGATATGTCGCCAGCGCCAGCAATGAATTCAGTTCCGCCTACGCGGCATGGCGCGCCTTCGACAAAAGCTTCGATCAAACGAATGGCAGGTTTTCAACGGCCAACGGATTGAGTACCGGCTGGTTGATGCTGCAGGTGCCGGCTGCCATCAAGCTTGCCGCCTTCCGCATGACAACATGGACGAACCCGGCCTACGGGCCGCCAGCCATGACGCTGGACGCATCCAATGACGGGGCGGCATGGACCACGATCGCGTCGTATTCGGGCCTGACCTGGGCCGCTTCGGAAACGAAACACTTCGATATTCCGGCGGCCAATCGCGGTCTCTATACGCGGTATCGGTGGAATTTCACCGGGGCGACGAACGGCTACACGTCGACGGAAACTGAATTGCTTGCGGAACTTGCGGCCTGATTTTCCTAGCCGGCGAAGCCTTCATGCAGCTTGGCGACGATCTCGGAGAGTACGTCAGCCTCGCCATAAGGTCGCTCCTCGATGTGCGACGCCTGCTCTTCGAGCCAGCCCTCAGGCAAAAGCCCGCGCTGGGTGAGTTCGAGTATCAGCTGACCGAGCAGCTGGATCGCCACCTTGGCGCGGACATTCGCCACGGATAGTTCCTCCAGGTGTGGGTTCGGTGCCGCCATTCCGATTTCCTTTCGATCTGATATCCCCGCCACGGCCGGCGGGGGCAGGGGTGCGCCAACACCCCGAACCGCGTGGTAGCGCCACGCCCGACCGTAATCGGCCTGCATTACAGGCCGGCCCGCCTACCCCTACGCAGGGCGGCGGAAGTGTGAGTGTCCTTCATTATGGAGTCAAACTACCGCCCGGTTCAGCCGGGCCGGGGCGCCGCGCCCTATATCGGCGGCAAAAGCAAGCTCGCCAAGAGGATCATTCAGAGGATCGAGGCGATTCCGCACGAGGCCTATGCCGAAGTCTTTGTCGGGATGGGCGGCGTCTTCTTCCGCCGTCGGGTCGCGCCAAAGGCGGAGATCATCAACGATCGCTCCCGCGACGTGGCGACTTTCTTCCGTGTCTTGCAGCGCCACTATCAGGCGTTCCTCGACGAGATGAAGTGGAAGCTGGGCGGCCGGGTTGAGTTCGAACGGCTGATCGCGACGGACCCCGAGACGCTCACGGATCTCGAACGGTCCGCGCGTTTCTATTATCTGCAGCGGCTCGCCTTCGGCGGCAAGGTCGCCGGCCGCAGCTATGGCGTGTCGCCTTTCGAGGCCTCGGGCTTCAACATCGTGAGGCTGGCCTCGGAGCTCGAGGAAATCCATTCGCGTCTCGCCGGCGTCGTCGTGGAGTGCCTCGACTTCGAAGCCTTCCTCGATCGCTACGATCGGCCCGGCGTGCTCTTCTATCTCGATCCGCCTTACTGGAATTCGGAAGGCGACTACGGCAAGGAGCTATTCAGCCGTGCCGACTTCGCGCGCCTGGCAGCTACTTTGCACCGCCTGAAGGGCGACTTCCTGCTGAGCCTCAATGACGCGCACGGCGTGCGCCTCTGCTTCGAGGGCGACTCTGATGAGGTTTAGCTCGAATACCAGATCACGGAAGTCGTCGCCCATGGCGTCACCTTGGCGGGCACGGACTTCGCCAATGAGGTCAACGCCGATATCGATGTAATCGAGACGAAGGTCTCTGCGGAAGATCGAGCCCGCTACAAGCGAAGTCACCGCCACGTCCTGATGAGATCCTGCCGGCGATCGCCGGTGCGCCGAGATCGGCCGGATAGAAGTATTTTGGCCGATGATGCGCCGGAGGGATTTCTCGCCGGCGTCGCTGCCCTCCTGGGGTGTCCCGACTTTGGCCCGCCGTTCTTGACTGGATGGCGGGGCTTTTTATGCGCCTGGAACGTCCCTATAGTTTCGAGGTCAAGCCTTATCCAGCCCCCCTCCGGCCCACCCGGTTGTCAGGATGAGGCTGAAGCGTCCCGCCCCGCCGTTCCTTCAAAGGACGGCGGGGTTTTGTTTATTTCAGAAATCCTTCGATCGGGCGGCTAGGGCCTTAGACATCCCCATCGTCACGACGTAGACGAAGGAGATGCGCCGCATCCGCATGTGTTGCTGAACGATCAAGTATTGGAGGCAAGCAACCAAATAGGAATACATCCCGGTGCCAACCTGTAGTAGAAAAATGACGGCTGTGTGCATGTGCGGCCAGTAAAATCCGTACACATACATAGGACTTGAAGCAGTTATTTTAACTTCAGTTAACGATGCGAAGCGTAGCGTGTGAGGTGGTGCCTTTAAGATTGGAGCCCGCGATGAAGCTCGACGGACCCGGTATCTCGCTCAGTGCCTTACTCCTCTCCGTGAACATGTTCGCGCTGCTACGAGAGAAAGAACTCATCACCGCGCAGGAGGCGCAGGATCTCGTGAGCCACGCGATTGCCAATCTGGAGACACCCGATCCTCTGGCGAGCCCAGCAGCTAAAGCGGCGTCGCGGGCGGCGCTGGAGGTGCTCGAAAGCATCCGTGACGAGTTACAGCTGCGCTAGTGAATGAGTTTCTCACGCAGGGATTTGACCTGATCGAATGCGACCGCAATCAAACGGCGGACAAACATAAGGTCTTCAAAGTCGATACGACCTTCGATTGCAGCAAGTCTTATCTGCGCCGCCAAAAGGTCTTCGCCAGCATCGGCCAGGTTTTGCGGGACATCCGGTTGCATGAATTCTTCCTCTTCATTGCTCATGGTGCCCTCCGCGTGACAAAGAAAGATAGTACACAGAATAATTTTGTGAAGTAGATCGGTCTACGAAATTATTTTGCAAATGTCCGCTTTTTTGTTGGTGGAATGACTATTTTAGTCAAGCGCGCGCGGCGGTACACAAGCGAGCGCCGATCTGAATGTTTCACCAGTAATAGGTCCCGGGCCGGGGCGGACATCTACTTGTGCCACTTATAGGTTGGCGCCAGTTCCGAATCTTGCATGCAAGGTGAATTCGGCGGGTAGACAAATATCTGGGTCAATGCATCCGCGTGGAATCCACATCGAGCATCATGGTCAGGAGATCGCCCAGGCGCTTCAGCAGTACTTCCGCTGCTTTTCGTTCGCTGGCGCCAACGCTCTTGTTATAGGTCAGCGTTACCATGACCGAATGTCCGACAAGGTCGAAGGAGTAGGCGACGGGTTTCTCGGGTTCGCTCATTGGGCACTCCCGCCACTTGTTGTCGAACCTTATCTCTTTGGCCGCGAGCTGCCTGCGCTCTTTGGGCTCGTCGTCGCACGGCACCATACCATCCCGAAGAAAGTAAATCGCGAGGTGGCGTGACAAATGCCTTTGATCGGTCTGATTAGTAGAACGAGCCCAAGCATGGTAGGGTTCCGTTGCGAGTGTCGGACGGCCTTTTGAGACAGGCCGTTATGGCTTTGCCGATACCTCGGCCGGATGAGGCTCGCCGCTTGGCGTAGCGTGCCCCGGTTCACTTGAAAGGGCAGTCCCGATGCCCGATAAAGCCATCCACCCAGAAGTGGCGCTCAATCTGGCGCTGGCCGTGATCGCGTCTTCCGATGCACCGCTGTTGCTCCTGGACGGCAATCTCGAGATGATCGCCGCGAGTGCCTCGTTCTGTCGTGCATTTCAGATTAATCCGGCTCTGGTCGTGGGCAGCACCCTTTTTCAACTGGGTGCCGGGGAGTGGAATCTGCCTCAGCTCCGGGCGCTACTGGGAGCAACCGCTTCCGGATTTGCCGAAGTCGAGGGTTATGAGATGGATCTGAAGCGCGATGGCGTTAAGCCCCGCCGTCTCGTTCTCAATGCTCATAAGCTGAACTATGCCGACAAGAGCAATGTGCGGCTTCTGCTGACAGTGGTGGACGTGACAGAGGCCCGTATCGCGGAGAAGCTCAAGGACGACTTGCTGCGGGAAAAATCGATCCTGCTTCACGAGATGCAGCATCGGGTCGCAAATAGTCTTCAAATTATAGCCAGCGTACTTCTGCAGAGCGCCCGGAAGGTACAATCGGAGGAAACGCGAGCCCATCTGCACGATGCGCACCAGCGCGTGATGTCGATCGCCACCGTGCAACAGCAGCTTGCCGCGTCCCGTCTGGGGGACGTCGAATTGAGGGCCTACTTTACCGCGCTCTGTCAAAGCCTCGGCGCGTCGATGATCCGCGATCATAATCAGATATCGCTGGAAATTGATGCAGATGAGGGCGTTGTTGATGCGGACGTCTCTGTGAGTCTGGGCTTGATCATCACTGAACTGGTGATCAACGCTCTCAAGCACGCCTTTCCCGGCGATCGTGGAGGCAGGATAACGGTCGGCTACCGCTTCCGCGGGGAAGACTGGACCCTTTCCGTAGGGGATGATGGGATCGGTATGCCTGGACAGCCTGAAAATGCCAAGGCCGGTCTCGGCACGAGCATCGTTCAGGCGCTGGCGAAACAGCTGGAAGCCAAGGTCAGCATCGCCGACGCGAACCCGGGAACCGTCGTTTCGGTGACCCACACGAAGGACCTGCCGTCAGAGCCAGCTGTCTAAGGAAAGTTGGGAGGAGTCATCCTCTGGAATGACGGAGGCGTCGAGGTCCGTCAGCGGCGAAGCGCTGTCGCTCCCGGCGCATGAAATCTTTGCCATCCAGCCTTATCACAATGCCTCGCGCCGGCAGGCAAGGAGTGAAGGGGGGAGGGCGGCGCGCTGACCGGCGGAACAATGCACATGATGCGGGACTTTGCCAGTATTTGGCGGTTCACGTGGTCGTATGCCGGGTTTGCCCTTGCGGGTGTCATGCTGGCCGTGTAGCGGAGACTTGGAGTGACCAAAAAACCGAAGCCCCCCGCTCAGCGGGGGGCTAGGGGGCTAGAGCCGGGGGGCTTCGGCAGGCCAGTTTCCATTCGGGGGCGAATGGAAACTACATGCAGGGTGACACCGCCATTTCGATCTAGGAAGCCTCGGAGTCTACCTAGCCTGCCCGGTCGGGCCGCGCGATGGAGGTGGGACTTTGGGGCAAAAAAACGCAGGGGAACCCTTGGGGCAAGAGGCATTCCCACTTTGACCTAACCCTTTGATCGGCGGACCTTGTATCACTCCCCTTGGGGATACCAATCGCCCGTTCGGGCAATCCGTCATTACCGAGATTTCATGCGACCCGGCGGCGCGGCTCCTGTCATGCGCTGCGCTGATGATATCGTGAAGACCGGGAATCGGCTGAGGTGGACGTCCATGGATTTTGAATCGCTCGTCAACGAATATGGCCAACCCATGGTCGTCGCCTGCGGGCTTTATCGCGACGGCAAGCGCATAGCGGATTTGAAGCTCGCGGACGCGACCCTCGACAAGACGGAGAATGGCGGCTTTCTCTGGATCGGCCTGCACGAGCCCTGCGAGGAATTGCTTCAACAGATCCGGCAGGAGTTCGATCTGCATCCTCTCGCGATTGAGGATGCGCATCGCGCCCATCAACGCCCCAAGCTTGACGTCTATAACGACGCCATTTTCGTTGTGCTGCGCACGGCGCAACTCGCGCATTCCGAAATCGTCTATGGCGAAACCCATGTCTTTGTCGGCAAGGGCTATGTCATCACCGTGCGGCACGGCGCCTCGAATTCCTATGGCGAAGTGCGCAAGCGCTGCGAGCGCGAGCCGCGCCTGCTGGCGCATGGCGAGGACTATGTGCTCTACGCGCTTCTCGACTTCGTTGCCGATCACTATTTCCCGGTCATCGACCAGATCGTCGAGGAGGTGAACGAGATCGAGTGTCACATCGTCGCTCACAGCTTCACCACGCAGGAGGTCGATCGCATCTATGAATTGCGCCGCGAACTCACGACTTTCCGCCGCCGCGTGACGCCGATGCTCGAGCTCTGCAACAGGCTCGAGCGTTACGAGCTGCCGATGATCGACAAGGAAATCCATCCCTACTATCGCGACGTCCACGACCACATCACGCAGGTGAACGAGTCGATCGACAGTTTGCGGGAGTCGCTCTCCTCGGCTTATGAGGCGGCGGTGATGATCTC
>CAISYL010000274.1 GCA_903889655.1 uncultured Alphaproteobacteria bacterium | reverse complement strand
TCCGACGCCACCCGCGAGGCGTTGCTGGAAGCGGGCAGGCGGCTCTTCACGACGCAGGGCTATCAGGCGACGGGCATCGAAGCGGTCGCCCAGGCGAGCCGGGTGACGCGCGGCGCGCTCTACCATCACTTCGACGACAAGCGCGCCCTGTTCGATGCCGTGGTGGTCCGGTTGCAGGCGGAGGCAGCTGAAAAGGTGATGCGGCGCGCGCGGGCCGAAAGCGACCCCTGGGTTGCGATGCGCGTCGGCACAGAGGCGTTTCTCGACGCCTGCATGGAGCCGGCCTATCTGCGTCTTGTCATTCAGGATGGGCCGGCGGTGCTCGGTCTCGCGCGGCATCGCGAGATCGACGCGGCCTATCCGCTGGGGCTGCTGACGGGTGCGCTGAAGGCCCTCTGGAAAGCGGGCGAACTCGATTTCGAGAATGTCGAATTGCTGGCGAGCCTTCTCGCCGCGATGGAATGTCAGGCGGCGCTGCTGATGACCGATGCGAAGGAGCCGTCGAAGCTCAAGGTGCAGGCGCTGCAGGCGATCGACCGGACACTCGATGCATTTCGCAGGAACGCCGATCGATGACCGAGAGGCTGCCCGTGATCGACATGTCGCCGCTTTTCGCAGATGGGGACGAGGCTGCGCGCCGCCGGGTCGCGATCGAGATCGACAGGGCCTGTCGCGACATGGGCTTTTTCTACGTCACGGGCCATCGCGTCGCGCCGGAGCTTCCGGCGCGGCTGGAGGCGGCGAGCTGGCGTTTCTTTTCGCTACCGCTCGAAGAGAAGATCGAGATTGAAATGGCGAAGGGCGGGCGGGCCTGGCGCGGCTTCTTTCCGGTCGGCGGCGAACTCACCTCCGGCAAGCCCGATTTGAAAGAGGGCCTCTATTTCGGCACCGAACTTGGCGCCGATCACCCACGCGTCCGCGCCGGGATGCCGCTGCACGGCGCGAACCTCTTCCCGCGTCAGGTGCCGGAACTCCGCGCGGCCGTTCTCGATTATCTCGCGGCGACGACGCGGGCGGCACATGCGTTGATGGGGGGAATCGCCCTCGCGCTGGGGCTCGAGCGGAGCTATTTCGCGGACCGCTACACGGCCGATCCGACAGTTCTGTTCCGGATCTTTCATTATCCGCCGGGCGACAACGACGGTTGGGGTGTCGGCGAACACACAGATTACGGATTGCTCACATTGCTGGCGCAGGACGACAAGGGAGGGCTTCAGGTCAAGTCGTCCGGAGGATGGGTCGAGGCGCCGCCCATAAAAGAAGCATTCGTGTGCAATATCGGAGACATGCTCGATCGGCTGACCGGCGGTTTCTACCGATCGACGCCGCATCGCGTGCGCAATCTCAGCGGGCGGGGGAGGCTGTCTTTTCCCTTCTTTTTCGATCCCGATTTCGATGCGCAAATCGTGCCGCTTCCGGAGCGTGTGTCGCGGACCGTCGACGACAGCGGCCAGCGCTGGGACGGGGCGAACCTGCATGCCTTCGATGGAAGCTACGGTGACTACTTGCTAGGCAAGGTTTCCAAGGTGTTTCCGGACCTCGGAAAGCACGCACTCTGACAGGAAATCACCCGGCGCGGCCCCTTTCTGAAAATCGACGAAGCAGATTTCGAATTTTGAGGGGTGAAGCGCGCCGGAAATGGCGCTAGCATCCTCGTGGTGGTTGCGATGTGGCGGGGGGCTTTCCGCTGCCCTTGCGCCGCTCCTTCCTCGGGCATCCATCGCCCCAGCTTCAAAAATGAAGCCAACAGGAGCTTCTTCATGATTGGAAAAATCGGGACAGGGCTTGTTGCTTTGGCCGTTGCCGGGATGATCTCGGTCAGCGCCCACGCAGAAGAAAAAGTCCTCAACATCTATAACTGGTCCGACTACATCGCGAAGGACACGGTTGCGAAGTTCGAAAAGCAGACCGGCATCAAAGTCCGCTACGACGTCTATGACGGCAACGAGACCCTGGAAGCGAAGTTGCTCGCCGGCCATTCCGGCTACGACATCGTCGTTCCCACGGCCTTCCCGTTCCTCGACCGTCAGGTCAAGGCGGGCGTCTACATGAAGCTCGATAAGAGCAAGATCCCGAACTACAAGAATCTCGACCCCGCGCTGCTGAAGCAGGTGGCGGCCGCCGATCCGGGCAATGAGCACGCGGCGATCTGGCTCTGGGGCACCACCGGCATCGGCTACAACGTCAAGGCGATCGAAAAGCGCATTCCGAACGCGCCGGTCGACTCGCTCGACCTGATCCTGAAGCCGGAAAATGCGGCGAAGCTCAAGGATTGCGGCATCACCATGCTGGACAGCCCGACGGACATCATTCCGATCGTGCTCAACTATCTCCACATCGATCCGAACTCGCAGAAGCCCGCGGACCTCGAAAAGGCCAAGGCGCTGCTGCTGAGCATCCGGCCCTACATCAAATATTTCAACTCGTCGCAATACATCAACGATCTCGCCAATGGCGACGTCTGCATCTCGCTCGGCTGGTCGGGCGACGTGTTCCAGGCGGCGGCCCGCGCGAGCGACGCGAAGAACGGTGTCGAGCTGAAATATTCGATCCCGAAGGAAGGCACGATGGTCTGGTTCGACAACATGGCGATCCCCGCCGATGCGCCGCATCCGGAGAATGCCCTGGCCTGGATCAACTTCATCCTGCAGCCGGACATCGAAGCCGCGAACACGAACTACGTGGCTTACGCAAACCCGGTTCCGGCGTCAAAGCCGATGGTCGACGACGCGATCAAGAGCAACCCGAACATCTATCCGCCGGAAGACGTGATGAAGAAGCTCTTCGCGGTGCCGACGAAGTCGGAGAAGTTCAACAGGTTGCAAACGCGCGCCTGGACGACGATCCGCACGGGTCAGTGACAGACAGGAACCCCGGCCGGTCAGGCCGGGGTTCTTTCGTTCGAGGATTCTGTTTTCGGGGGTGTCATGGCTGACGGGAAGGTTTCTTCCCCGATGGATCGAGCGGCAGCGGGGCTGGCGCGCATCGGGCTTACAGGCAGGCGGTTCGTCATTGGCGTGCCGCTGATATGGCTCACCATCTTTTTCCTTCTGCCGTTTCTCATCGTCCTGAAAATCAGCTTTGCGACGCAGATCGTCGGCATCCCGCCCTTCACGCCGCTTCTCGACTGGAGCGAGGGCGGCTGGTGGCCGAACCTCGATATCGACT
Organism: uncultured Alphaproteobacteria bacterium; assembly: GCA_903889655.1. Taxonomy (GTDB): domain Bacteria; phylum Pseudomonadota; class Alphaproteobacteria; order Parvibaculales; family Parvibaculaceae; genus Parvibaculum. The sequence continues at coordinate 7,739 of CAISYL010000274.1, read as the reverse complement.
GGTCGAATTACAGCTATCTCTTCGAAGATCCGCTCTACATCATTTCCTATTTCAACTCGGTCAAGATCGCCTTCATCTCGACCTGTATCTGCACGCTGATCGCCTATCCCGTTGCCTATGGCGTCGCGCGCGTGCCGGAGAGCTGGCGCAATCCGCTGCTGCTGCTGATCGTCCTGCCGTTCTGGACGTCGCTGCTGCTGCGCGTCTATGCCTGGATCGGGCTGCTGAAGAACAACGGCGTCATCAACAACGTGCTGCTGACGCTCGGCATCATTCACGATCCGCTGCCGATGATGAACAACGCCTTCTCGGTCTATGTCGGCATCGTCTATTCCTATCTGCCCTTCATGCTGCTGCCGCTTTACGCCACGCTGTCGCGGCTCGATTTCACGCTGCTCGAGGCCGCGGCCGATCTCGGCGCCTCGCGGACGCGCGCCTTTTTGAGCGTGACCTTGCCGCTGTCGATTCCCGGCGTCATCGCCGGCGCGATGCTCGTCTTCATTCCGGCGATCGGCGAGTTCGTCATTCCGTCGCTGCTCGGCGGTCCCAGCACGACGATGATCGGCCGCGTGATCTGGGACGAATTCTTCGAGAACCAGGCATGGCCCGTCGCTTCGGCCGTGGCGATCGCGCTGATGCTCTTCCTCGTCGTGCCGATCATGATCTTTCAATATTACCAGACGCGTTCGGAGGTTCAGCCATGAAGGTCACCGGTCTGTCGCCCTTCGTGCTCGTCTGCATGGTGCTGGGTTTCGTCTTTCTCTATGCGCCGATCGTCATGCTGATCGTCTTCTCGTTCAACGCTTCGCGTCTCGTGACGGTGTGGGCGGGTTTCTCGACCAAATGGTACGGCGAGCTTCTGCATGACGATCAGGTGCTGAGCGCCGCCTATCTGAGTTTCCGCATTGCCTTCATGAACGGCATCTTCTCGGTCATTCTCGGCACCATGGCGGCCTTCGCCCTGGTGCGCTTCGGCCGCTTCTGGGGGCGCTCGATCCTGATCCAGTCGGTCTCGTCGCGGCTGGTGCTGCCGGATGTGATCCTCGGCCTTTCGATCCTGCTGCTCTTCGTTTCGACGCGCAGTATCATCGGCTGGCCGGAGCAGCGCGGCGTGATGACGATCCTGATTTCGCATGTGACCTTCTCGTCGGCCTATGTCGCGATCGTCGTGCAGTCCCGGCTCGCGGGGCTCGATCGCACTTACGAGGAAGCGGCCTTCGATCTCGGCGCGCCACCCTTCGCGGTTTTCCGCACGATCACGCTGCCGCTGATCGCACCGTCGCTGGTCGCCGGCTTTCTGCTTGCCTTCATTCTTTCTTTCGACGATCTCGTCATCGCGAGCTTCGCTTCGGGCCCGAGCGCGACGACGCTGCCCATGGTGATCTTCTCGAAGGTCAGGCTCGGCATTTCGCCGGAGGTCAACGCCCTGGCGACGATCATCGTTGTCGTCGTTGCGCTGGGTGTGGTGTTTGCGGGAAGGTTGTTGCAGCAGCAGGATACGCAGCGCAAGAAGACCGGCTGAAAACCCGGGTCAACCGCGCGGCGGCCAGGGGATCAGCGCGCTCGTTCGGCTGACATAGGCGGCATAGTCGCGACGGGACTGGACGAGGCGTCGTTCGAGAAGGGGGACGCCGCTCCATTTGACGATCAGAACCGTCATGACGATCGGCCCAACGACGCTCGTCCAGCCGAGCGGCGCTTCGCTGGCGACCATGAACGCGCCCCACCAGAAGCAGAGATCGCCGAAATAGTTCGGATGCCGCGTGTAACGCCAAAGCCCAGTGTCGAGCACCTTGCCTTTGTTGGCGGGGTCTTTCCTGAACCGGGCGAGCTGAAAGTCGCCGATACTTTCGAAGGCGATGCCAAATACAGCGAGCATGACGCCGGCCAGCGCGCGCGGACCTAACTCCGCCGGGGCGTCGAACTGGCCGAGTTGCAGGGGCAACGAGACGATCCACATCAGCCCTCCTTGCAGAAGGAAGACGATCTTCAGCGTATAGAGATGAACCGAACCGCTGGCCTTTGCCAGCATGGCGACATAGCGGCCATCGGGACCTTCGTGCCGCCGGCGCCAGAATAGATAAAGACCGAGGCGCAGGCCCCAAGCCGCGACGAGGACGAGCAGCGCCATCTGGTGCAGGCCGCCGAAAGGAAGAAGCCGCGAGGTAACGCCGGCGACAAGGATGAAGCCGAAGGCCCAAAATCCGTCGATGAAGCTGACATCGCCGAACGGAATGCTGATCAGCCAGAGTGTCAGCATCAGCGCGATCACGGCGGCAAGATTGGCGCCGAGCAGAAAGACAATGTCGGACATGCAGCTCTCCCCCTCGGTTCACTCTAGAAGCGGGGGAAGAGGCTTGCAATGAGACCGGCTTTGCCCTCGGGCTTCGCGATGGCGGCTTTATTCCGCGGCGGCGACCTTCAGCGATAGCGATTGGGCGACCTTGGCGACGACGGCGCGGTTGTCGTGATCCCAGGGATGGAAATCGCGGCGGAAGAAATCGAGCCAGGGGCGGCCGAGGCCACGCAGAGCGCCGCCCTTGCCGAACAGGAATTTCATGCCGCCGAGCCAGAGCTTCACTTTCGAGCCCTTGTGATCCTTCAGCATCGCGCGCATGTGGCGCAGCGTATCCCACGCGAATTCGAGCGTGATCGCCAGCATCAGGCGACGACGCATGTTCGGCGTGCCGCCGACGGCGCGATAGACGTCGAAGGCGACGGCCTTGTGTTCGCTTTCCTCGATCGCGTGCCAGCGCCACAACGCGGCGAGATGCGGATCGGCGCCGTCCATCATTTCCGGCCGGCGGAGCAGCGCGTCGGCGAGGATTGCGGTCCAGTGTTCATAGGCGACGGTCGCGCCGAGATGGACGATGGGCGGCATGTGCTTCTGCGCCCAGTCGATCCGACGGCGGATCGGTCCTTCCAGCGCGTCGAGAGAGTAGCCAAGGCTCGAGCAGAGGGCTTCGTTGTATTTCTGGTGTTCCCGGCGATGAATGGATTCCTGCGCCGTGAAGCCGCGCACATCGGCGGCGAGAACAGGGTCGGTGATCCGGTCGCGGTAATGCTTCACGCTGTCGATGAACTGCTGTTCGCCGACCGGAAACATGATCGAAAGCGCGTTGTAGAAGGCGGTGCTGAAGGGGTCGCCCTTATGCCAGTCGGTGGCGAGCGCGGCTTCCACGTCGAAGCTGAGATTACGCGGCTGGATCGAGACATCCGCCGGCGTGTGAGACATCGTTGATGAAGTCATGAGCTCGCCTCCGCGTCAGCTACATTAATGACATGAATGTAAGAAGCTTTTCCCTCTTTTCGAGGGGCTATCTCGGCAAAAGGGGAGGTCCGATCTGGCCACGAAGCGGGGGGCCTCGTTCCGATAGGGAACGGCCCGGCTCCTGCGAGCCGGGCCGTATTTCAAAAGCGTGCCTGCGCGTCAGAAGGCGTAGGAGATCGATGCGCTGGCGAAATCCTTGTCCACCATTGCGTTCCGGTAGCGGTTGCCGAAGCTCGATGCGAAATCGAGGCTCAGCTTGTAGGCCGACTGGTAGTCGAAATCGACACCGACGCCGATGGTCTTGACGCCTTCGACGAAGCCCGGTCCGATCGGGCCGGCCGAATAGCCGCTCACGTCATGTGCGAAGAAGACGCGCGGCGTCATCGTCACCGGCGTTCCGAGGAAGCTGTTGTATTGCATCATCGCGAGCAGGCGATAACCCCAGGAGAAAGATGTCGCGTATTGCGGCGCGAGGGTGCAGGTCCCCGAGACGTTGCAGGGATCTCCGAAGGTGGCCGCCATACCCGAATTGGCGTTCGTGCCGCCTGAACGCGGGATCATGAAGTGGTTGTTGTTGGCGTCGGGCAGGTACTGGAAGCCGGCATTCGCCACGAGAATGAGAAGGTCGCCATGCGCGGCTTCGACCAGCCAGTTCGACGGCGTGAAGGTGCTGAGCGTGTAGAGCTGACCATGCAGCGCCTTGGTACGCTTGTAGCCGGGGATCACATCGCCCGGATTGACGTGAGGCCCATCATAATATGACGTCTCGCCCGGTCCGGGAGTAAAGCCGAAGTTCTGTGCATCGACACCCTGGAGATACGTCGTGTCGAGCTGGAACGGCATATTCGTGTAGTAAGCAAGTTCACCCGAAAGTGCCGTGCCGTTCATGACGTCGGCCAGCGTCGTGTTGAAGCTGAAGCCGATCATGTGGATGTCTTCGGGATACTGAGCGATCAGCTGTTTCCCGCTGTCGCGCGCGGCTTGACCGAAGAGGGCTGCGCAGAGCGGGATCGGCTGTCCGCCTTCATCGATCAGGAGTGTCGTCGTGCAGACCGGCGAGCTCAATACGCCGGGACCGGATAATCCGCTCAGTGCGGTATAGCCGAGACCGCTCGTCTTGTCCGCAGTGAAGGTGCCGATCGGCAGCTTGTCGTGGAAGTTGACGAAGTAGCCGGCGAGATCGGTGCCGTCGTTGAGCCAGTCGGCATAATAGCGCAAGGCCGCGCCCCACTGGCCCTGGTCGCGGGCGCCCTGTTCTTCACCGCGCTGGATGAAGAGGGGATCCGTCAGGCCGGTCAGCGTGCGCGGGCTGCCGTCCGCATTCGTGTAGTATTCGCCATTGCTGAGCGCGTAGGCGCAGCCATCGGACAGTGCGTCGCTCGGCGAGAAGAACGTGCCGCAGGGCGGAAGGGGCGACTTGTCCCATTCCAGAATATAGAAACTTTCCAGCGTGAAGTCGGCGGGAAGGCCGAGGCTCGCATAGATGGTGTTCTGCGGCAGGAAGACTTCCTTCAACTCGGTGCCGGGCTTGGTGAAGGCGGCGACGTCGAGCGGCAGATAAGAGGAAATGCCGCCGGGGATGAAGGTGCTTTCGCCCCAGTTCACGGCCTGTCGACCGACGCGAACATTGAGCGGCAGATCGTCGAAGACGTTGAAGTTTCCATAGACGAAGGCGTCGAGCAGCTTGAGCTGGCGTAATTCGCGGTTATAGGCGTCGTCTCTGCGATAGAAATCCTGCATGGGACGGCGCTGATCGTTCGGCGCGGCCACGGGGCCGTAATCGCCGGAGCCGTCGCCGAGCTTGTAGGCGGCCGGATCCCAGAAGGCCTTCGCGCGCACGAAGGCGCCGAAGTTTTCCCATTTCGCGCCGAGTTCGGAGATGATCTTCAACGGCGCGGAGATGAGTTCACCGCGCTGCACGTTGACGTCGCCGTCATCGGAGTTGACGTCGTAGTGAGCGCCGTTCGAACTGGCGCAACCGCCGTTATAGACCGAGATGTGGTCGCAGGATTGCGCGGAAGTGCGGACGCTGGCGGAGGCGGAGATTGTGTTGTCGAAGGTGACGGCGAGGCTGCCGAAGTTGTAGTCTTCGGCGGAGGCCGATCCTGCACCTGCAAGGAACGAGATCGCACCGGCGACTATCGCGCCGAGAAAGATCGCATGTGGCCGACATGGTCTGGATTCTGGACGGATGCTGTACCGCATGTTTCTCCCCTTCTGCGATGCTACGTTTCGTTCCTCCCGCGCTGTTGATTTTTTGTCCTCGTTTCGCTCACACGAAAAAGAATCGCGTCAACGCCAACAATCTGCGGGCGTCCTAATTCAGAAATAAAGCGCGCTCTCCAGTGAGGTCCGATTTGGCCAAATAAGAGGTCGAATGTGGACATCGCATGAAAGTCGAACTGCGCGACAAATCTGGACACAGATGCAACAAACACCCCGAACCAGGACAGAACGGGGTGTTTGCCGGCGTCAGAAGGCGTAGGAAAAGGATGCGCTTGCAAAGTCCTTGTCGTAGCTCGCGTTTCGGTAGGCGTTTCCGAATGCCGTCGAGTAATCGAGGCTGACCTTGTAGGCCGACTGGTAGGCGAAGTCCGCGCCCAGCCCCACGCGCTTTATTCCCTCGACGAACCCCGGTCCGATCGGTCCGGCCGAGTATCCCTTGACGTCATGCGAAAAGAAGACGCGCGGCGTCATGGTGATGGCCGTTCCGAAGACAGAGTTGTATTGAACAGCGACCAGGAGGCGATAGCCCCAGGAGAAGGAGGTCGCGTATTGCGGCTGGATCGAACATGTCCCGGCCGCGATGCAGGGATCGCCGAGCACGGCGGCCACGCCTGGATTGGGATGCGTCTCGCCCGAGCGCGGGATGAGGAACCTGTTTCCCTTTGCGTCCGGCAGATACTGAAAGCCGGCATTCGCCACGAGCAACAGGATATCGGCGCCGAGCGTACTGACGATCGGATCCGACGTCGTGAAGGTGCTGATGGTGTAGGCCTGTCCATGCAGCGCCGTTGTGCGCTGATAGCCTTGAATGAGATCGCCGGGAGCGGTGGGCGATCCATTGTAAACGGATGGCTGCCCGAAGAGGCCGAGGAAGCCGGCATTCTTGAAGTCGACGGCGGTCAACTCCGTCGTGTCGACCTGGAACGGAATGTTGGTGTAGTAGGCGAGTTCGCCTGACAAGGCCGTACCGTTCAGGACGTTCATTGTCGTGTTGAAGCTCGTGCCGATCATGTGAATGTCGTCGGGATATTGCGCGCGCAAGATCTTGCCGCTGGTCTTTGCATCCAGACCTTCGGCACCGGCGCAGGTGCGGACGGGGCGCCCTGCGTCGTCGGAGAAGGGAAGGGCGACGAGGCAGAGCGGGCTTGCGAGATTGCCGCCGGTTGCGAGCGCCGCCGTGGTCAGAAGCGTCTGGTTTGAGTTGGCCGTGAAGGTGCCGATCGGCAGCTTGTCGTGGAAGTTGACGAAATACGCGCCGAGATCGGTGCCGTCGTTCAGCCAGTCCGCGTAGTAACGCAAGGCCGCGCCCCATTGACCCTGTTCGGGAGCGTTCTGGGAGGCGCCGCGCGGGACGAAGAGCGGTCCGGTCGTGCCGGAGACATCGCGCGGGCTGCCGTCCGGGTTGGTGTAGAATTCGCCGCTCGCCATCGCATAGGCGCAGCCGTCGGACAGCGCATCGCTGGGCGAGAAGAAGGTGCCGCAGGGTGGAAGCGGCGACTTGTCCCATTCGGCAATATACATCGCCTCGACCGTGAAATTCTCGGGCAGACCGAGGCTCGCATAGGCGGTGAGCTGCGGAAGGAAGACTTCCTTGAGTTCCATGCCGGGTCTGGTCAACGCCGCGACGTCGAGCGGGAGATAGGAGGAAACGCCGCCAGGGATGAAGAGGCTTTCGCCCCAGTTCACGACCTGACGCCCGAGACGTACATTGAGCGGCAGGTCGTCGAAGACGTTGAAGTTGCCGTAGGCGAATGCGTCGAGGAGTTTTAGCTGACGCAGCTCGCGGTTATAGGCGTCGTCGCCGCGATAGGCGTCGCGAAGGTCCCGGCGTTGCGCGTTGGGCGCGGCGACAGGCCCGTAGTCGCCATCGCCTTTACCGAGATCGTAGGCGGCTGGATCCCAGAACGCCTTGGCGCGGGCGAACACGCCGTATTCGCGCCACTTGGCGTCGATCTCGGACAGGATCTTGATCGGCGCCGAGATGATCTGCCCGCGCTCGACATTGATGTCGCCGTCATCGGAATTGACGTCGTAGTCGGTGCCGTTCTTCGCGGTGCAGCCGCCATTGTAGACGGATATGTATTCGCAATTCTGATTCGATGTACGCACACTGACGGATGCGGAAACCGTGTTGTCGACCTTCATGTCGACCTCGCCGAATTTGTAGTCTTCGGCGAATGCGGAGGATGCAATAAGCGTCGCCACGATGGAAATGAGCTGAAGTCGACCGAAACCGAAACGC
>CAISYL010000273.1 GCA_903889655.1 uncultured Alphaproteobacteria bacterium | reverse complement strand
GCCATATATCCGATCACGCCTTCATCGACGATGGCCGAACTCGCCGATCAGTGGATGTCGGAAGGACTTCCCAATATCTGGGGCAACGTCCCGGTCGTCCAGGAAATGCAAAGCGAGGGTGGGGCGGCGGGCGCGGTCCACGGCGCGCTGCAATCAGGAGCATTGACGACGACTTTCACGTCGTCGCAAGGGCTGATGCTGATGCTGCCCAATATGTTCAAGATCGCAGGGGAACTGACCTCGACCGTCTTCAACATCGCATCGCGCTCACTGGCGACGTCGGCGTTGTCGATCTTCGGCGATCATTCGGACGTGATGGCGGTGCGCACCACCGGCTTCGCGCTGTTCTGCTCTGGCTCCGTGCAGGAGGCTCATGATTTCGCCCTGCTGGCGCAGGCGGCGACGTTGGAGGCGCGGATTCCATTCGGCCACTTCTTCGACGGCTTTCGCACGTCACACGAGCTCAATACCCTGACCTTGCTGGACGATGCGGAGATCCGCTCGATGATCGATGACCGGTTGGTCCATGCGCATCGCGGCCGGGCTCTCAATCCGGAACATCCGTTCATCCGCGGCACGGCGCAAAATCCCGACACTTTCTTCCAGGCGCGCGAGGCGGTGAACCCCTATTACGAAAAGGTCCCCGCCATCCTCGAAGGGGCCATGGATCGCTTCGCCGCGATGACCGGACGGCGCTATGGCCTGTTCGACTATGACGGCGATGCCGAAGCCGATCGCGTGCTGGTCATAATGGGTTCGGGAGCCGAAGTGGCACGGGCGGCGGCTGCGGCGCTGAGCGAGGCCGGGGAGAAGGTCGGTGTCATTCAAGTGCGCCTATACCGGCCATTTTCGGTCTCGCATCTGTTGGCGGTCCTGCCGGCGTCGGTTCGCGGCATCGCCGTTCTCGACAAGACCAAAGAGCCCGGGGCCACGGGAGAGCCGTTGTTTCTCGATGTGGTGGCGGCCCTGGCTGGCGCCGTCGGCCGCGGCGAGCGGGCGGTCATGCCGGTCGTGATCGGTGGCCGCTACGGCCTGTCTTCGAAGGATTTCACCCCGGCGATGGCCAAGGCGGCTTTGGACGAGCTGAAACAGGACAAGCCCAAAAGCAGCTTCACGCTCGGCATCGTTGACGATCTCGGCCACACCAGTCTGGCTGTCGACGATGGCTTCATGATCGAAAAGGACAGCGTGACTCGCGCCGTTTTCTACGGACTGGGAGCCGATGGGACGGTGGGCGCCAACAAGAACAGCGTCAAGATCATCGCCGAGGATGCCGGCCTCTATGCCCAGGGGTATTTCGTCTACGATTCCCATAAATCGGGGGCGCAGACGATCTCGCATCTCCGATTCGGCCCTGATCCGATCGAGGCACCTTATCTCATTTCCCAGGCCGGGTTCGTCGCCTGCCATCAGTTCGATGTGCTGATGCGGCAGGACCCGCTCAAGGTCGCGGCATCCGGGGCGACGTTTTTGCTGAACGCGCCCTATCCCAAGGGAGAGGTGTGGGATCGGCTGCCCGTTTCGGTACAGCGGACCATCATCGACAAGAAATTGCGTCTGTTCGTCATCGATGCCTCCGCCGTGGCCCGCGAGGCCGGGTTGGGCGGGCGCACCAATACCGTTCTGCAAACCTGCTTTTTTGCGATCTCCGGCGTGTTGCCGCATGACAAGGCGATCGGCTACATCAAGGCAGCCATCCGCAAGTCCTATGCGCGCAAGGGACAGGTCGTGGTCGACAAGAATTTCGCCGCCGTCGATGCGAGCCTGGCCAAGCTGTTCGAAATCACGGTTCCTGCCGAGGTTACCAGCCGCGTCGTGAAGCCGCCCTTGGTGCCCTCCGACGCCACGGAGTTTATCCGCTCGGTCACGGCCAGACTCTTCGCCGGTGAAGGCGAGAAGATTCCGGTCAGTATGATCCCCGCCGACGGCACCTTTCCATCCGGCACCTCGGCCTTCGAAAAGCGCAATGTTTCCGAGATCGTTCCGATCTGGCGCGAGGATCTGTGTATCCAGTGTGGCCAATGCAGTTTCGTCTGCCCGCACAGCGTCATCCGCGCCCGCTATGACCATGAGGACAAGCTGATCGACGCGCCGGAGGGGTTCAAATCCGCCGCCGTCACCACCCGCGGCTATCCCGAAGCTCGTTTTACCCTGCAGTTTTACATCGAGGACTGCACCGGATGCGGATTGTGCGTCGAGGCCTGTCCCGCGGTAAGTCCGCGTGAAGCCGAAATCAAGGCGATCAACATGGCCGACAAACTGCCGATCCTGGCGGCGGAACGCGAGAGCATCCGCTTCTTCGAGACCTTGCCGGTCAACGATCGAGCCTGCGTCAACGGCAGCGACGTCCAGGGCGTGCAGTTCCTCGAACCCTTATTCGAATTCTCCGGCGCCTGCGCCGGCTGCGGCGAGACGCCCTAT
>CAISYL010000272.1 GCA_903889655.1 uncultured Alphaproteobacteria bacterium | reverse complement strand
GCCGCCCGCCGCTTCGATTTCCGCTTTCAACGGCGCGAGCTTGTCCGCCGTGCGTCGACCGGCAAAAATCGTATAGCCCTCTGCCGCAAACTTCTTCGCAATCGCGCCGCCGATATAGTCGCCGGCGCCGACGATGGCCGCCGTCGCATTCCGTTGGATGGGCATGAGCGTTCCTCGCCTTGATTGCCGCCCGATGTAAGTTCCAAAATAGAACTTTGTCAACCCGATTGGCCTCCAGGCACCGGCGGGGTCTAGATTGGCGATGAAAAATGCAGGGAGAATCAGCGATGAACGAATGGAACCTGCCCTGGGAGGGTGGATGCCGCTGCGGACAGGTGCGCGTGAAGATCAGCGCGCCGCCCGTCATCACCATGGCGTGCCATTGCACGGGCTGCCAACGAATGACCTCCGGTGCTTTCTCGTTGAGCATCCTTCTGCCGAAGGATGGCTTCGCGATCACAAAGGGAGAGCCGGTGATCGGCGGCCTCCACGGCATGCCCCGGCATTATTTCTGCCCGCATTGCATGAGCTGGATGTTCAGCCGGTTCGATGAGGCCACGCCTTTCGTCAACCTGCGCCCGACCATGCTCGACGATGCCACATGGTTCGAGCCGTTCATCGAGAGCTACATCAGCGAAAAACTGCCATGGGCAACGACGCCCGCGAGTTACAGCTTTGCCGAATTTCCCTCGATGGACGATTACCCGGGTCTGATGGCGGAATTCGCCGAACGGGGAAAGCGGCCGCCGCAGAAGCAGGCCTGACACCCCCTCAGAGCGAGATGCGCCAGACGATTTCGTCGTTGCCGCGTCGGGTCGCGAGCTTCAGCCGCCTGTTGTGGACCGCAAGCGCGCCTTCCCACAACGCGTTCCAGGCGTCGAAGCCCGCCTGATCGACCGCGATGCCATCCATCAGCTTCCAGCCGCGCTGGCGCACCAGCGGCTCGCCGCCCTGCTCCAGAACGTCGACGCTCTCGCCCTGCGCCGCCGCCATGGCCGCGAGATAATTGGCGAAGGCATGCGCGCCACCGGGCGCTATGCCGACAAGCGCCGCCGTCTCGTCGTAGAACTGCATGCCGATCAGCCGCCCGGCATGGCCGAGCACCGCCCGCGTATCCTCAGAGCCGAAAAGATCGAGCATGGTCGGCAGCAGCGTGCGCACATATTCCATCGCATAGGACCGCCCGATTTTGCGCAGCCGCTCTTCTGGCCAACTCGCGCTGTCGAGATACGGCACGGCGGCGGCATCGAAATCCGGCGCGCTTTCGTCGGGCGCAAATCGAACCCGTTCTTCCGGTGCGATCTCACGGTCATATTCGAAATAGTAGCCTTCGAGCCCCGGCGCGCCTTCGACCGTTTGGCCGGTACAGACGAAACCGAGACGCGGATTGCCGAGCGAGACGCCGTTGTACCCATGCCAGCCATGCAGCATGGCCTCGTTCACCTTCGCCGGAATGGCGCAGATCGCGGTCCCCTGCCAGATCCAGCGCGGCGGTGGATAACGCACCCATGCCTTGCGATCGGACTCGTAAATATATTCCGTCTTCACGCCGCCCAGCGCATTCGAGAAATAATGATACCGCGCGCAGGCAACGGCATCCGGCAGCGCATCGAGACCGAGCTTCTTCAGACCGGGCAGGAATTTTTCGAGATGCTGCCTGCGGAAATGCGCCTTGACGAAGCGCGCAGCGTCGCCCGCTCCCTTGCGCGTAACGAGCGTCAGCACCAGCCCGGTCATCAGCGCGTTGTAGATCAGCGCAACGGCCCGGTAGCCGGCGAGCTCCGTACGTTCGTCCTTCATGGCCCGCGATCCCTCCACGTTACTTCTACCACGGATAGCAAATGAGACGCGACGCAGCGATGTAGATTGCCGAAAGGGCGTCTGGCGTCACGTTTCATTCATGCTGACGCGGTCGACAACGTTAGGGAGGTACCCTTCAGATCGCGCGTCTCGTTATGCTGAGCGGCGCAGCCTTCAACTGGTTCATCATACAATTTTCCATCCACTCGACCTCGGACGAAAACTCGACATCCAGATCTCCACCCAATAACCGTTCGACCAGTGTCTGTATCAACATCAGCGCTGCATGCAGGCCCGCGCAAATGTGAATGCCGCCGCCGAATGTCGTGAACTCCCGCGATGAACGGTTGATGTCGAACCGAGTGGGGTCCGCGAATACTTCCGGATCATGATTGGCCACCCCCCACATCATGGCGATGACCGTGCCCTTCGGGATCAGCAATCCTTCATAGACGAAATCTTCGAGCACGAGGCGGTTCAGGAATATGGCTGGCGGCTCGATGCGTAACGCCTCGCGGATCGCCAGGGAAATAACCTCCGGGGAAATTGGCAGACCGCCGAGCATTTCGACGTTCTGCAAAAGAACATAGATCACATTGGTCGCGCCCAGAGCTGCCGTGTGGAATCCATCCACCAGATTCCCGGAGAAAAACGCCCCGGCATCTTTCGGCACCATACCGTTGCGATTCGGATCGTCCGGGCAATCCACTTTCTCGAGCCCCACCGCCACACGCTCGACCATCGGACACCCGCCGGAGACAAGACTGCGCGCAACAGCGGCGCCGATCGTTTTGTCATAAAGGAGCGCCGCCGTATCGGCCTGCGCGATCCCCTCGAATGTGGGCAGGACCTCGAACATGGGCGACAGACCCCGAACATGAACGACCATGTCCTCTGTCTCCTCGGGCGTCATGCCGAGAACGGAACCCCAGAAACGGGCCGTAAGCTTCTCCGCCACGTCCCTTGAAAGATCGATTTCGTCCCTGCCCTCAAGTTCGGACAAGATGCCGTCGACTATCTTGTTCGCCAGCTCCTTCAGTTCCCCCATCGACTTGGCCCCGACCTGGGCAGCGAGGATTTTGCGCAGGATCGTGTGTGTCGGCGGATTCATCGTGAAGACCTGGCTCTTGAGAACCTGGGCTATGCCCCCGCCGATCGTGCCCGGTTCGATAACGGAGAAGTCCGTGATGTGAGAAAACAAAACGCCCGGAGGCACGGAACCCACTTCGGGGCGAATCGCCAACGCCCTCACGTCCTTATGCCGAAAAATTACGAAATTGCCGTTGGCATTACGCATGAAGCGTGGCGAGCCCGGCCTGAAGGCTGCTTCGCAAAAGGTCCGGAAACTTTGCCGCCCTCCCGTGAAACCGAAATCTTCGACGGCCGGCAATGAACTTATCTCAAGCCTCTGCGGCTGATTGTCGGCCGATTGGGAAATCATCAGTGCTCACCATTTTAACTTTGACCGCGTTCACAAACCGAAAATCGTGCAGCTTCCAAAGCGCACCGGACGCCAAAAAGTAGTAAAAACTATTATAAGGATTGTCAAGCCTCATTGGAGGCGATTGCTCCATCAAGGGAGCCCCGCTAACTTGAGAACAGAGCAATCGAGACAGGCGGCGGGTCGAATGACCGAACTTCGTGCGAAGCGTCCATTGAAAAACGGCAGACGTAATAGGCGGAGCCAAATCGGCCGCCTTCCGCCAGCGTCCGACAAGGCTGCCGAGACCTATAACAGGCTCGTCGAGTCAGCCGGGATTCTGCTTGGAGAGGTCGGCTTCGAACGCTTGTCGTCCAATGCAATTTGCGACCGGGCCGAGCTTACGCCACCTACTTTCTATCGGTACTTCAATAATAAGTATGAAATTCTCGAAGTTCTGGCCGAGCATCTTCTGACGAGGTCAATGGATGCCTTTGATATATGGCTCTCAAGTGATGGGATATGGGATGCCAAGGCCGACAACACCGCCCTGCTGGAGCAATGGTTCCGGATATCGTCTGAAATTGTGGCGAGCGAGCCGGGCGGTATATGGACGATGCGCGCGATGCGCGCCTTGCCTCAGCTTTCCCATTTGAGACTTCAGTCACAACGGCAAATGACGAAGCAGATGTTCGTCGTCGCCCGAAAGCTCCGGCCGGAGCTGAATGAGGATCTGCTGTACAATCGACTGCGCGTCGCCGCCGAATTCGGCTACGCCGTCGACGAGCTTATTTTAGAGGAAGACCGAATTTCATCCCGGGCTCTGATTAAACAAGCTGCCTTCCTGTTCAACGCCTTCCTCGCAGCAATATTGCGGAACCCGGATTGAGGCACACCCAGGGCTCGTAAACGGCGTCAGCATTTGTTCGATGTGGGCGAGAAGCGAAGCGCTGCGCAGCGGTTGTGCGTTGTTGAACAGACGCTCGGTTCCTGCTGAAATTGCGGGGCGCGGAGATGAGCAGTCGCGGCACATTCAAGTCGAGGATCAATGCAGAAAACCACCGAATGGTGGCGCGGTGCCGTCGTCTATCAGGTCTACCTGCGCAGCTTTGCCGACAGCAACGGCGACGGCGTGGGCGATCTCAAGGGTCTTGAAAGCAAGCTTCCCTACATCGCCGATCTCGGTGTCGATGCGATCTGGATTTCGCCTTTCTTCACCTCGCCGATGATGGATTTCGGCTACGACGTCGCCGATTACAACACCGTCGATCCGCTCTTCGGCACGCTGGACGATTTCGACCGCGTGGTCGAAAGCGCGCATCGTCTCGGCCTCAAGATCATTCTCGATCAGGTATGGAGCCATACCTCGGACCAGCATGCGTGGTTCAACGCAAGCCGCCGCAAGCGCGACGGCGCGGAAGCCGACTGGTATGTCTGGGCCGATCCGAAGCCTGATGGCAGCCCGCCCAACAACTGGCTCTCCGTCTTCGGCGGCTGCGCCTGGGCTTGGGAACCGCGGCGGCGGCAATATTACCTGCATCATTTTCTGGCGAGCCAGCCGAAGCTCAATCTGCGGCATCCTGCCGTCGTCGGCGCGCTCTTCGAGAGCGCGAATTTCTGGCTTCGTCGCGGCGTGGACGGCTTCCGCTTCGACGCCGTCGATTTCATGCTCCACGATCCCGCGCTGCGCGACAATCCGCCGGCGCTGACGCCGGACGGACAGGCTCCGCTCCGTCCCTTCCGCATGCAGCGCCACATTCACGACATGATGCATCCGGAGACCGCGCATTGGGTGTCGCGCATCCGCAGCTTCATGGACTGTTACGACGACCGGCTGACGCTCGGCGAAATCTCAAGCGAGGCCGGCGCCTTCAACCGCATCGAGGCCCTGACGGGCGAAAAGGGCACGCGGCTCAACATGGCCTATACGCTCGGCGTGATGAAGGGCGAATTCTCGGCCACGATCCTGAAACAGATCATCGACAGTGCGATGGCGGCGGAGCAGGAAGGCTGGTTCTGCTGGTCCTTCAGCAATCACGACGTCGCCCGCGTCGCGACACGCTGGCATCCGGCGCCCGACGGCACCGCGGGGTTCGCCAAGCTCGCGCTGGCGCTTCTCTTCTTTCTGCGCGGCAGCGTCTCGCTCTATCAGGGCGAGGAACTCGGCCTCACCGAAGCCGAAATCGATCTCGCAGATATGCGCGATCCCTACGGCATTACCTATTACCCGGAATTTCGTGGGCGCGACGGCTCGCGCACGCCGATGCCGTGGCGGCACGATCGGCCGAACGGATGCTTCACCACCGCGCGCCCGTGGCTTCCCATGCCGGACGCACACCGGCGCCATGCGGTCGACGTGCAGGAGGCAGACCCGCATTCCTGCCTCGCCGCCACGCGCGCACTCCTGCGATGGCGCAAGAACAATTATGCCCTCCGCTGCGGCGAACTGGAATTGCTGCCTTCCACGGATCCGCTGGTGATGGTGCGTCGCCATGACCGTGATGGCGGCCGTCAGGCCTTTGCGGCCTTCAACCTCGGCAATGCGCCCTTGCGTCTCGACAACCCGTCGATCGCCGGCCTGGACGCGGTACGGCTCGCGGGGTTCGAGCGCGTCGAAAGCGGAAACAGCATTGAGCTGCTGCCCTTCGGCGCCTTCTTCGCCGAAAGCCCAGCGGAGTGATACGGCTCGGGATTATTTCGGAAGAACATCCGTCAGTGTGGTGAGCACCTGCGTCAGCTGATTAGTCCCGCTCGGTAGAGACGATCCCGTCGGCACACTGAGCAGGCCCGG
This sequence comes from uncultured Alphaproteobacteria bacterium, assembly GCA_903889655.1. GTDB lineage: Bacteria > Pseudomonadota > Alphaproteobacteria > Parvibaculales > Parvibaculaceae > Parvibaculum. The sequence continues at coordinate 2,518 of CAISYL010000272.1, read as the reverse complement.
CAAGGGCAGGCTTGACGAAGCGCCCGGCGGAACGATCGCACCGAGCGTGCCGTCATTGCCACCGGCAAGCAGCAGCGGCACAAGCCCCTTCTGCGTCGGCACCATGCCGCCCGGCGCGCCGAGAGCTGCGCCCAGCACATCCTGTCCCGCCAGATCCTCGACGAGACCGCCCGGGCCCGTGATGCCCAACGACACAGGAACCGGAAGCGCCGGGAGTGCCGGCAGATCCGGTAACGCCGACGCCAGCGGATCGGCGACGCCACCGAGAATGCCACCTTCGCCGCCCGCAACCACCGCGGGCACGGGGCCCGGTCCGGTGCTGATGAGGCTCGCCACGACATCTTGCCCGAGCAGGTCTTCGGCGAGGCCTCCGCTGCCGCCCACGCCGAGTTCAGGCGCCGTGGTAAGCAACTGCCCGTTGGAAAGACCGGACAGATCGGGAACCGAAAGCCCAAGCACCGAGAGATTGCCGCTCGATCCGGACGAGCCGCTACCCGATCCTCCGTTGCCGTCGCTTGCGCAGCCGGCAAGAGCAATGGCCGCTGCCGCGAGAAGCAAAGAATTCCTGACGAACATGTGTCGATCTCCCGCTACGCTTGAAAGCGCGAAATGAAAGAGGCGGACGTTAAAGTCCGCCTCTCTGTCCTGAAAGATCGCTCGCCCGTTACGGGAGCGCTTTGGTGACCGTGGTGACCAGCCCCGCAACCGGCGTTGTGTCCACCGGCAGGCCGCTGTTGGAGAGCGTGCTCGTCACCGTCGCGACGGCGCCCGTCAGCGCGCCGGTCGGATCCGACGCACCGCCGGAGAGGCCGCCAAGCGCGCCGGTCACGGTGTCGAGCGGCGTCCCCGTCGTCGGCAGGCTCGGCAGCCCGCCCCCGGCCGCGCCGCCGAGCGCGCCCGTCACCGTGGAAACGGCCCCCGTCAGAGCCGCGGTCGGATCGCTGCCCGTGGGCAACGACGGAATCGTACCGGCCGGAATGACGTCGCCGAGCGCACCGCTATTGCCGCCGCCGAGCAGCGAACCGACGAGGCCGTCCGAACCGACAACGCCGGTCAGAGGGTCCTGCCCGGTCAGATCGGCGACCAGTCCGCCACTGCCATCGACGCCGAGCGCCGGAACCTGGCTCGTCACGGTGTCAAGCGGAACGGCGGCCGAGACCTGATCGACAACCGGCTTGAGGGCACTGGAAAGCGGATCCAGCGCGCTCGCTGGAATTGCGCCGCCAACCTGGCCGTCGCCGCCACCGCCGAGCACACCGGTCGTGCCGAGAATCGGATCGGTCAGCGACGAAACGCCGAGTGCCTGCGTGGCGCCGCCATCGCCGGTGAGTCCGAGCTGCGGAACCGCCGTGGAACTCGTGCCGCCACCACCTCCGCCGCCTCCGAAGCTCGAATTTCCATCGCTCGCGCAGCCGGCCAGAAGGGCCACCGCGCTTGTCGCAAACAGGACAGTCCGTAAACGCTGCATCATGTTCTCCTCCCGATGAGTAAACCGACGAGTTTGAGTGATCTGACGGCAACGCTACGCTCCGAGGCGCGGTTATGGTGTAGAGCCGTGTGAGGTTGAGTGTCGATTTGTTGTAAGCCGGAACATTCTGGGACAGTGGCCGGAATTGATCCCCTTCTTGGCCGAATCGACACTCCTTAAATGACGCGTCGCTCCGCATATGGAGCAGGCACGATCGATCTCACGGGGAGGAAAACCGATGGCTGTCCAGGATGCGCCCGATCTCGGAGAGCCGCTCCTGCTGCCGGCGAGACCGAAACCTCCGCGCAAGGCGCCGGGACTCAGCGCCGCGCTGCTCAGGCCGAAGCTGCTGACCAATCTCATCGCCTCCTTTCCGGGCGTCTGGTACGAGAGCGACTTTTCGGATTTCCGCATCGGCGTCGCGAATGCCGGGCGTGGAACGCTTGTGAACGATCCGGAGACGATCCGGCACATTCTCGTTTCCAACGTCGAGAACTATCCGAAGGACGACAATCAGCTCGCGATTCTGAAGCCGCTTCTCGGCGACGGACTTCTCACCGCGGCAGGTGAAACCTGGAAGCAGAACCGCAAACTCGCCGCACCGATCTTTCAGCACTCGAGCGTCCGCGAATTCGCGCCGCTGTTCACCGCTGCAGCGCAACGCTCCGTCGAACGATCTCTGCAAAAGTGCCATCCATTTTCGATCGACCGGGAGATGACCCGCGTGACGCTGGAGATCATCGGCGAAGCGATCCTGAGTTCGGATCTCTCGAACGACATCGAAGGCATCGCCGGCACCGTCACGCAGACGCTCGACAAGTTTCCGGCGATGTTCCTCGCCGCCGCTCTGCTGCCGCCGCGCCTGCGCGACAGCTTTCTCGAACAGCTCGTACTGCCGGGCCGCAGACAGCTCGACGTCTTCGCACGCAAGATTATCCGGCATGCGCATGAGGGCGGCCACGAAAACACTCTTTTGACGCGGTTGATGGAAGCGACGCGGACCGACACCGGCAAGGAGATGACGATCGCGCAGGTGCGCGACGAGGTTGC